>CANJNY010000119.1 GCA_947475715.1 Prolixibacteraceae bacterium
TCTATCCTTACCGATCATCTGGTACAAGTTGCAAAATCGGGGGGAGAGCAACCGGGAATTTCAAAAGAGATCTTTACAAGGTATATCCTCTCGCCACGTGTTGGACTCGAGATTTTAACGCCATGGCGCAGTTCCCTGGCTACCTCTCTGGGCTCAGAATTGGCACAGTCAACCCGAACAGATATTAAAGCCCTTACAACTTGGATTCGCGAAAATATCAGAATAAATACGGTTGCCAACAACCATTCGCGCACCCCCGTTTCACCAATTGGAGTTTTTAACTTAAGGGTGGCCGATCCCACATCGAGGGATATCTTCTTTGTTGCGGCTTGCCGAACCTTTGGTATTCCCGCACGGTTGAATCCTGAAACAGCACAACCCGAATATTTTAAGAACGGAGAGTGGCTGCGTGCAGGTTTCGAAAATATGGCAGTTGCACAACCTGAAAATGGATTGCTTAAACTGATTGATAAAAACAATTCTGTGGCACCGCAATATTCGATTCACTATACCATCGCTCTTCTGAAGAACGGATTCTATAAAACACTGGAATTTCCGGAGGGAAAAGTTCTTACAGATTCGAAGGATCCCTTCAAACTGGAGGTGGGCAATTATGCCTTAATTACAGGAAACAGGCTTCAGGACGGATCTGTGTTATGTGGAATGACTTACTTCACCATCGAAAAAGGAAAGCTCACTACCCTTGCGATCGAACTGCGCAAACAGGCAGGGGAGCTAAAACCTTCAGGAAAACTGAACCTTGATCAACTTAGTTTGGAAACCGGGGCAGAAATAAAGGGAGTAACTCTTTCCGCATTAGTTGCAGGAAAACACTCAGTGGTAGTTTTGATTGATCCCGATAAAGAACCATCTAAACATATTCTAAATGATCTGGGCCCTTACGTCGATCATTTCAATAAGTGGGGAGGACAATTTATTTTTGCGATGGCTGCCGATAAGGCTGCTTCAGCGGGAGTGCTCAAAACTTACCATCTTCCTGCCAGATTGGTTAGCGGAATCGATAAGGAGGGGAATATTCTGAAAGCTGTTTCAGCTATTTATGGCGATGGCCTAAAGGATAAACTGCCTTTAGTTTTACTTTGTGACGAGATTGGCAATGTTTACCTTTTCTCTTCGGGATATAAAATAGGGGTAGGAGAACAATTGCTAAAGGTTATTGCAGGGGTTGAAGCCATTCAGAAACCGACACCGTTGAAAATGTCATGCACTAAATAGTGTAACAATGTTATTGCATTCTGTTTTAAAATACCTTATTTTAGAAACACAAGATATCTTGTGTTTCTAAAATAAGGTATTTATTTCTCAGGCTCTTTATTTTCAGGTTTAAGCATAAACTTATCAACATCCAAATATTCCTCCTCCAGATCCTCATCATCATAAATCTCGATAATTGGTTCGGTAAAGGCCTTGCTGGTCAGCCGTTTGTCGAGAGTTAAAAGGAGTGATGGAAGCACCATGATATTGAAGAACATCGCAATAAGCAACGTGGTGGAGATCAGGATTCCCAAAGCCTGAGTTCCTCCGAAGCTGGAGACAATAAAAACGCTGAACCCCAGCACAAGTACAATACTGGTATAAATCATACTGAAACCAGCTTCGTGTAATGCACTGATTGCCGATTGTTTGATAGCTCCTTTAGTTATTTTCAATTCATGGCGGTAGCGCGAGAGGTACTGAATCGCATTATCTACCGAAATTCCTAATGCTATGCTGAATACAATGATGGTTGATGGTTTAATCGGTATTCCCGTAAAACCCATCAGTGCTGCAGTGATTAGCAGTGGAATGATATTTGGAATCATCGAGACCAGGATCATTTTAAAGGAGGTGAAAAGTAAAGCCATCAATAGGGAAATCATGATGATTGCAATCAATACACTCTCGAAAAGATTATTTATCAGGAAATTCGTTCCACGGGCGTAAATTACACTGTTCCCGGTAACCGTGACTTTATATTTTGCAGGACTAAAAATACTGTCGATTTGTGGATTTATTTTGGCCATTAATGAATCCATATGGTTTGTACCTACATCAGCCATCTGGAAACTCACCCGGGTATATCTTTTGGTACTGTCAAGGTATGAAATGAGCAGATTATTCTTCTTTCCTTTTTGATTTCTAGGAAGGTATCCCATGATAAATCCTTTCTCCACATTGTTTGGCATGGAATACATCGTGGAATCGCCACCGAAATAAGCTTGTTTCGAAAACTTAAATAACTCTGCGATAGATAGCGGTTTTGAAAATTCCGGATAGGAATTCACCATTTTCTGGAGCTCATTTATCTTGTCCAGCGTTGTGCCGGTAAATACCCCGTTCTTCTTTTTGGTATCAATGGAGATCTCAAAAGGCATTACACCTCCAAAATTCTGTTCGAAGAACTTAAGATCAAGATAGATCGGATCATCAGTTTCAAAGTCGTCTACAATCTTACCCGAAGTTTTCATCATGCTGATACCCAAAAAACCGATTAAAAGTAAAACCCCTGCAATACTATAAATCAGGTTTCTGCGGTAGCTGATCATGTAAATGATCTTATTGATGATCGTGCCGAAGAAGTTGCTGTCGAGATGCTTCACATGCCTGGCAGTTGGTGGATCGATAAAACTAAAAATTATGGGAAGCAAGGTGATACAAAGGACATATTCCAACATAATATTGAGTGCCGTTATGATCCCGAACTCTTTAAGCATTTGATTGGAGGTGAGGATAAAAGCGGCAAATCCCAGCGCCGTGGCGGCATTGGTCATCAGTGAGGCAAATCCGATCCGTTGAACAACTCTTATTAAGGCCCTGATTTTATTCCCGTGACTGCGGTATTCCCAATGGTATTTATTGAGGATATAGATGCAATTCTCGATGGCAATAATTACAATCAATGATGGGATGACTCCTGTAAGTATTGTAATCTTAAAATTAAAAACAACAGTGGTGCCCAGTACCCAAATGATACTTATAGCCACAATGAGCAAGGAGCTAAGTACTACTTTTACCGATCTGAAAAACAGGTACATAATCAGTGCTGCAATGGCAATACTCATGAGGATGAAAATTAAAAGCTCCTGCTTTACCGTCTTCATCATTATGGTTCGGATATAGGGCATCCCCGAATAGTGAACATCTATTTTATTGGCAGCCCCATAGGTAGTTGCTGCATTAACGATATTGGCTACCAGCGCTATTCTGCGTTTGTCGACAAGGATATTTTTGTTCAGGGTTACTGCCATAAGTGCGGCATTGCTCTTCCTGTTATAGAGCATCCCTTCATAAAACTTAAGACCAAGGAGTGAATTTCTCAGACTATCTACCTCTGCCTGGTTAGTGGGGCGAGTCTTAACCAACGGATAATAATCAAACTGGTGAGTCGTTTCGTTCTTTACCAGATTTAGACCACGGGTCATACTGATCACATCTTCCACACCATCAATACCTCTGATCGTGTTGCCCAAATCATACCAGGCATTAAACTGATCGAGCCTGAATATATCCGGATTTTTTATCCCGATCATTAAAACTGTACCATCTGCACCATATTGATTTTTGAATTTCTGGTACTCCACCATCGCGCTGTCTTTGGCTCCCAGGAGAGAAGTGTTTTCGTAGGACAATTTAACACTTTGGGCCTCATAACCCATATAAGCGGTAAAACCTAAAAGAATAGCGATGATCAGGATTCTGTTGCGGAGAATGATACGGGATATTTTTGTAAACATCGGGTGGTAGATAATAACTTATTTTGATGACTAAATGTAATATTTACCTTTCAAATAGAGCTCGCAAAAGTAGTACAATAATAAATCTTTACAAAAAGTGTAGAGACGAACTTTAACATCGGCACGATTTTAAAATATAAATCATAATGTAAATATTTTTTTTTGTATTACTATGAAAAATATTAATTTTTTATTATTATTGTAAAATTAAACCATAACTAAATTACTAATTCTTAACATCCTTTTTCATCGGATTTAACCAACCCGACAGCACTCTAATTATTTTTTCAATTTTCTTTGATACGAAGGTTAAAATCTTTTTGTTAATATTTCGTTGTGATTTATAATATTTAGCTAAAGTTTATTCTTTAAATTTTAGCCGACGATATGATTTTAAGTCTTAATAAATCTTAAGAGATTAAACTCTGTTTAGCATTGAATCTAGTAATCACTATAATTATTTTGTAAATAATTTGTAATCAGATAAATATAAAATTGTTAAATAAAACTTTAAAAAGAAAGGAGGAATCTAACTACTTAACCAATGATCAAAACGGACAAGTGCACCTGTGGAGGGGTGCAGCTTGATAGAGATAACAAATTGAAAGTTATCAGTTGCTAATTAAACTAAATACGATACTAAAAATATGAAGAAAATTTATGAATTGCTATGCTTCTCGCAGCATAGATGGGAGAAGCATCTCCGTGTCATTCAGCTTACAACCGCTCTGAGTATATTTGGGTTGATCACTGCCACAGCGGCAGATAACGCTTATTCGAATGGAAACAATTCGGCCTCACAACAGATGGGTCGCAAAATATCAGGTACCATAGTTGATCAGTCAGGGGCAGCAATGCCAGGAGCTACGGTAGTAATTACAGGGACCACTACAGGCGCTGTAACTGATAATCAAGGAAATTTCTCCTTAACTGTTCCGGAAGGGGCCAAAACTTTGACTGTTAGTTTTGTGGGAATGGTTTCCAGGGAAGTTATAATCGGAGTTCAGCCGGTTTTTAATATCGCGCTGGCTGAAGAGTCGGTTAATTTACAAACTGTTGTAGCAATTGGTTATGGAACAGTTCAGAAAAAAGACTTAACCGGATCAGTTTCGGTTGTAACTGCAAAGAAATTAATGGATAAACCGGCATTTAACGTTGGATCCGCATTACAAGGAAAGATTGCTGGTGTTCAGGTTATTGATCAGGGAGGGGGATCTCCGGGTATTGCACCACTTATTCGTATTCGTGGTACCAATTCAATCAACACTGCAGGTGGTGCTCAGGACCCTCTGTTTGTTGTTGACGGAATTGTTGGCGTTGCCAATGCCCTGATGACCCTTAATCCAAACGATATTGAATCAATCAACGTCCTGAAAGATGCATCTGCAACCGCAATTTATGGTGCCCGTGGTGCCAACGGGGTTGTGATCATCACCACCAAGCGTGGCGTTTCGGGTAAGACTCAGGTTGACTTTACCCACTTTACCAATTTCAATACCATGCAACGTCATTTCTATACCCTCAATGCCGAGCAGATGATGTACGTTTACGAACAGGCGATGGCCAATGGCAAGAAATTTACAAAAGGCTCCCTGGATACCAATAAGGATTTCCGTCCTACTGGTACGGGATTGCATTACGATACCATGCCATGGTTGTTCAAACAAGTTGATCCGGGAAGTTATCCGGTTTCCCTGATAGGAAAAAATGGCAGTTCCTATGCCCCTATTTATAATTCAGACTGGGAATCACAGGCTTATGGTCCATCAGTATCAAACAGTGACCAGATTGCTGTAAGAGGTGGGACTGAAAATGCCAAGTTCTCCCTCTCTCTTGGAAAGAGTCTTGACAACGGTTTAATGAAAAATTCTTATTTTAAGCGCTATTCCGGTAAATTGGACGGGGATATTAAAATTCTTCCCTGGCTTAATTTAAGTACCGAAATTATGCTTGTTAATTCGGTACGGACAACACGCGACGTGGATAACATTACCCGTAACACGGGTGAAGTATGGTCTATCTTACCTGTTAAATATCCAAATGATGCAGCTCTCGGATCCTATAGTAATAAATATGCTGCAAATCAGGACTTTAATGTAGGTGAGCAATGGTATACCCCAAATTACCTGTTCAGCGAGCAACACGGTGTACAGTTGAATGATCAGGCAACCGCTAATTTTGTCCTGGAAGCTAAAATTTACAAAGACCTAAGCTTTAAAACTAACTTCGCTATCGATGTCAACAACTTCAAGAACGACACCTATAATGGAAAACAATTCAATGCGATCGGTGGTAGTGCAACAGTTGATGCAACCAAATCGATGTACTGGCAGAATGAGGATTATTTCAACTATTCAAAAAAAATTGGTGAGCATTCGATAAATGGTATGTTAGGTCTTTCGTGGTCTGAATACAAGAATGAGTATGTATCGGCCAATAACAGTAACTTCTTTGATAACTTTTACCAATGGTCGAATCTTGGTGTAGGAGCTGCTGTTCGTCCTTCGGTAGGTAGTTCAGACACCAGAAACGCATTGAACTCCTATTTCGCACGTGGTAACTACAGCTATAAAGGAAAATACCTTGCCACATTTACCGGTCGTTATGACGGTTCTTCACGATTTGGTGCGAATCATAAATATGGTTTCTTCCCATCTGCAGGTTTGGCATGGAGAGCATCGGATGAGGATTTTATCAAACAAATCGATGCCATTTCAAATCTTAAAGTACGCGCCAGTTATGGACAAACCGGTGCACAGGAGATTGGGAATTATACTTCTCAAACCTACATCGGAACTGCTTCTGTTTATTTAGGTGGTGTTGCAAATACTGCACTTGTTCCGGCTTCGGTAGGTAATGACGACCTGAAATGGGAAACCAATACACAATCGGATATGGGTATTGAAATTGGTTTATTGAGAGGGTTTATCAACCTGGATATCGATTATTACAAAAAGGTTACCTCCGACATGCTTGTAGATGTTCTTTTACCAACTTCGGCATCGACCGGTTCGGTAAAGAAAAACTTCGGTTCTGTAGAAAATAAAGGTTGGGAATTCACCCTGAACACCAACAATATCAACAACGATAATTTCTCATGGACTACCAGTATCAATTTAAGTATGAACCGCAATAAAATTATCAAACTCGGTCCTACCGGTGCTGATGTTTTACGGAATTCAGGCGCTGGTAACGGAACAACAATCTGGAGAGTAGGGCAGCCAATCGGCTCTTTCTTCGGTCTGGTTCGTGAGGGTGTTTGGGGAACCAACGAAGCTGCTGCTGCCGCCCGTTATGGAATGGTTCCGGGAGATTTAAAATACCAGGATACCAATCATGATGGTAAGATCAATTTAGCTACCGATGGCGTAATTATGGGAAGTGCATTTCCAAAAGCTACTATTGGTATTAATAATACATTCAGATATAAATCCTGGGATGTAAACCTGGATATCCGCATCGTGCGTGGCATCCAAAAAGCCAATGTAAACGAATCTGCCGAAGACCGTCAGTTGGTTTCGGGGGGTAAAAATACCATTGTTGATGCATGGCGTCCCGATTATCAGACCGCTATGATTGCTCAGGTTCGTCCGGGTAACAGTGGTTCGTATTATCAGTCCTATCCAGATACCCACATGATTGAAGATGCTGCATTTATCAGAGGTGAAGGTTTTACGTTGGGTTACACATTCCCGCAAACGATCCTAAACAAAGTTGGTCTTACAAAATTAAGACTCTTTGTAAGCACCAAAAACTTCTTTGTGGTAACAGGTGTTAAGGGATACGATCCCGAAGGAAGCTCGCCTGATAAACTTGAATCACTGGCTCCTAACGTTGATAAATATCAGTATCCGCGACCTACGATATATTCTTTTGGTATTAATATTGGTTTATAAATTTTAAAAAAATAAAGGATATGAAATTTAATAATATAAAATACAATATATTAGCAAAGTATAGTGTATTGTTCGTAGCGTTGGCGCTTTCAGCAAGTTCGTGTACTAAATTTCTAACAGAGACACCTACCGCTGCCTTAACTACCGGATCTACTTTTACAAGTGTCTCTGCGGGTGATGCGCTGGTAGCGGGTGCTTACCGTGCTATGACCGACTGGACCGGTGGTGCAGGTGACTGGGGTAATCAACTGCCCGGGCCGATCGAATATCAGACAGGTAAGGCTTATTCTGCCGATGCCCATCCATTGTACTGGAAGTTTCAGACCGATCAGGTTTCCGGGGATTTACTTTCCGACTTTGATAACTACTGGAATAATCAGTATAAAGGTGTTCGTGACTGTAATCTGGCGATTAAGATGATACCGGGTATTACTTCATATACCGATGCTCAGAGAGCTAAGGCTTTAGGACAGGTTCGTGCAATGCGTGCCTGGTACTATTTTACGCTGGTCCGTTATTTTGGTGATGTTCCAATGAACGTTGGTGTAATTACCGATCCAAATGGTTTCTCTTTGCCTCGTACCTCTGTTAAAACGATTTATGACAGAGTTATCATTCCTGATCTTGAGTATGCCATCAGTGATGCATCCGGATTAGCTTCGGGTCGCTCCACAGACGGTCGTGTAACCAAAGATGTTGCCAGAGCTATTTTATCAGATGTTTACCTGACTTGTGCAGGTTATCCGTACCAGGAGATGGCCACCAGCAACGATACTACAAAAAAATGGTGTGCGGAGGGTCTTTGGACTCAAAAAGGTTATCCGATCAATAATGCAAGTTCTATCTCTTTCTTAGGAAAAGCAAAGGGTCAGGTTGATCAGTTGGTGACCAGTGGAACCTATACCCTTGGTAGTTATGACGATCTTCACGATCCGGCAAAGAACAACGCCGGTGAAGCCATATTCCAGATTCAGTATGTCAATGGAGTTGTAGGTATGAATGGTCTTGAAGGTGCTGCGCTTCCATTGGGAGCCGGTGTTAATGGCGGTGATGGTAATAGCACTTACTACGTTACTCAGGAGTATTTTAACTCGTACGATCCTGCAGACAAACGGACCAAGGAGAAACAAATGTTTTTCACGACCGATACCAAGGCACCTAACATCGATAAAAACATGCCGGTGGTGACTTTCGATCGTCCGATCCTGTATAAATTCTTTGACCGCGCGGCTCTTAAAGCTAACCAGACATCGGGTCTTAACTGGTCATTTTATCGCTATGCTGATATTCTTCTGATGCAGACCGAAATCAACTGGACCTTGAAATCATTGGGACAATCAGTATCCGACGCCGATATTTTATTCGGGATCAATAAGGTAAGAACTCGTGCCACGTTACCTAATTATGGTGTTCAGGCCCTTGGTCTGAAGGAGATTATGGCAGAGCGTGCTTATGAATTGGTTATGGAAAATAAAATGCTTTGGGATCAGCGTCGTACACGTACGGCTCTTGTTGACGGAGCAGGCGCATTTTCTGCCCTTACTGATTTAGTAGGTTATCGTCCGGCAGGTTTCAGTTTTGCATTTGGTCCTAAACATCTTCTTTCTCCAATTGGACTAATTGAGATGCAAAATAACGGAAAAGCTTTGCAAAATTTCGGGTATCTGCCTAAACAGGTAGGACAGTGAGGTTGGTCAATTTAATTAATAATTTTATACACGCTAAGATGAAAAAGATTATATCACTAACATTTATATGCTGGCTTGCATTATTTGTAAGTTGTTCCAAGCAAGCATATTTTAATATTCCTCTGGATTCAACCGGGCATGTGGTAATTACGGGTATTCCAGTGGCCTCTACTGCAGGCATCAGTGTTCTGGATGATGGGTTTACTGTTAATATAACTTTTGCCACTGCAAAGGCAGGCGATATTATGACTGTAGATTGTCTTAAACTGCAAATTCCTACGGCGGCTCAAGGGGGAGGTACCACCCTTCAGTTGCTTCCAATTGTAGGAGCTTCAAAGTCTGTAACTGTTGGAGCGGATCTAAAGGCTTCGATAAGCTATACCAGATCAGAGGCTCAGTTGGTTAACGTGAATGATTACGTGACCATTACTTTCTCCGGAAAAACCGACTCAGGGATTCAGGTGGTAACGCTGGTATCAGCTCTATCTGCTTCCAGTCCTAAGTTTGCGGGTAAAGATGTGACCATTATTCGCAATGCCGATGTGGCAAACATTCCTGTAACGGTTGCTGTGAAAACTGGAAATTATACCGGTTCTGTTGTTGCAAAAAGGAAAAATGGGGCCAATGGCGATTGGGTTTCACTTGGGGCAATAGCTTCTCCTTTTGCAGTGCCAATCTCCGGATCTGATTTTGCACCCGGTAAAGATACCTGCTACTACTCAATGACTGCATCTTCGGGAAGTTATTCTCAGGAAGTGGTTTCGAAGATTGTTGTTCAAAAACCATTCTTCTTCCTGAAGAAAACCGCTACCTTAAATGCCAGTGGTTCTTCACAAGGATTAAACCTTTTGATTAGTGGTGCTGTTGCCGAAAGTGATGCTAATACGACTCTTGCATTAGTGGGATCAAGCCTCAAGGGTGGATCAGCTTGGGCAACCGGTGGTAAGATGATTGAATTTGTTGCTTCAAATTCAGGAATGTATGATGGCAATTTATCAGATGATGCCAAAACCGCTTTTGCAGGTGGTACAGCTACAACATCAGCCGATTTGGCCAATGCTTATTATATCTTTAAAATTACCAATGGTGCAAATGCCACTGATGTCTATTACGGCCTGATGAAAATCACCGGTACAGTGCCAGGTGCATCCGCTTCAATTGAATATAAAATTGGAGATGTATATGCTCATCTGTCAGTAATTAAATAAAACATTATTATTTTTTCCAAAAGGCACTGCTAAGCAATTAGTGGTGCCTTCTTTTTGAGTATATATTTCATGTCATTAAGATAATTTCCCGGATTAAATTTCCCGGAATTACTTTCTGAAGAATTTTTTAAGTCAAAAATAGTGTAATATTTTTCTACCTTTAGTCCGCAAAAGCCGGGGCAATGGCTCTTTTTAACCTGATTGTAATCTATTCCGATAAGCTGTCAGTTTAAATGTGATAAAAATCTATTTACAGGATAAAATGTCAACCAAACAATTACTTAACCGCAGGGTATTTTTGAAAGGGGTAGTCGGCGGTACAGCTGGTGTTATGGCCGGTTGCTGGATAAATCTCTCCGCAGCAAGTGCAATGAATTCAGATACTTCAAAGGGATTGTCAGCGAGTTTTTTGAATCCGCCTGATGCCGCCCGTCCCTGGGTATATTGGTTTTGGATCAATGGTAATATTACCCGAGAGGGGATCACTGCCGATCTCGAAGCAATGGAGCGTGTTGGTATAGGTGGGGTGCTGATCATGGAGGTGGATGGATCACCGCAGGGACCTGTCGCCTTTGGTACCGGCACCTGGCAGGAGATGTTTCGTTTTGCCTGTCAGGAGGCTGGTCGTCTAGGACTTGAAATCAATATGAACGACGGCGCTGGGTGGACAGGCAGCGGAGGACCCTGGAATACCGCCGAAAATTCAATGCAACAGCTTCTCTATGCTGAGCTGTCGCTCGAAGGAGGTAAATCATTTAACGGCGAACTTCAAAAACCGAAACTTAGAAAATGGGAAATTCCGGGAACTGAGGGCGGAGAACCGGAATACTACCGCGATATCGCGGTTATTGCATTTCCCACCCCAAAAAATAATTCTTTTAAAACAGATAATATTCATTTAAAAGCAGGATTCCGGACCATTTCCACACCCCCCGAACATCTCAGAGCGGGTAATAATGCGTTTCGAATGCTTCCGATTACAGGACAACCGGCGCCGGAAGATGCAACAATCAACCCTGAAGAGATCCTGAACCTAACCACGGATTTTAAAAATGGACGGTTAACCTGGGATGTGCCACCCGGAAACTGGACCGTCATAAGGTTTGGTCATGGACCCACAGGTGCCACCAATCACCCCGCTCCAAAGGCAGGAATGGGTTATGAATGTGATAAGATGAGCAAAGAGGCCGTCGAAATCCATTTTAACAAGTTTTTGGGCGATATCCTTTCGCTGGCAGGTCCTCTGACCGGAAAGACCCTCGTAGCCACACATGTCGACAGTTGGGAGGTTGGCTATCAGAACTGGACAAAAGCCTTTCCTGAAGAATTTAAAAAACGTTGTGGTTACGATATTACCCCCTTTCTCCCTGCAATGACAGGAAGAATAATTGAAAACGCTGAAGTTACGGAGCGATTCCTCTGGGATTTGCGTTTTACGATCTCAGAGCTGATAGCAGAGAATTATGCCGGCCAGATGCGTGAACTCTCCAACAAACACGGGATTCAGTTCTCCATGGAAGCAATCGATAATACCCCGTTTGATGAGATTCGAGTGGCGGGGCAGGCTAACCTTCCTCAGACTGAGTTTTGGTACCGGCGCGAACGCGAGGCAGTGGGCGAATCGGGCGATTGTTTCGAGGGTGTTTTCCGCTCTTATGCCTGGACCCCGGCAATGGTTTCGGCCGCACATATCTTTGGACGCAAGATTATCCCTTCCGAGGCATTCACCGCAAATCCGGGTGAAAACTGGCTGGCTCACCCCGCATTATTGAAACCACAGGGAGACTGGGCGTTCTGTTCAGGAATTAACCGTTTTATTTTCCACCGTTATGCCATGCAGCCCTGGATAGATCGAAAACCGGGGATGACCATGGCGTTTTGGGGGCTTCACTACGAACGGACTCAAACCTGGTGGGAGGAGACAAAACCCTGGCATCAATACCTTACCCGATGTCAATACCTGTTACAAAACGGGCTGTTCGTTGCCGATCTCCTTTACCTGCAGCCGGAGTCTGCCCCGACACGGTTTATGCCACCCGGGGTAGATTTCACGAACCCCATACCTCCCGATACGCCCGGATACAATTTTGACGGATGCACTTCGGATGTAGTTTTTAACAGGATCTCCATTGAAAATGGGCTGATCGTTTTGCCCGATGGGATGACCTACCGGGCAATGGTGCTGCCCAGGCAAGGGGAACAACTCATGGCCGGAGTAATGACTTTGAATCTTGCCAGGAAAATTGAGGAGCTGGTTAACCAGGGTATGGTAATCATTGGACCTCCACCGGTTAAAACTCCCGGTCTCACCAACTATCCGCAATGTGAAGAGGAACTGAAGCAAATTATCGGAAGACTCTGGGACGATACGAATAAAGCTGGGGAGCGCAAGGTTGGCAAAGGGCAGGTATACTGGGGTAAATCACCCGCTGAGATCTTGTCCTCGCAAGGCGTTCAGGAGGATTTCAGATGCGGAAAACCTGCCCCTTTCCGCTATATTCACCGACGTGCCGAAGACGGTTCGGAAATCTATTTTGTTTCCAATAAACAGAATGCCGAAGTGGAAGCAACGTGTAACTTCCGCATAAGTAGACGAAGCCCTGAGTTCTGGTGGCCTGAATCCGGAAAAACGGAGAAACCAGCCATTTACTCAGAATCGAATGGTGTTGTAACCCTGCCGTTAAGGCTGTCCGAGTTTGGTTCTGTCTTCGTGGTATTTCCGCCGGAAAAAATAGAGGTTACTGACCGGATCCTGAAAATAACACATAATGGCAAACTACTCGCCAATGATATAGGGAGCAAAATTAGTCTTAGCCGTAGAAATGGAAAATTTGAAAGCTTAATTTCTGTTTCCGGTCAATATACGATACAAACTTCGGGCAACAGGAGATTTAAAATAGAGCTTTCCAAACTTCCGGAACCGATTAAGGTTTCCGGTCCCTGGGAAGTTCGGTTTGCCCCTAACTGGGGTGCCCCTCCGCGTGTGCAATTTCCGGAACTAACCTCATGGAGTGATCACAATGATTCCGGGATAAGGTATTTCTCGGGAAAGGCTACTTATCACAAAAAGATCACCATTCCCTCCGAAATGATTCAAAATGATCGGCTGATCTACCTGAATCTTGGAGAAGTGGAGGTTATGGCAATTGTAAAATTAAATGGGAAAGAGCTTGGCATACTTTGGAAAAAACCTTACCGGATTGATATCACAACTGCTGCACAGGCCGGGGAAAATTCACTGGAAATTACCGTTGTTAATCTTTGGCCAAACCGCCTTATCGGAGATGAATTTCTTCCCGAGGATCGAAACTGGTCAGAGGAAGGTGCTGCCACCCCAACATCCAAATCTGTCATGCAATCGTTGAAAGAGTACCCGCAATGGTTTCTTGACGGAAAACCTAGTCCCACAGGTAGGTTTACTTTCAGTATCATCAAGGTTTGGTCCAAAGATGATGCCCTGAGAAGATCAGGACTTCTCGGACCGGTTGTTCTGCATGTTATGGCAAAGGTGATAGCTGGTTAAGATTTGACGGGCAACATATTTATGAGGTTGTTATTTTGAATTTATTGAAAATTTACATTTTAAGTTAATATTTAAATCATGATCATATCATTTCGGATAAAACGTTTACAACTTCTCTTATTCACTATTCTTTTCCTGGTCTCCATCCATTCCAAGGCAGTCGTAGTCATTCAGAACCTCCAGGTCGAATATACCAAAACACCTCTCGGGATTGATGTTAAAACCCCGCGCTTTACCTGGCAAATGGCTTCTGCCGTTGCTGACAGGGGCGTTTCACAGGCCTCATTTCAGATATTTGTTACAAATCCCGATGGAAAAGTGATGTGGGATAGTAAGAAACTTTCAGAGGATAAATCATTGAATATTGAATATGCCGGAACCCCGCTGCAGCCTGCAACCAGGTACAACTGGAAAGTCACCGTCTGGGATCAGAACGGTAAACCTGCCATAGGTTCCTCGTGGTTTGAAACCGGGCTCATGAATCCCGATCCCAAACTTTCAGCCTGGGATGGCGCCACCTGGATTGGAGGAGGGGATAACGATCTTGTGCTCTGTTCCCAATATCTTTCAGTTTTTAAACTTGGTTATACGCTCAAGCTCGATCAGGAATCGGGAACCACCAAAGCAGGATTCGTTTTTGGGGCCAATGATCCCCGTCTGATGGACAGATACAAAAATATTTTCGGGGTCGAGTGCAAAAAAAATGAGAGTTATATCATCCTGGAACTAAATATCTCAAAGGTCGACGATTCTGAAACCGGACTGGCCCAACTAAATGTTTATAGGGTTGGTTACCGTCCTGATGATCAATCCGATAAGCCTCTTAAAACCTTTAATATTCCGAAGTCCATAATAAATAGCGGGAATAAATATCAGCCCCATCGTTTTTATTGCGAATCAGTTTTTGGCTCTGCGAACTTATTTATCGATGGGAACGATGTAGCACATAAACTTACAACTCCCGATATTCAGAATAATTACCCCGGGATATTCCTTAATCCGGTTGGAAACGGTGGGGATTTTATCAGTTTTCCCATGCTTGCCGATATTGGTTTTTCTGTTCAGGCGGGTCAGAAGGCCGGTTTCTCGGATGTAGAGATTCGAAATTTCAGGAGTCCTTCGAACAAACTTTTTGCTGAAGATTTAAATAATTCCAAAACCTATGAGGGTCTCTTTTCTCAAATTACAAAAAACAAAGAATCGGGACTGAAAATTATCGGTCAGGCTTATCTGCTCGACGGAGGGAAAAACGGTTCATTGATTATTGCCGATCCCGGTAAAAACTCAATGCCAATGCTCAGGACAACCTTCAATTCAGAAGGTAAAAAGATTGCCGCAGCAAGGTTATACGTCACTGCACGAGGAATTTACGAAATATATATTAACGGAAAACGTGTTGGAACTGATTATTTCAATCCGGGGCTTACCCAGTATAATAAGACCCATTTATACCAGACTTATGATGTATCCGGCCTGATCAAAGCCGGTAAAAATGCCATGGGGGCGATGTTGGGCGAAGGGTGGTGGAGCGGAAATATCACATACAGCGGACAAAACTGGAACTTCTTCGGTGACCGGCAGTCGTTGCTTGCAAAACTGGTGATAACTTATTCGGATGGATCATCCAAAATTGTTGCGACAAACCCCGATACCTGGACCTATTTCAATAATGGACCGTTGGTTTATGGAAGCTTCTTCCAGGGAGAGGTTTATGATGCATCCAAAGAAAAGGCAGTATTAGGTTGGAATACTGTATCTTATAATGATCGTGAATGGAAGAAAGCCGAAGCAATTCCACTTGAAGGGAGCAGCTTCATTGACAAAAATCTTGGCGGGACTAACGGAATGGCACCCATCATGAGTTCCGATAACATGTCGCTGATTGGTCAGTTTGGCGAAAATTCGGCTATTGTTAAAGAGCTCAAAGCAGTGGGAATTGAAGAGGTTCGTCCGGGTGTTTTTGTCTATGATATGGGTCAAAATATGGTAGGGGTTCCACAAATCACGATTCAAAATGGGATTGCAGGCAAGAAGCTCACCCTCCGATATGCAGAGGTCAAATACCCTGATCTGGCCCAATACGGTAACAAGGTTGGGACGATAATGCTTGAAAATATCCGGGGCGCACTGGCTCAGGATACCTATATTCTAAAAGGTGGAAACGAAGTTATCCAACCCCGATTCACTTTTCATGGGTATCGTTTCATCGAAATTACAGGGATTGAAAAACCGTTGCCGATAACTTCAGTAAATGGAGAGGTGATCAGTTCATTGAGAGCTTTGGCTTCTTCATACGAAACATCAAATTCAAAGGTGAATAAACTTTGGGAAAATATCACCTGGTCAACCCGGGGTAACTTTTTGTCAATTCCTACCGATTGCCCGCAACGTAATGAGCGGATGGGGTGGAATGGGGATATTTCACTCTTCTCCAGGACAGCAACTTACCTTACCAATGCCCCTCAGTTTTTACGTCGCCATATGATTGCCAACACAGATGCTCAGCGTGAAGATGGCCGTTTCCCCGATGTGGCTCCGCTGGGTGGCGGTTTTGGTGGTATTCTCTGGGGAAGTGCCGGGATTACTGTGGCGTGGGAGTCGTTTCAGCAATATGGCGATAAAGTGATGATTGCAGAGCACTACGATGCAATGAAAAAGTACCTCGATTACCTCAATACCCGTGTGGATCCGAAAACAGGAATCATGAATGAAGGTCCGCTGGGTGACTGGCTGAGTCCTGAAGGAGGCAAAAATGACAATACCCTTCTTTGGGAGGCCTATTATATTTATGATCTGGAAATAATGTCAAAAATGGCCGATGTTTTAGGTAA
>CANJNY010000120.1 GCA_947475715.1 Prolixibacteraceae bacterium
TGCTTGGATTTTTTTCGGTTTTCAACTCTGATGCGATCAGCGATGTTCAATTATTTAAAGGAAATGTTCCCGCCCGTTATGGGGGACGTGCCTCCTCGGTTATGGACATCCGAATGAAGGAGGGAAATATGAAGGATTTTAATTTTTCGGGCGGAATCGGGCTAATCTCTTCCCGCATGATGGCCGAAGGTCCTATCATCAAAGAGAAATCGTCGTTTATGATTTCTGGCCGCAGAACCTATGCCGATATTTTTCTCCCCTTGTCAGATAATGAGATCATAAAGGAGAACAAATTATACTTTTATGATCTGAATCTAAAAACCAACCTGATCGTAAACCAAAATAACCAGCTCTTTCTCTCGGGATATTTCGGACGGGATGTCCTTGATTCAAAAGACTTTGGATTTAACTGGGGAAATAAAGCCGGCTCCCTCCGCTGGAACCATCTCTTTTCCCCTACCCTCTTTGCCAATACTACCATGGTAATCAATGACTATAATTACAAGACCCAGGGAGATATCGGAGGGAAATTTTCACTGCAGGCAGGGATTAAAGATCTTTCAATCAAGCAGGATTATGCTTTATCGTCGTTTGATCATCTAACCCTGCTTTTCGGATTTAATTCGGTGCTTCACCATTTTAAACCCGGCGAGGTAATATCAAATTCCAATGCAATTAAAAATTTCAATATTCCGGAAAAGAGAGGGTGGGAGAATGCCTTATATCTATTTTCAGAAGGGCGATTCTCTGAACACTTAAAAATGGGTGCCGGTCTTAGGCTATCGACTTTCTCCAGAATTGGCCCCGGCACAGAATTGACCTATGATACCAATGGAAATATAATCGATTCGAAAAAATTTAACGCTGAAAAGTTCTACCGCAACTACGCCACGTTGGAACCACGGATTAATCTGACCTGGATCCTTGCCGGTGAATCATCCTTAAGGGGAGGATTTAACCGGATGAGCCAGTATATTCACCTGCTTTCAAACTCCTCTGCGGGAACCCCGGTTGATTACTGGCTTCCAAGTTCCAATAATATCAAACCACAATTGGTTTCTCAATTCTCGTTGGGATTTTTCAAGAGCTGCAATTCGAACGGAACAGAGTTCTCTGTCGAAGGTTATTATAAAGAGATGAGTCACCAGATTGATTATCGAAATAATGCCGATATTTTTCTGAATGAAAATGCCGAAGCAGAACTGGTTTATGGCAAAGGACGATCCTTAGGGCTGGAGTTTTTAGCCAGAAAGAAAATCGGACTTTTTACCGGATGGATTGCCTATACGTTATCCCGCACTGAAAAACAATTTGATGAAATTAACCAGGGGCAATGGTACCCTTCGCGACAGGACCGGACGCATGATCTCTCCATTGTAGCCTCCTGCAAAGCAGGGAAAAAGGTCTCCTTTTCTGCTACATGGGTTTACTATACTGGAAATGCAATTACATTTCCAAGCGGTAAGTATATAATGGATGGAAATATTGTAAACTACTATACCGGTAGAAACGGATACCGAATGCCAGCATATCACCGCCTCGATATTGGGATGACCATGGTATTGAAGGAGCGGCCGAAATTCAGATCAGAACTTAATATCGGGGTTTTTAATGCTTATGGACGCAAAAATGCCTATGCCATACTGTTCCGTACCAATCAAAATAATACCTCCCAAACAGAGGCCGTGAAACTTTACCTTTTCTCAGTAATCCCTTCGGTGACGTGGAATTTCCGATTCTAGATCTTTATGAATGCACTAAATAAAAAAAAAAAATTATATCATTATTGATTCACCTTATCCCCACTTTTGCTCACAATCTCCTTTATCCCATCTGCATATGATGTGGGCTTAAAGTTGAAATAATTCTCAAATTTAGTGCTGTCGAAAAAATACGCCCGGTCAAACTGATACCGCATCTCATAGAGTTCTTTCATAAAAGGGATAAAAAGCCCCAGAATACGAACCATCCAGGCAGGAATAAGCTGGTAATTATCGCTCTTCCCCATCTCCTTTGCAAAAAGATTGATCATTTGTTCCCCATTTAGGGAGTTGCGATCGGTTGGTAAATTCCATATCTGATTATACACGGCAGGAGTATTTCCAAGTAAAGCGGTTGCTTTTCCGGCATCAGGGACATAAATATAGGAGTGTTTGACTTTTGAATTAAACAACCATTGCGCTTTTTTCCCTTCAAGGAAATTCTTATAGATAACCGTCATCACCATACTTTTCTCAATATTCCCACCATAAAAATCGGGTGCGCGGGCAATAATAGCCTGAATTGTACCGGCATTCATCTGTTCGAGCAACATCAGGTCAATCTGAGCCCTGATCTCCCCCTTCCTGCTCGTGGGGCTTATGGGTGAATCCTCTGTAATGCGACTCACAAAATCACCACCTACCGCATAAACATTGTCGAAGAAGACCAGCTTTGCCTTATTGGCGATACAGGCATCGATCACATTCTGCATCAGTGGTGGCCATAACTGTTGCCAAACCTTTGTGCTATATTCCAGCCCGATTGTCAGATAAACGATATCCGAACCATTTACCGCATTAAAAACCTGATCGCGATCTGTGAGATCAGCAGGAAATAATTGATCCCCGTCATTGACTTTTTTTGGATTTCGACCTGCCAAACGGATTTGATCGGTGAAATATTTTAGTGATTTCGCTAATTCGGTACTAATTGAGCCCCCTGCCCCTAAAATAGTTTGCATGGTATATTTAGTTTTAATTTTTCAATTGAATAAGTAAAAGTAATAAACATTTTTCCAATCAAGAGTTAAGTAAGTTACAGTAAAAATAAACTGATATAAGTAGTGGAATTGGAAGCTCCTCTGCCCATCTGATTCGTTATGGACGCAGGCGTCATTATTTATCTTGCCCCAATATTAAAAAAACATTAAAAAAAAGTTAAAAAAATAAAATTTTTGAACAGGGATTTCAGTATATTTACAAAAAAAAATATTTCCTGAGTTATTTTACCTAAATTCTCAACAGCATGGGTCAGATTACCGATTCATTTTATAATTTGATTAGTTCTGCACACAAAGTAAATACCCCTTTAAATGATCTCCGGATCAGAGGTAAAGTAGTCAGAGTCGAACAGCAAAATCTGTTTAAACCCGGTATGCCCATCTATCGACGACTTAATATAAGCGTCTTTATACCTGAATATTTTGATTTCAAAATGAAGAATTATTATCCAATTATAAATACTTAATAAGGAAAATTCCTTATTAAAGTGATACACCTATATTAATCTTAATTTAATTAACTGAAATCAAAAAGATGAAGGAAATGAAAAGCGGATAAGGTCCGATCTCTCCCTTTTTGAAGCAAAACAGGAGAAATACCTTCATAAAGTACACAAAGTGAAGGACAAAAAGTAAATTATTCAGAACAAAAGATCAATTCTAAATTTGAATTTTAACTAAAATTTAAAACCTTATGCGTAAAATTTTATTATTGACTGTAATGTGCATTGCACTGATTGGCAGTGCAATTGCGCAACATTCGGTAACAGGAACAATTGTTTCCGGATCTGACGGCCTTTCAATTCCCGGAGTTGCAGTGTCAGAAAAAGGGACTACCAATGGCACGTTGAGTGATGTGAACGGTAAATTCGCCATCAAGGCAAGTTCCTCAAAATCTACTTTGGTTTTTTCCTTTATTGGAATGACAAAAGTAGAAGAGCAAATTAATGGTCGATCTGTTATCGACGTCAAAATGACTTCTGAAAACGTCGCGATTGACGAAGTTGTAATAACAGGTTTGGGTATTAAACGGGATAAAAGATCGATCGGTTATGCCGTTCAGCAATTAAAAGCTGAAGATGTTGTGCTATCAGCACCGGTCGATCTTGCCCAGGGTCTTCAGGGAAAAGTTGCCGGACTAAATATCACCACAAGTAATGGTTTGAATAATGCTTCCTCGCGTATTGTAATCAGAGGAAATAACAGCTTATTCGGTAATAACCAGCCAATCATTGTTGTAGATGGTGCAATTTTAGACAATAAGGCATTGCCTCAGGGTAATACCGAAACAAGTCTTGGAGGCTACACTGACTGGGGTAACTATATGAGTTACATGAATATGGATAATGTTGAAAGTGTTTCTGTATTAAAAGGGCCCAATGCAGCAGCTTTATATGGTGCCAGGGGTGCCAACGGAGTTATTTTAATTACCTCCAAAAAAGGAGTTGCTAAAAAAGGGATTGGCGTTGATTATAGCTACACCAATTCAATGACCAATGCAACCAGATTCTTAGATGTTCAGAATGAATACGGAGGTGGTTTTGCCGGTGCATTATGGAGTTCAAGTGTTAAGCTTCCTAAAACAGCATCAGGTGAAAATTATGTTCCAACCTTATATCCTTCAGGATGGAACGGAAATCCGTACGCCGTAGGTGGATCGGGTGTAGAATCGATTCATGGCCCGGTACCGGGTGGATATAATACCTGGGACATTTTCAGCTGGTTCGGGGCAAGCTCCTCATGGGGTCCGAAATTGGATGGTTCGATGGCCCGTTGGTGGGATGGTGAGTTAAGGCCCTATTCACCACAGCCTGACAACAGAAAATATATGTTCCAGCAAGGTTCAGAAGCTACGCATAATATCGCCTTTTCGAGTGCCAACGATTTTGGAAGCATCCGCGTATCAACCTCATTCACTGATGGAGATTCACCGGTTCCAAATGTAAACCACAAGAACAACAACTTCTCTTTGGGATCCAACGTAAAGATATCCAAGATGTTAAGTGCAGAAATATCTGCTTCGTATAACCAAAGTTCAAGATTAAACTCCCCTGAAATTGGAACCAATAATTCCTGGTCCAAATTTATGATCTATGGTATGTCTCGGGAATATAAGCCATTAGAGAAAGGACTTTATAAAAACAAAGATGGCTCGCAGAATATTTTCCCTGGTTCATACCCACATGCAGAATACAGTAATAATTTATTCTGGTCAACATTCGAACACAACCAGACTTTGAAGAGGGATGAATTCCTAAGTACAATTAAATTGAATGCAGAAATCACCCCTTGGCTGAATGCCTTTGTAAGAACATCTGTAGATCTTTTAGGCAACAGGTTTGAATCAAAAAATACAACTACCAATCCGGATAAGGTAAGTGGTGGTTATTTTGGCAAGACCATCTCAAAAGATAAAGTTATGAATACAGACATTATGTTCACTGCTCATAAAAAAGATTTTTATCTTGAAGGATTTGACGCCAGTGTATCAGCCATGTATAACACATACAATAATACTTCTGCTGGAGTAACAGGCGGAAACTGGAGTCGGTTTGCTGTTCCTAATGTCTATTCGCTCTCTAACTATGTGGATAAAAACAATACGGATGCATCTGAGTCAAGATATGATGTTCAATCCTATTCATACCTTGGATTGATAAATCTGAGCTATAAGAATTATTTATTCCTCGATGTTACAGGAAGAAATGACATCAATTCAACCTTACCAAAAAATAGTAATTCCTACTTCTACCCATCAGCCAATGCAGCCTTTGTATTTACTGAGGGACTTGATTTAGGCGCTATTGAGAATAACCTCTCTTATGGTAAACTTAGACTGGCTTATGGCAAGAGTGCAAATGCAACGGAGCCTTATCAGTTGGATGCAGCCTTTAATGTCGGTAACTTTGGTGGACAGGTAACCAACACCTATCCCTCAAATATTCCTCCGATCAATTTGAGTTTCCAAACTTCTACTTCGTTTGAAACAGGTCTGAGTCTGGGATTCCTGCATGACAGGATCAACCTTGATGTTACCTATTATAATATCGCCTCCGAGAACCAGATCATGAGTGCTGCTTTACCAGCCTCTTCGGGTGCTTCTCAGGTAACCTTTAATTCGGGTAAATTAACCAATAAAGGGGTTGAAATTATAATAAATGCATCTCCTATCAGGACTAAAGATTTTTCATGGTCAACGACTCTGAATTTCGCGCATAATACCAATACAATTGAGCAATTAGCTCCCGGGGTTAAAGAACAATGGCTGGGTGATGTATTTGGTACACTGGGTGCTGTAATGAAAGTTGGACCGGGACAAAAATACGGAGCTATTTACGGTACTGATTTCAAACTCGATGCACAGGGACGCAAACAGGTGAAAAACATCCTGGATCAATCTACCGGCGCGGTTGTTGGGACAGAGTATATAATTACCAATGAGCAGGTCGTAATCGGAAACGCAGCTCCTAAGTTTACAGGTGGTTTCAGCAATACGTTAAGATACAAAAGATTCAGCCTCTACGGATTGATCGATTTTAAAGTCGGTGGCGATATTTATTCTGTAGACCATGCAACTGCTGCAGGAAGTGGTTTACTTCCTGAAACACTTAAAGAGCGTAATGGCGGTGGCTTACCTTATACCTACCCAGATGGTAGTGTAGCAAATCATGGTATTATCCAGGAGGGATATAATATCACAGATAACAGAGTAAACGACAGAGTTGTGAATTATATGTACAAATGGGGTAATGAGTACGCCGGTTGGTCGCACTTAAACCGTCCAAGAAGTTTATCTGTTTTCGAAAATACCTGGTTTAAATTCAGGGAAGTAGCACTTACCTATGACCTTCCGGATAATCTGATCAGTAAAACAAAATTATTCCAGGGTTTGACATTGTCACTTATCGGAAGAAATCTGGGCTATCTCTATGCCTCGTTACCTGATCACCTTAATCCTGAAGGGATAAACGGTACCGGAAATGCACAAGGGCTGCAATGGGCTGCTTATCCGAGTTTCAGATCATTCGGTTTTAGTGTAAAAGCAAGATTTTAACCTCTAAATTTACGAAAATGAAATTACTAAATATCAAAAATAAGACTATTCTATTGATGTCAATAGCTGCGATAGTCATTATTTCCTTTTCTTCTTGCCAAAAAGACTTTGGAGACATTAACAAATCCTGGGACAAAAAAGTCTATGATCCAACTATCCCTGCATTATACAATGGTATTGTTGGAAGTTTAATGGACGGTTACGGAGCATTCCTTACCTCATGGATTTATCAGAATAGCCAGTTAGCAGGAATGTATGCTGCATCGGGTTACCGGATGGACAATTCGGCAGGAGCATATTGGAATAGTTATTACAATACGCTGGCAAACTCTGTAAAATTGATGGAATTGATCGAAGCCAATCCTGATGTAGCAAAAATGACGAACGTCAAAGCGATGGTCAAAACGTTAATTGCTTACAGAACACTGCAAACAACCATGATTCATGGTGATATGCCTTATTCCGAAGGGGGTAAAGCATTTACAGGATCAGAATTCTTCAGACCAAAGTATGATGCACAGGCAGATATTATTAAAGCTGCACTTACTGATTTGAAATGGGCTGTAGATAATTTCACAACTGGTGGTGCACAGATATCGTTAGGGGGAGCTGAAACACTATTTGCGAATGATATCGCTAAATGGACAAAATTTGCGAACTCAATCAGACTCAGATATGCAATGGTTTTAGCTGCCAAAGACGCTTCTACGGCAAATACAGTCATTGGAGAAGCACTTTCAAAACCATTATTGGCACCCAATGAAGTAGTAGGCCTATATCCTTCTGCCATACTCAACTTAGTAATTGACAGGGCTGGATGGTATCGCGGTAACTCATACATACGGATGGGTTCAACAATGTGGGATGCAATGTCAAGTTCGGCAGCAACTGATGGTTCAGGAATATACGACTTACGGTGTAAGATCTTCTTTGAGCCTAACAAAGCAGGAGAATGGAAACCGTTCCCTCAGGCACCTTTATCTGACACTCCTCCGGAAATTGGAAACAGCGCAGAAAATGATCCTTATGATAATGCAAGAATAAACACCTGGGTTGTACCTGGAAATTACAGATATGCCCCCCTTAATTTCTATTATGTAGCCGATAAAACATTCCCTATGCTTATTATTACCGGTCATGAAATAAGTTTCATCAAGGCTGAATTATATAGTAAAGGAATCGGCGGCGTAGGTGCAAACCCGGTAACTGCAAAAACCAACTACGAGGAAGGAATTACCGCCTCAGTTAAATTCTGGTACGATCTGGCAAATAAATCTTCAATCTGGTCAGTGAATAAACCCGCTGCAGCTCCTACTACACCTGAATTATCAGCAATGCTATCCAATCCGGGTGTCGCTTTTAGTTCAAATCCAGCCACCGCACTTTCACAAATTTACAAACAACACTGGATCGCACTATTCCATCAGCCTATGGAAGGATGGAATTTGGCACGTAGAACAAACTATACTACACCAAGCGTAACTATCGCCTCCAGTAGTCCGGGATTTAATGTATACCGTATCATTTATCCTCAAAGCGAAATTGATGGTAATTATGATAATTGGAAAGCGGTTACCGGCGGTACCGATTCTCCAAACGTAAAACCCTGGTTTATGCCATAAATCTTTTTTGAATTTTATTGAAAAGCTGTCCATCATCGGGCAGCTTTTTTTTATTTAATCAATTTTTATTCACACTTACCCCTGAATATATTTGCTTATATAAATTATTTCAGCTTTTATTATTACTAATTTAAGATTATACCGATGATCAAATTAATGACTAATATCATTGGAATTCAGTCAAATAAATTTTATTTGAGCTGTTTTAGTTTCCCAAAATTTTAAGCTGTATTAATTATTTCATAAATAAGTTAATAAATTGTAAATAGATCCTTAAATATTTTAGTATCTTTAGCCATTCCTGATAAAGAGCTTTACAAAGTTGACCTAAAATTTAAATATCCGTAACTGTGAGCCAGACAAATAGTATATCCTCCAAAAAGATCTCATCTGCTGAACTGAACAAAATCAGGCAGAAGAAAAAAATCCTGAGTCTGATGCGAACCCATGGTCATACCTCGGCTCCCGGTCTGGGCGAAGTGCTTAAGATTAGTCTACCCACATGCATTCTTCTTCTTAATGACCTCATATCGTCCGGACATGTTAAGAATTTCGGGACTGGAGAGTCGAGTGGCGGCCGGAAGCCAAACTTGTATGGATTACCAGAAGATGGATTTTATGTGATCTCCTGTGATTTTGCCCGTTACTCCGCCAACATGGTGATTCTCGATTCTTACCATAAATTTGTTACCCCTGTAATCGAAGTAAATACCAATATTGATGATCCGCAACTGGTAGATAAATTATATGAAGCGGCACAACAGCTTATGGCTGATCACAATATTTCGGATCACAAAGTGTTCGGGATTGGAGTGGATATGCCGGGACTCATCAATTCAAAAACAGGAATTAACTATACCATAAAAGATAAAAAACAGCAGAACATTGGGCGCGATTTAAAACAGAAGTTTAATAAACTGGTATATGTCGATAACGATGCACGAATGCACGCCTATGGAGAATATCATTTTGGCGTTGCAAAAGATTATAAGGATGCCATAATTATTCACTGGAGCTGGGGATTGGGTCTGGGCATATTTGTCAACGGAGAACTTTGCAGCGGGAAAAACGGTTTTGCCGGTGAATTATCCCATATTTTAATGGTGGATAATGGAGAATTATGTATCTGCGGGAAACGGGGATGCCTCGAAACGATAGCCTCTTCGAACACAATTATACGCAAAATAAAACAAGGTTTTGAAGATAAGGAGATTTCCACACTCATTGACCGTTTTGAAGGCCATCCTGAATTGGTAACTCCCGAGGAGGTGATCAATGCCGCACGACAGGGGGATGAGTTTTGCATTTCAATTCTTAACGAAATCGGTGCTGCCATGGGAAAAGGGCTCTCCTTTATCATTCAGTTGCTTAATCCGGAAGTAATTGTGCTGAGCGGCCCATTGTCGAAAGCAAAACAGTATGTTTTATCTCCGATTCAGCAATCTCTAAACCGATACTGCCTGGAGAAAATCTCCGAGAGCACAATACTGCTGATTTCGGATATGGGAGATCAGTCGGCCTTATTAGGGACCTCCGAGATGATCTTTCAAAAAGTTTTTACTGAAATAAATTTCACATAACAGAAGCTAAATTAAAAACTAAATCAAAATGATGAACAATCCGCTGAGTGGCTAAATGCCCTGATGAACTCTGAATTTGAAGCATTTTCAGAGATTTCACTTCGTGTAAATCCACAGGCACGAAGTTGACAAAAAAATTTCTGTGGTACATTAATCAACTCAGAATTTCAAATTTGCTTAAATTAAAAAACTTATGCGAAAGGTTTTATTATTAACCGTTTTGTGCATCACACTCTTAGGAAGTGCAATGGCACAACATTCGGTATCCGGAACAGTTGTTTCCGGAGCTGATGGACAAGGGATGCCGGGAGTTACCGTATCCGAAAAAGGGACTACCCAGGGTACTCTTACAGACAATGAGGGAAAATTTTCCATCAAGGTAACTACTGAAAAATCAACTCTTGTATTCTCATTTGTGGGGATGAGTTCCGTTGAACAGGCAGTAAACGGACGTACTACCCTGAATATTAAGATGATTTCGTCAGAAATCGGATTGGGCGAGGTCGTAGTTACCGCATTGGGCAGGACCAGGGAATCTAAGAAACTTGGTTTCTCGGCCGACCAGATCAAGGGTGTAGAAATTGCTGCCACTCATCAGCTCAATCCTGTAAACTCTTTGCAAGGCAAGGTTGCCGGTTTACAGATCGACCAGAGCACCGGGGGTCCGTTCGGTAGTTCACGTATTGTGATCAGGGGTAACTCCACGTTGGGCTCGAACAACCAGCCTATTTTTGTCGTCGACGGAGTAATTGTTGACAATGATGCCTTTACAGGCGGCAAGGACTGGGGTAATGACCTAAAGAATCTTAACCCTGAAGACTTTGAGAGCGTTACGGTACTTAAGGGTTCCGCAGCAGCCGCGCTATATGGTTCACGCGCTATCAACGGTGTGATTCTGATTAATAGCAAAAAGGGAAAGAAAACCGCAGGACTCGGGATCGATTTTTCTCAGTCAACTATGATGTACGATCCTTACAAAGGACCGCAATTCCAGAATGAATTCGGCGGCGGTACGGTAGGTGCGTTCTTTACGGATACCCGCGAGCCAAACTATAAGCCCAATGAAAGCTGGTACACCAAAATATTCCCAACTGATCCGATCACCGGAGAGCAATATATCGACCGCCAGATCGGTCGTGAAGGGGAAAACTGGGGTCCCCGAATGAATGGCCAGAAAGTGCGCAACTACGATGGCACCTGGACCACCTATTCGCCTCAACCCAACAACTTCCTCGATGCCTACCAACAAGGTGCGATGAACAGTTCTAACCTCTCCTTCCAGGGTGCTACCGACAAGGCAACATTCCGGTTCTCCTATACCCGTGACGACCAGTCTGGTATCGTAGCCAAAAACAGCTTGCTTAAGAATGGCTTTAACCTGAGGACCACTTATGAATTTACCAAATTCCTAAGTGCTGACATCAGCATGGATTATACAAAGACAGACCAGAGTAATGCTGCCGATAACGGCCTCGGCTGGGCATATGTGTGGGTGCTTCCAAGAAATTACGACACCCATTACTGGCAGAAGCCAGAAAATTATATCAGCAAGTTTGGCGGACAACCCAATCAAGGTGACCCGAATGAACTCAACAAGTCTCCGCAATCCGATATGTGGTACAGACTTTTTGAAAACTCAGATACCCGTCAGAATCAAAGTGTACGGGGCCGTGTAGCCGTTACTGCAAAACTGACTGATTGGTCAAGCTTTATCGTTGAAGGTAACATAAACAGCATATTTGGGAAAGAAGAAAGCAAGGCGCCGGGTGCTGGCAGAAACTTCGATGGAGGTTCTTACATGCTCGGCCACAACCAGAAGAACAGCAACTTCCTCAAATGGATGTGGACATTCAATAATATCAAGCTTTCGAAAGATTTTAATTTCAATGGATTTGTCGGGGGTGAAAGCCAGCGGACATTCAGTGAGTACACCAGAGGTTCAACCAATGGCGGCCTGCTGATTCCTCGCAACTACTTCATTGCCAATTCTAAAAATCCTGCGTCAATCAGCGGCGGTACCTCTTACAACAAGCTGATCAACTCAGTGTACGCCAGTGCCGACCTCGAATGGAAGAACCAGTTATTCCTTACTGGTACCATGCGCGGTGACTGGTCGTCTGCCCTCACTTACGCTGACGGAAAAGGGAATAATTTCTTCAGTTATCCCGCAGGTAGCCTTGCATGGGTGTTCACCGAATCGTTAAAGCTCCCACAGGCCATCTCCTTTGGTAAGTTGCGTGCAAGTCTTGCAGCTCTGGGTAAAGACACAGATCCTTTTATCATTAATCCGGGATATTCATTCCGGGGAGCAATAACAGGACAGGAGGGCAATCCGTCATCGGCAACCTTCAGCTCTGCCTCAACACTGACACCAAACCTCAAACCCGAGCGCAAGATCGCCCAGGAAATCGGTTTGGAAATGCGTTTCCTGAATAACCGGGTAGGTTTTGATGTATCCCTCTACCAGGACAACACGTACAACCAGATCATCGACATCTCCTCGCCTATCGAATCCGGTATATCGGGTATCAAGATCAACGCGGGAAACATCCAGAATAAGGGTATCGAGTTAACATTCGATGGAACACCTGTGGCGACCAGCAATTTTAAATGGTATTCAAGGGCTGTCTTTTCGAGAAACCGTAACCTCATCGTTTCGCTTTCGGATGGTCGCACCGAGTTTCCTCTGAATGGGGGCGCGGCTGAAACCAGCTCTTGGGCAGTTGTCGGAAAATCTTATGGAACCATCCGCTCGACGATCGCAGCCGAACGGTTTACCAATCCCGACAATGCCAACGATCCCAGGAATGGAATGGCTGTCCTAAACTGGAGGGGTGATTCACGCACAGCATTCCCGCGCCGTAGTAACCAGTGGAAAGATCTGGGCGACATTAACGCCAAGTTCCGTGCCGGCTGGACCAACGAGTTCAGCTACAAGAACTGGACGGTGAGTGCCCTGTTAGACGCCAAAATCGGTGGCGATATGGCCATGACCGCGCTGCGGTTCGGTCTACATACCGGCGCATTGCCAAGTACGCTTCCTGGGCGAGATGCAGAGCATGGTGGTATCGGCTGGACAAGTAAGTATGATGGACAGGTTTATGATGACGGTCTGATCCCTGATGGCGTATTCGCTCCCAATCAAGGGATCTCCCAAGCAGATAATACATCTGTCAATGTTGGCGGAATGACCTACAAGGAGGCTTATGATAAGGGCTTCGTTGAACCGAGCCATGCCCCACAGTTCTATTATCGCTACGGATCATCTTCCACCGGAGTCATTGACTATGCCATCAAAGAGTCCACCTGGATCAATCTTCGTCAGGTGAGCCTTTCGTACAACCTGCCTAAGAGCATGTGCAATAAGATAAAGATGAATTCAGTTACCCTAAGCCTTATCGGCCGGGATCTCTTCTACCTTTATAATTCATTGCCATACAACATGAACCCGGCTACGCTGAATAGCACCTACACCTCTTCTGTCGGTGAAGTAGGTGTGGCGCCAATGGTTCGCTCGTTAGGTGGCTCAATCAAGGTAAGTTTCTAGTGAATAGCTACTGATTATTAATGATAAAAAATTAAATTATGAAAAAGATTATCATATATATTTTACTGACGACCTTCACCGGCCTGTGTTTTAACTCCTGCACAAAGGATTTTAAAAACATCAATGTCGACAGAAGTGTGGTCAGCGACATAGATGTCAAATTTCTGTTCACGTACTCTTGCGAAGCACTGCAGAATTATCGTGAAGGAGAGTGGGTATGGGAAGATGCCGAGCAATGGCTTAAAGCCGCTCAATTGCTTACAATGCAGACCTATGAGCTATCCGGAAGCGTAAACTCACGTTACGGTGCGTTTTACGCGAATATTTTGCCCAACCTGTTTGAGATGAGGAGACTCATTAGCACAAAGGAAAACAAGGATAACTACAAGAAGATGGTCGCTGCCACTTACATTGTGCAGATCTTCCAGGGGCTTAAGGTTACCGACATGAACGGTTCGATCCCTTACACCGAAGCAAACATGGGAAGGAATGATGGCAAGTATAATCCGGTTTACGACTCACAGAAAACCCTTTTCGACACATGGGTCACCGAACTTAGCTCATCCATCGCAGTGCTGGAGTCCAATCTCGAGAACCAGGAGTTATTAGGGAACAACGACGTGTTCTATCATGGTGACTGGTCGAACTGGGTTCGCCTGGCGAACGCCCTCAAACTGAGAATTGCCGCCCGCTATCAGAATCAGGATGCTGCCAAAGCCAAGGAAATCTTCCAGCAGGTGATGAGCAACAGTACCGGGGTGTTCCGTTCAACGCTCGACCAGATGACTTACAACAATTCCGAATACGGCGGATTCAGCGAGATTGACTACCGCCAAATCAGGTACGCGACGGAAACAGTTGTGAATTTCATGAAATCCACAGGAGATCCGCGTCTGGGCATCTATTATCAGAAGAATTCCCTCGTTGGCGCTTTCAAGGACAGCCTCACCAAGTACAGTGTGACGCTCCCTGCGTTTATCGACAAAAATGACCCGAACGTCCAGTGGCAGGGTGGCCCCGCCGACTGGGAGGGCAATCCCGACCAGAGCAAATGGTACACAAACCTGTTCCCTGTTGGGAGCAACAGGTATGAGCTAATCTCGCGCATCAACCGCCGGTTTTTCAATCCGCGCATCGATGGTGCCAACGGTAAGGTGATCGATGTGATCGTTCCCTATGCCGAAGTGTGCCTCTACATAGCTGAATTCATCCAGAAAGGCTATGCCACAGGCGACACCAAGGGCACAGCAGCTGACTGGTATAATAAAGGGGTTCGCGCCTCTATCGAAACCATGAACAACATCGCCGTAGTGGCAGGTTCATATTCGGTTACCAATGTGAGTCCCATGATCGATGCATACCTGCAGAAGACCCAAGTTATGCTTGATGGTAACAACAATCTCGAGAAGATTTACATCCAGCAGCTCTTTAACTTTTACAAGATGGGTAACGAGGCTTATGCGCTCGTTCGCCGCTCGGGTTACCCTAAACTCAACTCCACCCTGCTTTCTCGCCAGACTACACCTGATATGATCGCAAGGAGGTATTGGCTGCTCGACCCGGGTGAAGTAAACCGCGCCAATTGGCTTTCCGCCATGACTGAGCAGGGATTCACTCCCGGTGACCGGTCGATGGAGAAGCTAAGCACCGAACGGGTGTGGTGGGACAAAAAATCTCCTGCTTTTGGTGGTGGAAATTAACCACGATCTTATATAATCAAAATTCCTTTATTTGAAATACACCCGTTTAAAACAAGGGTTATAAATCAATAAAGCTTTATAATTTAGGAGGTTGTCTTATAAATTAAGACAACCTCCTTTTTTTGCACTAAAGATTAAAATCAATTGCTTAAACCCTTTTTGATTAGGTTTATAAATTCTAACATAATAAATTAATTAATTTATTAATCCTATTTATTTCCTTCTAACATAAACTTCTTAAATATTTCTATTTTTTTCTCTATTTGTTAATTTTTCATAAATAGATTATAAAATTTCTTATTATCTTGCGCGGCTAAATTAAACCCAAAATTAACTTTAAAAGATATTTAGTTAATGGCTGCCCGTGTGGAATCAGAAATATATGTTAAGAAGATCTCTTCCGCTGAACTGAATAAAATCAGGCAGAAGAAAAAAATGGCGAGCATCATGCGTACGGATGGATTCATTTCTGCTCCAGCCCTCAGCGATAAGTTAAAGATAAGTCTACCAACATGTATTTTACTGCTCAATGATCTGCTTTCTGACGGATATATAAAAAAATTCGGTATCGGAGAGTCAAGCGGAGGAAGAAAACCGAGCCTCTATGGTTTACCCGAAGACCGTTATTATGTAATCGCATGTGACTTTTCCCGTTTCTCTGCCAACATCGCTATTTTAAACGCATACCATAAATTTGTTACTCCGGTTATTGAAGTCAATACCCACATTGATGACCCACTCATGGTGGATAAACTGTATGAATCTGCACAGCAACTAATTATCCAACATAATATATCCACCACCAATATTTTTGGAATCGGTGTCGATATGCCGGGATTAATTAATTCAATAACAGGGACTAACTATACCATAAAAGATAAAAGACGGCAGCAGATCGGACGTGATCTTAAAGTAAAATTTAACAAACTGGTATACGTTGATAATGATGCGCGTATGCACGCCTATGGCGAATTTCATTTTGGAGCTGCAAAGGACTACAGAGATGCAATTATCATCCACTGGAGCTGGGGACTTGGGCTCGGTATTTTTATCAACGGAGAATTATGTAGCGGTAAAAATGGGTTTGCAGGGGAATTTTCACACATTCCTATCGTGGAAAACGGGGAGTTGTGCATCTGCGGAAAAAGGGGATGCCTTGAAACCATAGCATCTTCAAATACAATCATACGACGTGTTAAAGAGGGTTTTGCCAAAAATGAAATCACTTCACTCATTACCCGGTTTGAAGGAGATGCTGAACAGATAACCCCCGAGGATGTAATCAATGCAGCTCGCCAGGGTGACGAGTTTTGTATCACCATATTACACGAAATCGGAAGTGCTCTTGGAAAAGGACTTTCGTATATTATTCAGCTGCTAAATCCTGAAGTAATCGTGCTAAGTGGTCCTATATCCAAAGCCAAACAATATATTTTATCACCAATTCAACAATCGCTAAACCGCTTTTGCCTGGAAAAAATATCTGAAAGCACCCTGCTGGTTATTTCAGATTTAGGTGATCAAACAGCAATGCTCGGAACATCGGAGTTAATCTTTCAAAAAGTCTTTCAGGAAATAGAGTTTACTTAAATGCCAAA
>CANJNY010000121.1 GCA_947475715.1 Prolixibacteraceae bacterium
ATATTGAACGAATTATCGAAATAAGTAAATCATTGGGAATGCTTGATTTTATCGAGAAATTGCCCGGTGGGCTCAATGCCCGCATCGGTGAGAACGGTGCCACCCTCTCAGGAGGTCAGAGGCAACGCATCGCAATTGCCCGGGCATTATACCGCAAACCTGAGATTCTATTTTTTGATGAGGCTACTTCATCACTCGATTCGGAATCTGAATATTTCGTTCTGCAAACCATTAACCGGTTAAAAGCAGCTGGAAAGACAGTGGTGATCATAGCCCATCGCCTTAGCACGGTGGTCAATGCTGATAAGATTGCAGTACTTGAAAACGGGCAGCTTATCGAGGAGGGTAATCATTCGGAACTTTGGAACCGGAAAGGGAAATATTACGGGATGTGGCAAAAGCAACTTCCACACTTTATAAATCAGATCGAAGCAGATTTATTAATGTCTAAAAATGATCAATTATGAATATGATTAGTCAACTGGAAAGGGTGCAGAAAATCAATCGGATGATCAAATCTGCCAGAACCGGTTCTCCCAAGGAGTTTGCCGGTGAGCTTGGAATAAGTGAAAGCCATTTTTACCGTTATATTGATGAACTTCAGGAGATGGGGGTTCCGATTCAGTATAGCCGGGCCAGGAGAACTTACTATTATGAAAACAATACTGAGCTCTCACTGAGCTATTCGCTGAAAATAATTTCAGATCAGGGGTCAAAAGAAATTATGGGCGGAGCTGAAAAAATCCCTTTACTACTTTTTTATGAGAGTGGGCAACAGTTTCTTTGTTAGCGTAACGTTACCCGCGCTAAAACCTGCGGCACGCTAAAAAAAGCAGGTGTTAGTTTTAAAAACTTTATAATTTAATACCATGAAAGAGTTAAATGAAATGGAATTAAAGGAGGTGAAGGGGGGGCAAGTAAAAGATTTATTTGATCTTCTTTTAGGATTTTTTGGCGAATCAACTAGTTCACTCATTTTAAAAGGTGGTGCGATTAATGGCTATTACAGAGATCAAGCAGGCATTCCTGCAAGTTGGAGTGGACACGGATATTAATTTATATCGATTGGTCAACCTTTCAGAGACAATACAATCTTTGAAAGGTTGATTTAAGAAATAATATGCTAAATTTTTTATTTGTAAATTGAATCTTTCTAATTAATCAATATTAAAAGCCAAAGAAACACAAAGCAGCTAAAATTCTAAATTTTAGCATTGTAAATATAATTATATTCAAAATGAATTTTAAAAAGAATTCAGTTCGTTTTTTAATTTGGTGGAGTAAACTAAAGCTTTATAAGTTTATTAGCTTTACTTTACTAATGACATATATCATTCTAATCCCCTTAATCCCATTTATAGAGCCTGTTGATAGTTTTGAAAATAGATTTGACTATATCAGGATTATTTCAGCAATAACTTTTGCTCCTTTTTTTGAGACTTTAATATTTCAAGCTTTGGTAATTTTTATAATTAAAAGATTTTTGACAAAGAATTTTATAGTTCTGGTATTAATATCAGCATGTTTTTTTGGGATAATACATTTTTATAATGTTTATTATGTTTTATATGCAATGTTTCTTGGATTAATTTTTGCTTCAGGTTATATTCTTTATCTTAGAAATAAAAGTTGGGAAGATGCTGCTTTGGCCATTATGCTTGTGCATGCTTTACGCAATAGTATAGCAATAATAATTAGTTTCATTTTGAGATAATTTCAAATTAAGATTTTATTCCTTCATGGAATAGTTTATGTCAATCGGCAACTATGTTACTTGTCTGCTTCGAAGGTCAGGAATAAAGTAGAGATGCCTGAATTGTAGATCATTGTTTCATTCAACAAACCATATCAGGCTCAGTCATTATACAAAGAACCTTGGCAAATAGAATTTATTTAAAGCGCTGAAAACAAGAGGTTTTATTATTGAAGACATGCATTTGACAGATATCGACCGATTTAACATGCTCTTTGCGCTAGTCCTGGTTGTTTTTGTCTGGCATACAAAGTTGGAATATTTTCAAATTCTATTCGCTCTATCAAGATCAAAAAGCATGGCAGAAGAGCTCAAAGTTTATTCAACTATAGTCTGACACATCTTTCTAATATATTATATTTATCAATCACTATTGTCCGGTTAAAATAAAGACTTTTAAGATGTCACAACTACGTTGCTTTTTGATTTTTCGCAATAGACTAATCTTCTTTTTTTAATTGCAGCCATTCCATTAGCCAAGGTTTTTGTTTGGGGCCTTGCTACTGGGGTAGCGATTGGATTAGTTGTCTTAGACCACATTTTGGATGAAAAATAAAAAATTGGAGGACTACATTATGAATTACTCAATTAAAAAAATATTTTTTATTTCATTTTTAATAGGTGTATTAATAGGATTGGTTGTACTTTCTCACATACTTAAATAGAAAAAATAATATGGAATCAAATAACTTAATTTTTTGTGGTTTACAAGATCTTTCGAGTCAAGAATTGGTTTTAATCGATGGCGGATTTCTTGTTCCTTGGGGGCTAATTGGAAGGGTCGCAATACGAGTTGGAGTTGGAGCTGCTGGCATAGCAACAGGAGCAGCAATAGCAATTGGTGTAGGATTACTGGCATATGAGGTTTACGAAGCTTTATCTGAATAAGGTAGTGATAAGGAATAAATGGTGTAATGTCAGTATTGATATTTTTCTAAAAATGCCATCAGAACATGATATCTCCCCAATAAGCAGTGAATTTAGTGTTTTAGAGATTTGGTGGCATTTTTTTATTTTTGATCTTTTAGAAATCAACCAATCAGGAAAATACGACATTATATCCCTCTTATTACTTAAAATAGTAAGGCACTCTAATGTCAATAAATACTTAGCTTATATTCTGACCATATGAAATTCATGCTAAATAAATTCCCTGATGATGAATCTTTTGTTCCAGGAGAAAGGTGGACCCCATTAAAAGAGCAGACTAATTTGTGGATTATGCAATTACAGGCAATACCGTTTTCACTTATATGACGAAAGCTGATATAGCAGCACTTGGCAATATTGTTGGTACCACAATTGGTTTTGTATATGGATTTTTTAAAGGACTATTTTAAAATTTCATTATTATGAAACAAATTTCAATTACAACAGCTGATTTATGTGCCGAAGAACTACGACAAATAAATAGAGGTACATTTGAAAGTGGGGCTGCAGCTGGAGAATCTGTAGGAAAGGCTGTTCGAAGGTGTTTAGAAGATTGGGGAATTATAGATGCTGCTTGGACAATAATTAAGTTTCTCAAATAACCAATTATTTCCAATTTTATTTAAGACCAAAGTAATTATTTGGAATATAATTCAATAAACTGGTGTAAACTTAATTCCAAATAAACTTTCATTCTAAAACATTGCACCCTGCAAAATTTTGTGGGGTCGCAATGTAATTATTGTGAATTATGATTGACTATCCTTTTAATAATCATGAAAAAAATTATGTTTGATAAAACTTCATTAAATGTTTAAATTTTCCGAATTCTTACATTTTTTGCAACATCCTGACTTTAATCCGTTAAAGCGGGGAAAGACAAATATTTTTACTACAAGCATTGGGGTGTATTTGCTTTTACTTATGACAATAATTTTAGCCAACGTCATTAAAACCCTTTTTTCTAAACTTTTTTTTAATGTGCCTTTAAATGAGGTAACACTCTTTTCTGAATCGCTTAAAGATCATTATTGGCGATTCTTTATACTAGTTGCAATATTGGTTCCAATCATTGAAGAAATTATTTTTAGATTATGTCTTGTATTTAACCCGGTATATTTTGCAATTTCATTTTCGATAATAATCACTTTACTAACGTATAATTTCATTTCGTTTATGTTAGCAATGGTTTCTCTCATACTATTATTCTTTATTCTCTATTACATTGCTGTAAATTACAAAATATTTTTAAATCGATTTTGGAGTAAGTATTTGGGATATCTTGTTTATTTTTCTTCTGTTTCTTTCGGATTGCTCCATGTTGGGAATTATCAATTTGTGAAAGATTATCAATTTTTAATGATTCCTCTGTTAATTTTTCCCCAATTAGCAATGGGATTTTTGTTGTCATTTGTACGCCTTTATTATAAGAGTGGAATTCTAATTTGTATTCTTGTCCACATTTTTATGAACGCGATGACTATTACTCATTTTTTTTGAAATGGTTATTCGTTTATAGTTGTGTTCCTTTTCACAATTATTAAAGCCTTCGATTTAAGAGCCTTATAGTTCTATTGATAATCCATATTCTTCCTTTTAAATCTTTTAGTTATGACAACTAAATTCTTCCCAGGTACTATTTTTCAGACAGTTTTTTTTATCATTCTTGGATTTGTAATTGCTACATCCATTGCAGCACCGTTGCTTTTTAGTGAGAAATTAAATTCGGGAAAAATATGTACTGACCTTGTTTCGATTTTGATATATTTTATTGTAATGGCAATTTTAATACTAATCGCATATATTGTTAATTCAAGAAGAAAGCTTTATTATAATTTTTGTTTTAAATTGAAAAATCTACGATTAATTCCTTTAATGCTTTTATTGTTGTTTTCGTTTCAATTAGGTTTAAATCTCCCATTCCAAAAATTATTGTTTACCTTGTTTAATATAAAAATAGTAGATTCAAATTATTCTTGGCTCCACATTTCAAGTGCCCTAATTTTGGCTCCATTTTTAGAGGAACTACTATTTCGTGGAATAATTTATAAAGGTCTGCGTTCATCCTATTCAGCTAAACATTCAATATTAATCTCAGCGATTATTTTTGGAGTTTTTCACGGTCAACCTTCCATGATTCCTGGCGCTATATTTTTTGGATTATTTTTTGGATATGTTTATTACAAAACAAATAGCTTAGGAATGACGGTCATATTACATTTCTCAACTAATTTATTTGGGTTTGTAGGATCATTCCTGAATTTAAGATTTGGGAATAAGGATTTTAAAGTAATCTCTGATTATTATGGTAATTTCTCCTTGTTTTTAATTGGGGCTTTATTTCTTGTGTTTTTGTTATCAGTTTACTATTTGATGAATAGCTTTAAAAAGATAAATTTCTTTGATAGTAGTATGTCCGCATATTTATGAATGTGGTGATAAATTTTAGGGAAAAGTTTAAACACGATATTCATATAACAAGGGTTCGTTCAAAAAGTAATTAATTTAAGCGGCAGCTAATATTCTTATGTTTTTCTGGATGTCGTTATTTTCAATTTGGAATATTTCACTCGGAAATTTTGAATGGCAATTTTTTTTAATGAATATGGTTAGTTTATAGACAATTGCCTGCTTTTTCTAATATGGATGAAATATAATTTTATTATTTTAGTACAAAAAAATCAATATCATGAGAAAAGAGGGCATAGTAAAAATTTTGGTTGTCTTAATGGTAATTTGCGGATTTTTGGTTATTGTTGAAAAGATACTACTTTGGACAGGATCAAAAAGCCTTTTGTATTACATAGGTTTCTTTCTTGGGTACGTAGTGGAAAGTGTTTCCAGGTTATTTTCTTCATAATTGTTTCAAGACATAATCTCGTTAACCCAACGGCTCAAGGAATATATTATCAAAGGTTTTGCCCTGAACGACGATCGTTTTAAGTCGGGCAGTTCAATGAATTATTTCAACATGCCTCTTTGCCGCTCATGGGAATGCAATCGTACGACACAAAGGGAACAACGGCAATCAAGAAATCGGATGTAAGTATTGCCAAAAACTACCTGAATGAGGATGAAATAAAACTATTGGGCTTATTGGTAGAGCAATATCTGGCATTTGCCGAAACCATGGCACTGCAACGAATACCCATGTATATGGCCGATTGGATTCAGCGGTTGGATGTTATTTTGCAATTGAACACGCGGTAATTACTCAATCATGCCGGAAAAATTAGCCACGAGAAAGCATTGAAGAAATCGGGTGATGAATTCGAAAAATATACATCGGCTCAGAAAGTAATTGAAAAAGAGCAAAGTCTCAAAGAAATAGAGGAGGATATTATGAAACTTGGAAAGCCTGAGAAATGAAGTTTACTGAAGAAAAATTAGAACGTGCTTTTGTTGAATTGCCGGGAAAAGAAAACTATCCTCCTAGCTATGTAAATTTTTCGTATATTTAATAAATTGATGTTTTGCAAAATGTGCCCTTCAAACGATTTATTAATAACGAAAAATCAGTATCATGGCAAGTACTTCGGAAACAGGCCATTCAAAGAATGTGGCCAACATGGATCAGTTAGCATCCTTCACTCTGGGTTACGGTCCCGCCTACAACCCTTCGAAAAGCTCCCTTAAAACAGAATCGCTGGTCGACCTGTCAAAAATTGCGAAAAATGCTATCAATAATGTAGCCCTGGCTTTCCCCATTTATGGTAATGCAATTGCTGATCGTGAACGCTCTTTTAAACCCCTCGGCATCTTAGCTACCCGTATTTTAAATGCAATTAAAGCCTCCGACACCTCATCGCAGGTTGTTGAAAATGCAAAAACCTTGGTCCGCAAAATTCAGGGGCGACGCGCAACCCCTAAAAAAACTCCGGATGAGAAAAAAACGCTTGAGGCCAAAGGTATTCAGACGGTTGAGATCTCAGCCTCCCAAATGAGTTTTAACGGACGTCTGGAAAGTCTTGATAAACTGATCAAATTATTGGCTACTTTGCCGATGTATACTCCCAACGAATCTGAATTAAAGATTGATGCACTAATAGCGCTTTACACGAATCTTCAGAGGAAAAATGAAGCAGTTGTAAGCGCCATACCCCCGCTCAGCAATGCCCGTTTAATCCGTAATAATATCCTTTACATGGAAAAAACAGGTCTTGTGGATACAGCAATGGATGCCAAGGCCTACATCAAATCACTCTATGGAGCCACCAGTCCCGAATATCGGCAAGTCTCAGGTCTGGCATTCAAAAGCTTAATAAATTAATTGAATATAACTCCCCGGTTATACCCTTATTAAAACTGTCATTCTGAATTCCTGAACTGCAGTTTTAATATCGGGAACATCAAGTTTGATACATGCTATTTCATTTGTGAATTTTTCAATTGCAGGTTTGAACCAATCAATAAAAAGTAGGGAATAATCAACTTCAGGTTTGAACCTACTGGTAGCAAGTTTGAAATGAACACTGTCAAGTTTGAAATTCTTAACTTAAAGTATGTTTCAGTGTTTGGCATTTTTGAAATTGACAACTGAATGATTATGCGAATATTTATAAATAAAGGAATGGCCTATCATGTATTTATAAAATTAAAAACAATTTCAAATGCCCCCCGAAAAATTCCAAAACCGGTATCGTATTCCATCTGCACGTGCATCATGGCACGACTATGACGATGGTGCCTATTTTGTTACCATTTGCACGGGTCATCGGGAACATTATTTCGGTGATATTTACGATGGTCAAATGCACATGACGGCAATCGGCCAAATTGTTGCAAATAACCTTCAAACCGTTTCAGCTCATTATCAATACGCAGAAATACCACTGTCGGTAATTATGCCAAATCATTTACATGCCATCGTAATCATTGATGGGACTAAAATTCCATGCATCCGGCGCGATAATGCATATCATGATGATAATAAAAACGAAATGGCCCCAAACGCGACCACGGACCATCGTAGAGACGCGGCGCGCCACGTCTCTACAATCGCGGCGCGCCACGTCTCTACAATCGCGGCGCATGGCGTTTGCACAATCGGTAAAAACCCCAAAATGCAATTAACCGCCAATCAATCAGGTTGGTTATCGGTATGCATTGGCGGAATAAAATCCGCTATCACTAAATATGCCCACGAAAACAAAATTGATTTTGAATGGCAATCCCGCTTTCACGACCACATCGTTCGCGACAGCGGCGAAATGGACCGCATCGCTAATTATATTAAAAATAATGTTGGACTATGGGAATCGGATTGTTTTTATTAACATTTAAATTTTGTTATTATGGAAAAGAAAATAATCAATGTTATCCTTGGTTTTTTTATTGTGCTGTCGCTTACCATGCTTTCGGTTGTTGTGTTGGAATTGGCAGGATACGAAATCTCAGCCTATGACATCGGGTATGCAATAGGCAAATTTTTAAGCCATATCGTAAATCACTAGTATAATGGACGAATCTGTTAATAACTAGTCATTTTCCGCGATAAATATGAATGGGAATATTTGTATTTCTCTTTTTTGTGACGTATATTTAATCATCAAGTCAGAATTCCAAATTCACTTAGCACTCCGGTAATGAAAAGATCCAGTTTTTATGCCGCTTACGCAATTCTTTCTCTCTTATTTATGCTTAGCTGTGCACAAACCTCGGTTGTGCGTAAAGTGCAGGCTCCGGGCGACTTCAATAAAATTGAGGCTGCTAATGCTCCAACATTTCTAAAGGTTCATATGCGAAATGGAAATGTATTTTTATTAACAAGTTATATTACCGCTGTAAATAAAGATACTCTTTTAGGTCAGGGTGAATTATTTAATGCAGACAGAAAAAAAATCTCTCCGAAAAACGGGTATAAAGAATTGATCAGCAAGGATCAACCAATGATTAAAATACCCTATGGTGATATTGCGCTCGTTGAAACCAACAACATAGAAGGGGTATCGGGAAAATTACTGGCGATGGGATTTGTAGGCGTACCCACTGCGATCCTCTCTGTTTTTTGTCTTGCTAACCCAAAGGCATGTTTTGGTTCATGTCCTACGTTTTATGCATGGAATGGAAATGCGATGAAATTGATGGCGGAGGGATTTTCCTCCAGTATTCTCCGCAGCTACGAGAAGAGTGATGTTGACATGCTCTACTGGTCAAAAATCCGAAGTAAGGATTTTGAGCTTAAACTGACCAATGAAGCATTGGAGACGCATGTAATCAGGTATGCCGACCTGCTTGTATTCCCCAAAAGGGGTGAAGAAAGGATATTTGCAACCGATTCGGGTAAGTTTTATAAAACGGCTAAAATTCAGCCCCCGGTAATTTGTACTGGTCCGGAGGGAGATTGCCGGAATCTTATTTTGGAGATGGATGGAAAGGAGCGATACAGCGGTGCAGATTCAAAAAATCTGGCCAGACGGGAATATGTTAATCTGGAGTTTAATACAACTCCTGGAAACCATTCCGGATTGGTTATTGGCGCACGGCAAACCCTGCTTACTACTTATCTTTTTTATCAAAGCCTGGCCTATGCCGGGAAGGAAAATGGGTATTATGCGTCCCGAATTGAGAGTGGCGATAAAAAGATGCAAAATAAGGTTCAACGAATTTGGGATTTGCTGGGTGGAATTGAAGTATTTATTCAAGCCACATCAGGTAAATGGATCAAAATCGGACAGATCGAAGAGATGGGGCCCATAGCCTCCGATCTACATCTGATTACTTTACCGGAAAATATTCCGGATCATGTCAAAATAAGGCTTAAAATGACCAAAGGACTTTGGCGAATTGATTATGCAGGAGTGGCTGGTGTGTCAGAATGTGTTCAGCCATATCGGATTAAACCCTCATTGGTTACAACAAATGACAGTATTAACGCAAAGGTCTTAACACAGCTGAGTGACACCATTGAACCGTTGATCACCCTTCCGGGAGATTCACATATCCTGCATTACCAGTTACCCGGAGGCAGTGATGATTATGAAATATTTCTCAAGAGTAAAGGATATTATCTTGAATGGATGCGGGAGGAGTGGATGGCGGAGCAAAACATAAAAAAAGCTTATCTGATGTTTGGCTTTCCTAAACTCTATTTAAGACTAATAGCTAAAAAATTTAAAATTGTGGAACCGACAATGGAAGAAAGCTTTTGGAGGAGCAGATATGTTAAAAATTAATCAGATTTGGCTTTTACTGGTATTGGCATCCATATTAACACAATGTGCAACCCCGGGCGACATCCCATCGGGCTACCTTACAACTCCCCGAAAGATGGCTGCCATGCCAAATGGATGCTGGGTAGTTGTCGAAAAATTTTCCAGTAACAACTCCCTGCCGGCCGGGCGGGTGTCCGGAGAATTAATCGCAGTTCAAAGGGATACTTTATTTCTGCTTACCCAAATCGCTTTGGTTCCGGTTCTTACAAGTGAGATAAAAACTGCCGATTTGTATCTATTTAAAAACCAGTCTAATACATATCTGCTAATCACCGGATTGGGATTGCTTCCAAATATTGTGGCCCTTTTTATAGGAAGTCCTGTATTTATTTTTGGAATCCCGTTTGCAATCACTGGAATAGTTACTTCGGCAATTGAAAATAATTCAAATACGTTGAAATTCCCCAATAAAAATAATTTAAATGAGTTTAAATATTTTGCCAGATTTCCTCAGGGAATACCAATAGGGATTGATATTCGTAAGCTCACATTGAAGTGAATAATCTGATGAACAACCCAAATCGCCAATCCTTAATTGGGAATGGATTAAAATTTGACGATCTGGTTATTCCGATTTGATTGAGCGCTTTGCCAGGCTAAAGAACCATATCATTGCGATTCCCGACAGAAATATCAATAAATGAATCAGGTAATTGCCTGGAATGCCAGATTTCATAAAGGCAATGCTTGTCAGATCATTGTAATAATATACCGAGAGAAATACGAGTCCATTATGAATAACATGTCCTGCAATACAGGCAATTACAGATCCAGTCCTGATCCGGATGTAGCCCAGGATAAGTCCAAGGGCAAAAGTGGCCGCAAATTGCCAGGGATTAAGATGGAATAGTGCAAAGAGCAGTGCGGAAAAGAAGATTGCAAATGCCGGATGGTAGTTCCTTGAAAAGCCCGACATGATTATTCCTCTGAAAATTACCTCCTCTACAATTGGGGCAATAATTACAATTCGGAGAATTCCACCCCATACCCCCAGATCGGAGTTAAAAAGTCTGGCGAAAAGTTCCAAAAACCATCCTGGAGGGGGAAGGATTTTTTCGAAATGGATATTGATCTCATTGAGAAAATATTGCAACCCTGCAAATGTGATGATCATTGCAGGAATAATCAGTAAATTGAATCCTTTGATGGCAAATACATGTTTAAAGGATAATCCTGAAAAATAGTGGCCCAGAGCCAGAATAAATAACGTTGAGCCTAAAAATACGGGGATTTTTAACCACGGTTGGTAGAGCCAGTCCGTACCATGGTTATAATCATAGATAGCAAGCGGCAAATCGATAAGTGTCTGAATAAAAATATAGATCACAATCAGATTGGCAGCCTGCCAGAATGTAGGGTAATATTTAGTGGGGTAATCTTTCAAAATTATCGCTTATTAATGTTTGATCAAAATTAATGAAAGTGTTGAATTTTGGAGCACTTCACGATAATTAATAATCGTAGGAAGCCAAAATCAGCATGCAGGTGTACCAAATTCTGATTAGAAAGGAACCGAAACCGACCCTGATTGGGGATTTTGGAGTGAAAAAATAGGGTGATCATGAGAATCAGAAAGGACAATTTACTGGGTGATCCCGTTTTTCTCGCAGATATCTGACGCGTTAATTTCACTTTGGAGTTATGTTTACCATATTTAATTTGGATCAACTTCCATTTTTGAAACTTATAAACGTTTTAAGGGGTTATTATCTGTCAGATTATCAGTTCTATTTCCTGTTTTATCAACAATTGAAGAAAGTACGATAAAAAAGAGGCGAAGAGTTTGATTATTTAAACAAAAAGACTTTACTTTGCGAACTGTTTGAAAAATGTAGAAAGCAAGTTTAAAATTACTCAAAATGTCTAGAGTTTGTCAGATAACTGGTAAGAAAGTAATGTTTGGGAACAATGTATCTCATTCAAAACGGAGAACCAATAGAAAATTTATGGTGAATATCTTCACCAAACGGTTTTATCTTCCTGAGGAAGATCGGTGGATAAAGCTGAATGTTACAGCCGCAGGGTTGAGAACAATTAATAAGAACGGTTTGGCAGCTACGTTAAAAACAGCTAAAGCCAAAGGTTATTTAGAAAACATTTAATAGTTACTGAACAATGGCAAAAAAGGGTAACAGAGTACAGGTCATTTTGGAGTGTACTGAACACAAGGCTAGCGGGCAACCCGGAACTTCCCGCTATGTGACCAAAAAGAACCGGAAGAATACACCGGAACGCCTGGAACTGAAAAAATTCAATTCAATTCTTAAACGTATTACCGTTCACCGGGAAATTAAATAATTTGAGTTATGGCAGTAAAGAAAGTAGTCGCATCACTTCAGAAAGGGGCCGGTAAAACTTTTTCAAAAGTTATCAGAATGGTTAAATCTGAAAAAACCGGAGCTTACAAGTTCGTAGAGGAAATTATCCCTAACGAAGCAGTAACTGATTATTTCAAAAGTAAATAATCTACAGCCTATGTAGGAAAAGAGCTTTCGTCGTTATGGATGGAAGCTCTTTTTTTATGGTCAACCTTTGTAATCATAAGATACACAAAATAATTATAATTGTTTTGTTGTAAATCAATAAGTTATGGGAATATTCAGTTTTACCAAATCCAAGAAAGAGAGTCTGGACAAAGGTCTCGAGAAGACCAAGGAGGGTGTTTTTCAGAAACTTTCCAGGGCCATCGTTGGCAAGACAGTCGTTGATGACGAGGTGCTTGACAACCTGGAGGAGATCCTGATCTCTTCGGACGTGGGTGTGAAGACAACCTTAAAGATTATTGAGCGCATCGAAAAAAGGGTTGCTGTTGATAAATATATGAATACCTCGGAGTTAAACCGAATTCTGAAGGAGGAGATCGTGGCGCTGTTAGAGGAAAATAACACCACTGACGTTTCTGATTTTGATCTCCCAAAGAGCGGTCAACCTTATGTAATTATGGTTGTTGGGGTGAATGGTGTTGGCAAGACAACAACGATCGGAAAACTCGCCCATCAGTTTAAGGGTGCTGGTAAGAAGGTTGTCCTTGGAGCTGCCGATACATTCCGTGCAGCTGCAATAGAACAGCTCCAGATCTGGGCCGATAGGGTAGGAGTTCACCTGGTACGCCAGAGTATGGGATCAGATCCCGCATCTGTGGCTTTCGATACGCTGCAATCGGCAAAGGCAATGGGAGCTGACGTGGTTATTATTGATACTGCAGGACGCCTTCACAATAAAATCAACCTGATGAATGAACTTTCTAAAATCAAGAAAGTGATGCAAAAGGTTTATCTTTCGGCCCCTGATGAAGTCTTACTTGTCCTTGATGGTTCGACAGGTCAGAATGCCTTTGAACAGGCAAAACAATTTACTATTGCTACTGAGGTTACTGCGTTGGCATTAACAAAACTCGACGGAACGGCAAAAGGGGGAGTGGTGATTGGAATTTCTGATCAGTTTAAAATTCCCGTTAAATATATTGGAGTAGGTGAAGGTCTCGAAGATTTACAGATTTTTCATCGAACAGAATTTGTCGATTCGTTGTTTAAATGATTCGATACGCACCTTGCCAGATCACAGGATGCCAACGTGCATCCTTTTGTTTTTTATGGATTCGTTTTTAATTGATTATTAAATGAAGAAAAATATAAATGTTATTTCCCTGGGATGTTCAAAAAACCTCGTCGATTCTGAGCTTTTTTTGTCCCAGATGGCTGCCAACGGTTATGCTGTTTCCCATAACTCAGAGGATTCAAAGGCCCGAATTGTAGCGATAAACACCTGTGGTTTTATCGGGGATGCCAAGGAGGAGTCGGTTAACACTATTCTGGGTTATGCCGATGCAAAGAAACGGGGATTGATAGATAAAATCTATGTTTTTGGTTGTTTATCTGAACGATATAAGGATGATTTAAAGGCTGAAATTCCTGAAGTGGATGGTATTTACGGCAAATTTCAGATCAAAAAAATGGTTGAGGATCTCAATGCGGACTATAAGATGTCACTCTCCCGCCAACGCTACCTCACCACTCCTTCACATTACGCTTACCTGAAAATCTCAGAAGGGTGTAACAGGACCTGCTCCTACTGCGCAATCCCTAAGATGACCGGTAAACATAAATCGGTATCGATCGAAAACCTCATCACAGAGGCAAAAGGTTTGGCTGCAAAAGGAGTTAAAGAATTGCTGATTATTGCCCAGGACCTTTCGGATTATGGCCTTGATCTTTATAAAGAGCCTAAACTGGCAGAACTTCTTGAAAAGTTATCGGCTGTCGAGGGGATTGAGTGGATTAAGCTTCATTACGCCTATCCGGTAAACTTCCAGTACGACATCCTTCCGGTGATGGATCAGAAGCCCAATATTGCCCGTTACCTCGATATTGCCCTGCAACACTGCAGCGATAATATGCTGACGATTATGCGCCGCAATATCACCAAAGCGGGGACCATAAAACTGATTAAACGGTTTAGGGATGAAGTACCCGGAATACACCTCCGAACCACAATGCTCGTAGGACATCCCGGTGAGACAGAAGCCGATTTTGAGGAGCTTAAAGATTTTGTCAGGGAGATGCGCTTTGAACGTCTTGGGGTGTTTACCTATTCACACGAAGACGGCACGATTGCAGGAGAGCTCTATGAGGATGATGTACCGGCAGAGGTTAAGCAGGCCAGGGCAGACGAACTGATGGCAATTCAACAGCAGATTGCAGCTGAGATAAGTGCCTCGAAGATTGGTCAAACGATTAAAGTGGTTATTGACCGTTTGGAAGGTGACTATTTTATCGGAAGAACAGAATACGATTCACCGGAAGTGGATGGTGAAGTATTGATTGCTGCCACTACGAAGCTGACAATTGGCAATTATTATATGGCAAAAATTACTTCAGCAGACGATTTTGATTTGTATGGGGAGGTATACCCCTATATTTTAGCACCGGCTATGGGTTAATCTGAAAAAAATAAAAAAGCCCAGGAATTTAAATTTTTAAATCGTGGGCTTTTTATAATCAATTTATTGATTCTTTTTCCAATTAGTTGAGGTTTATAATAATCCCATGCTTTTCTTTTGAAACCGGGAGAACCCAAGGTAGAGGTCATTACTAATTGAATCCGGATAGGTGAGGATATTCAGAGGAAGGGGATTGTCACCAACATGAAAAGGGGGCTGAAAATGGGAATGGAGGTTTGTGACGAATCCTAATGATTCATAGAACCGGAGTCTTCTGGTAGTTATTTCATCTGCCGGAGGTTCAATCTCCAGAATTACCGGAACAGACTGGATCTCACAGAAAGGCTTTAGCAGTGCGCTTCCCAACCCTTGACCCTGGAAATTGGGCGATATGGCCAGATGTTCTACAAAAATAAAGTCATCCGATTTCCAATAACTAATAAACCCGGATAACTTATCATCTAAAAAATAAATATCCAACGCATAGCCGGGCTTGTTCAGAACCGCAACCTGCTGTTCATAATCCCTTCGTTCGTAAAGCGGAAAACTTTCGGAATAAATTTGCCAGAATTCTTCAAACCATTCATCCTGGAAATTTATTAGTTGCCGGATATTAAATTGATTCATTTGTCAACGGGATATGTAAATAGCATCTGATCTGATAATTAATTACTAACAAAGCATGCCTGGTGCCACCTTACAAGGAAAAGAGATTGCCGAATTTTTACATTTCCGAATTGTCGAATTATCCCATCGTCGAATAATGCCATCGTCGAATCGTCGAATTGCCGAATCGTCGAATTGCCGAATCGTCGAATTAAATCGTTCTTCCCGGATAGACCGTCAACGCTACTTTCAGACATTCAACCGCATGTTTCAGATCATCGATATTAAGCACGTAAGCAACACGGACCTCATCTTTTCCAACCCCTTTAGTCGAGTAAAAACCCGATGCAGGTGCCATCATCACCGTTTCGTTATTGTGCTCAAATTCCTCAAGCATCCACTGACAGAATTTGTCACTATCATCAATGGGAAGTCTTACAATGGAGTAAAATGCCCCCATTGGCATCGGGGAGTAAACACCGGGTATTTCGTTCAAGGCATTAATAAAATAATCCCTTCGGTTGCGGTACTCGAGATAAACTGCCTCCATATATTCCGGAGGTGAATCAACTGCGGCTTCAGCAACCACCTGTCCCAGCATTGGGGGGCACAGCCGGGCCATCGCAATTTTCTGGATCGATTTGATAATCGCCTTATTCTTAGAAACAACCGATCCAATCCGTATACCGCATGCGCTGAATCGCTTGGAGACTGAATCAATCATGATCACATGTTCGGCTAATCCTTCGAGTTCCATCACAGAATGGTGTGTTTTTCCGTCATAGACAAATTCGCTGTAGACCTCATCCGAAATCAGGTAGAGGTCGTATTTAAGGATCAGTTCTCTGAGTTTCTCCAACTCCTCCCTGGTGTAAACATAGCCGGTTGGATTATTGGGATTACAGATAAAGATTCCTTTGGTATTGGGACCAATAACTTTTTCAAATTCTTCGATCGGAGGCAGCTGGAACCCATTTTCAATCGTTGAAGCGATAGGTTTAATTACCACATCGGTTGCTATGGCAAACGAAAGGTAGTTGGCATAAAATGGTTCAGGGACAATTACTTCATCACCCGGATTAAAACTAACCATAAAGGCAAATGAGATCGCCTCAGAGCCTCCTGTTGTGATAAGAATCTCTGAAGCATCGACACCCAGGTGACGATCATTGTAATATTGAGCTAATTTATTCCGGTATGACTCATTCCCGAAGGAGTGACCATAAGGAATCAACTCAAAATCGAAATTCCGGATTCGCTCAATGGCATGGGGAGGCGTCTTAATATCGGGTTGACCAATATTTAAGTGATAAACCTTTCTTCCCAAAGCTTTGGCTTTCTCGGAATATGGTACCAATTTACGAATTGCCGATTCCGGCAACTGAT
>CANJNY010000122.1 GCA_947475715.1 Prolixibacteraceae bacterium
AAAGATAACCGTCGTTTAAGTCTTGGACACAAACAACTCGAAGAAAATCCATGGGATGTATTCGAAACCATCTTTACTGTTGATTCAGTTCATGAAGGTACTGTAATTGATCTTTTCGACAAGGGAGCTGTAATTTCATTGCCTTATGGTGTTGAAGGATTTGCTACTCCACGTCATCTTGTTAAAGAGGATGGTTCTAACGTTAAGATGGATGAGAAACTTGACTTCAAGGTTATTGAATTCTCTAAATCAGCAAAACGGATTATTCTTTCTCATTCAAGGGTTTACGAAGATTCTAAAAAATCTGAAGAGACAGCCAAGAAGAAAACCACTGCAAAGGCTGCCCCAAAAACAGTTAAACAAGTTAAAGATACTTCCGAGAAAACAACTCTTGGAGATATCAGCGAATTGGCTGCTTTGAGGACTCAGATGGAAGAAAATGAAAAAAATGAGAATTAGTCAGCATTGATCATTTAATCGTTCTAAAATAAAACGCCATGAGTTTTGAAGTTCGTAATGAGTCTGATTACTCCTGCATAAAAGTTGTTAAAAATAGGTTGGATAGTTTTATTTCTCCCGAATTGAAGGGAGAGCTGGTGATGCTCTCGAATCAGGGTGTAACCAATTTTATTCTTGACCTTGCGGCGTGCGAATATTGTGATTCATCCGGTTTAAGTGCCATATTGGTAGGAAACAGGCTTTGTGAAGATTCAGAGGGGACATTTATTATATGCAATCTCTCTTCCGGAGTCGAGAAAATGATCAAAATGGCCATGCTCGATTCGATTCTTCTGATCGCTCCGGACGTAGAACAGGCAGAACAATTACTGATTAAAAAAGCTGAATTATAATATTAAGAGACCCGGCCCTGAAAGTCGGGTCTCTTTTTCTATTCTAAATTCAACGCTTTTCCCTCAGGTTTGAAAAAAACAGATATGCTCCCTTTTTCTGTCACTATTTTAGGTAGTAGCTCAGCACTTCCCACCTTGAGCAGGTTTCCAACCTCTCAGGTAGTTAATCTCAACCAGAAGTTGTTCCTTATCGATTGCGGTGAGGGGACACAGATCCAATTGCGAAAATTTGGTGTTAAGGCGGGCAAAATAAATCATATCTTTATATCCCACCTGCATGGTGACCATATCTTTGGGCTTCCCGGCCTAATATCCTCTATGGCCCTTGGAGGAAAGAAGGGGGAACTTCATATCTATTCCCATTCCGAATTAAAGATGATGATGGATCCCTTGTTGAAATTCATGAATGAGATGGAGGATTTTAAAGTCATTTATCACCCTTTGAATTTTCGTACTCAGACTCTTATTTACGAAGATTCAAAACTCACCATTGAATCTCTTCCATTAAAACACAGAATTCCTTGTTGCGGTTTTATCTTCAGGGAAAAACAGCATGAATTAAGGCTGCGAGGTGATTTAATTGAATATTTAAACATTCCGGTTAAACAGCGGGTAGCTATAAAAGGGGGTGCAGATTACTATAAACCCGATAGCACAAAAATTCCTAATGCCGATTTAACTTATCCTGCAGATCCGGTCCGATCGTATGCTTTTTGTACAGACACGCTGCCACTCAAGCAGATTATCCCGGTCATTAAAGATGTAGATTTACTCTATCACGAGGCTACCTTCTGCGATGATTTGAAAGATCTTGCCTTAAAAACGTATCACTCCACAGCCAGACAAGCCGCACTTCAGGCCGCTGAGGCAGGCGTTAAACGATTGATAATTGGTCATTTCTCAAGCAGGTATAAAAACGAGAAACCCCTTGTTGATGAAGCCCGGACCGTTTTTGCGAATACTTTTGCGGCCAATGACGGGGATCGGTTTGACGTGTAAATCTTTTTATTTTTTTACTTATTCCGCTCTTTATTTCTATTCCTTCTCATTATCAAAAAACTCCTTATTGAAGTTTACCAGGTAAAGTCTTTCTGTGGGACGGGTAAATGCGGTGTAAATCCATCTGAGGTACTCCCTGTCGATCATATCCTCCGTTAAGTATCCGTGATCGAGGAATACCGCCTTCCATTGCCCACCCTGTGATTTATGACAAGTGAGGGCATAAGAGAATTTTACCTGTAAGGCATTGAAATACTCATTCTCCCTCATCTTTTCCCATAATGTCCTTTTGTTTCGGATATCGGGGTAATCCTGGGCAATTTCGTCAAATAATCTTTTCTGATCGGCTTGAGAAAGCGAAGGGGCTTCTATGGTTAAGGTATCAAGAATAATCTTGCAGTCGATCTCGAGATCTTTAAAATCAATAAATTTCAAGGTGACATTCACAAAATGGAAACCATATTTTTCTTCATACTTTCGGATCTTAACCACTTCCGCGATATCTCCGTTGGCAATAAATCCGAGTTCTTCTGATTGTTTGGCCCAGTAATAATTATTCTTGACGCTCATTACCAGGTCGCCTGTCGAAATCTGTTCCTCGCGATATAAAACTGCCCGCCTGATCCCTTCGTTGAACTTATTTGCCCGTTTATTAGAGCGTGTAACAACAATTGTCTCATCAATTCCAAACTTATGGTAGCAACTTGATATATCTTCGATCAGATCGGCACCTCCAATGCGTAAGATATCGGAATAACCTATAGTCTTGATTTTCCAGTAACCCTCAAAGTGTTCATTGGCCAGCAGGTTTCTGATCATGGTTGCATTCTCAAGAATTCCCGATTTGGAGGCTTGTCTTACCACTTCGGTGAGCTCACATTTAATAACCTCAAGATCAAAATATTTTAACTCTTCCTCATCCAGGGCCGGACTAACGCTGAATCCTACCGGAGGGAGTTGTGCGGTGTCTCCGGTAAGAATCAACCGGCAATTTTCACCCGACATCACATATTCGATCACATCTGAAAGTAAATATCCTGAGCCGAAAATAATGTTCTCCTGAGGCTGATTAGATATCATTGACGCTTCATCAATGATGAATATGGTATTTTTATGGAGGTTTCTGTCGAGTGAAAATTTCCCATAACCATTGGCCGTTTGTTGCCGGTAGATTTTCTTGTGAATCGTGGTTGCCTGTTTTCCCGAATACCTGGAAAGCACTTTGGACGCCCGTCCGGTAGGAGCCAGCAGGACAGCTTTCATTTTAAGTTGATCCAAAACACGCACCAGAGCGCTTAATACAGTGGTCTTTCCTGTGCCGGCATACCCCTTGAGCAGAAATACAAGATGGTGATGATCGATGGTGATAAACTCCGCGACTTTCTCTGCCATCTCTTTCTGGCAGCGGGTTGGCTCAAATTTAATCTCCTCAATAATCTGTTGTGAAATGTATCTTTTTAACATAGCAACGCTTTTCCCCTTTTTGGTTAGCAAAGGTTTGTCATTTTTTTTAAATTTGTAGCCACACGAACAAATACATTATAAAGAAAAATGCGTGATATCTGTTTTATTGACAAAACTTTCGATAACACACAAACCCATACTTATCATTTGTCCATTCAGATAAGCCTGGATGGCTTATATTTTTCAATACTTGACATTCCCAAAGGGAAATATGTAGTCTTGAATGGGCACCATTTCTTTTTAAAACGGCCCCGGATGTTATTAAAGCATGTGAGTGAAGTGTTCGATTCGGAGGATGTGCTCTCATTGGGCTTTAAAAGTATTGAGATACTTTATTCAACACGTAAGTTCACCATGGTACCCCAGGCTTTTTATCAGCGGGGTTCATTGGATAAATATCTTTGGTTTAATAATATTCAGGAGCGCGGTTTTAATGTTATTAAGAATGTTTTTCCCAAGGCAGGGTGTGTTTGTATTTTTGATATCCCCCAAAATCTGAATGATTTTTTATCTGCTAAATTTCCTAAATGTGAAATTAAGCACTCTCTTTTTCCGTTGGTTGAGGGGGTTCTTAAACGGAATCTATCCTTTGCGCAAAGGGTTCAGGTACATCTGAATTTTTTGCGGCACAGCTTCGAAATAGTTGTTGTAAATGGTTCCAAATTAATTTATTGCAATGTTTTTAGTTTCAATACTGAACGGGATATTCTATATCATGTACTTTTTAATTTCGATCAGCTGAAGCTATCGCCTGAGCATACAGAGTTGATTCTTCATGGCCAGATTCCGCAGGTTTCGCCCGTATACCATTTATTCAAGAAATATGTTAAGCTTACCTCATTTGCCAGACTTGAAACCACGTTTCAATATAGTTATACTTTTAGCCTGCTCCCCGAGCATTATTATACATCACTCTTAAGCGTTTATAAATGCGAATAATCGGAGGGGCTTTTAAAAGCCGTATTTTTAGACCTGCCAAGAATTTTAAGGCAAGGCCAACAACAGACTTTGCGCGGGAGAACCTTTTCAATATTCTTGAAAATCGGTACGATTTTGAGACCAAGAAGATCCTTGATCTTTTTAGTGGGACTGGTAGTATCTCCTTTGAGTTTGTCTCAAGAGGTTGCCCTGATGTGACCAGTGTTGAACTTGATCGTTTTCACTACCAGTTTATCTGTTCAGTGATTGAAAAACTCGAAATCAAGCGGGAACTGAAGGCTCTGAATGCCGATGCCTTCAAATTCATTGCTCGCTCGCCAGCAGTATTTGACCTTATTTTTGCAGATCCACCCTATGAATTAAAGCAGATTGCTGAAATTCCTGACCGGATTCTGAATGGTAATCTCCTTCATAATCAAGGATTGCTGATTCTTGAGCATGGGAAGACCAACGATTTTTCATCCCATCCGTTATTCCGGGAACTGAGAAAGTACGGCAGTGTTCATTTTTCCTTTTTTTCGAGGGTAATTTCATAATTTGATTTTTAAGTATCTGATATGTAGAATTATGAAATAAATCTTACACATTTTGACCGCTATTTATTTTAGATGCATTTGTAGTAACGAAAAATGGAGTATATTTGCACCGTTGTTTTGAATCTTGGTTTGGTAGTTCAGTTGGTTAGAATACATGCCTGTCACGCATGGGGTCGCGGGTTCGAGTCCCGTCCAGACCGCCAATTTTCAATTTAAGTAATCGTTTTGGTTTGGTAGTTCAGTTGGTTAGAATACATGCCTGTCACGCATGGGGTCGCGGGTTCGAGTCCCGTCCAGACCGCAAAGCTTCAGAAGAAATTCTGAAGCTTTTGTGTTTTTTATAATCGGGTTAAATAACTGATCATATTAATTAACTATGCTGCCATAGTTGTGATTTTTGTTATCTTAGCAACGATAAATCAGGTATATGTTTGAGAATTTAAATCAACCCTATCCGTTTAATAATAATTTTAAACACAATGCCAGAACCATTGGGCTTGTGGGCATGGGTTTTGTGTTGTTGGTTCTCTATTTTCAACCATTTGGTATTAATTTTCTCAAATCGGAGCACGATGGTTACTTTGTTCTTGGGGCAGGGATCATGTGCATTGGCAGCCTTTTTGCAAATACGTTGTTTCTTCCCGGTATCATGCCAAAAGCATTTGATTCTTCCCATTGGACCATTGGGAAAGAGATGATCTGGAATGTTTGGCTATTCAGTAACTTGTTTGCTATTCTTACTTTGATGTCGTGGTTTGTCAACGAAATCAATTTTACTGAATTACCTGTCTTTCGTACCGGCGCTCTTGCACTGCTTCCTCTGGTCCTTTTAAACCTGATCAACTATAATCATTCCTTAAAGGATAAAATGGTGAGCGTATTGGATAATAGCCGTCGCCATTGGTTCGGTGACGAAAAACCTGAAGTGTTAAAAAGTGATGATCTTCATATTGTTGCAGAAAATGGAAAAGATGTCTTTTCGGGGCTGCTCGAAAATGTTTTGGTATTTCATTCCTCCGGAAATTATGTTGAGATTTTCATCATGGAAAATGAGGTGTGCAGAAAGAAACTGTTCAGGCAATCATTTGCTTCGGTAGAACACTATATGAGTGAACAACCCGGATTTATTAAATGCCATCGTTGCTGGATTGTAAATTTGGAGAAGATTAAATCTTTGACCGGAAACTCCAAGGGTAATTTTCTTGAGATTAACAAACTTGGTTTTCCTATTCCAATCTCACGAAATAAGATCTCAATTTTGCGTGGTTTAATGAAAAAGCGGTCACATTAGTCATATAATTATTCCGTTTTTTTCGAACCTGTGTCTGCAATTCGTCCCAGATCAAATGCAATTCATCCCAAAATCGAGCATTTGTTCCCTTTTTATGCAGAATAACCCATTTTTTATTTTTGAATATAATTAGTGATTATCATTGTACTGTTTTTGAAATTGGAATCAGGAGGGAATCCTAATCGTATAGTTTTAGTATTCAAAATTTAAATTGAGGCAGGAAATGAAAAAACTTAATATTGGAGGTCTTACTATTATGCTCCCTATTATTCAAGGAGGAATGGGTGTTGGAATATCGTTATCCGGACTCGCCTCCGCAGTTGCCAATGAAGGTGGTGTTGGTGTTATCTCACCCGCTGGGATTGGGTTTTTGTACAAACAGCACTCGGCCGATTACCTTGAGAATTGTATCTATGGTTTGACTGAAGAGATCAGGAAAACCCGTGCTAAAAGCAATGGAATTTTGGGGGTTAATATTATGGTGGCACTCTCGAATTATGTTGATTTGGTTAAAACTTCGATAAAAGAGGGTGTTGATATAATATTTTCAGGTGCCGGTTTGCCGCTTGATTTGCCCAAATACCTTACCGAAGGTTCAAAAACCCGCCTTGTTCCGATCGTCTCTTCCGCACGTGGTGCTGCATTAATTTGTAATAAGTGGAAAGCTAATTATGATTATTTGCCTGATGCAATTGTTGTAGAGGGCCCCAAAGCCGGCGGTCATCTTGGATTTAAGGTTGAACAGCTCGATGATGAAGATTACAGACTTGAAAAACTCATTCCTGAAGTGATTGCTGTGGCCGACGAGATAGGCCTGAAATATGGTTGTACTATTCCTGTAATTGCCGCGGGTGGGATATATACCGGTGAAGATATTGACAAATTTCTTCAGTTGGGTGCCGCTGGCGTACAGATGGGAACCCGTTTTGTGACCACGGTAGAATGTGATGCCTCAGATAAATTTAAACAAGCGTATATCGACGCAGGAGAACATGATGTGCGAATTATAAAGAGTCCGGTTGGAATGCCGGGAAGGGCAATTTCAAGTTCATTTCTTGATGAGGTTGAAGCAGGGACAAAACAACCAAAGTATTGTCCTGTAAATTGCATAAAAACCTGCGATATCACTACAGCCCCTTACTGCATTATTGCTTCACTTTCCGCCGCACTAAAAGGAAATTTCAAGCATGGATATGCTTTTGCCGGGAGTAATGTCTGGCGTACTGATAAAATTATTACCGTGAAGGAACTATTTGCCACGCTGCTTGAAGAATTTAACGACTATAAACGGAAACTTAATTTGGTTCTGGTTTTGCCATAACATTTCCCTAAATTGTATTTTAAAAAGATGAGCTGGTTAAACTGTTCATCTTTTTTTTTATTTTTGACCATTATATTTTTCAGATTTTCAATAATAGGGGCTTTAAAACCTTAGGAGAACTTTTTATTAGTTCGTGCTTAAGAATATGGAGCTGTAAAGCATACATTAAAAATTGGTATGAATTATTTTAGTATTGTAACAAAGCGAATCTTTTTGTTTTTATCTCTTTTAGGAGTAGGACAATTGTCTTTATCGGCTCAGGATATTCAATCGCAGGCTATTAAGTTTGGACGGGTTCTGAATCTGATTGATAATTTTTATGTGGATACCGCAAATGTCAATAAGTTGACTGAACACGCAATTAGTGAAGTCCTTTCATCACTCGATCCACATTCGGTGTATATCTCTAAAGATGAGGTCGCCGAGATGAATCAACCGCTCGAAGGTAATTTCGAGGGTATTGGAATATCTTTCAATATTTATCAGGATACCTTAATGGTTATGACCACTATACCCGGAGGACCATCAGAGCTTGTCGGTCTCAGACCCGGTGACCGTATTGTGAAGGTAAATGAGAAAAATATAGTTGGTATTAAACTTAAAAATCAGGATGTTTTTAAATTACTAAGGGGAGATAAGGGGACAAAGGTAAATCTTGTAATTATCCGCAAAGGGGAAAAGGCTCCTCTGGAGTTTACAATCATAAGGGATAAAATACCTATCTTTAGTTTGGATGCGGCTTTTCTTCTCAACAAAGAGACTGCTTATATCAAACTCAATAAATTCGCTGCAACCACAATAGCTGAATATAAGGATGCCCTGAAATCGCTAAATGCAAAGTCGAAAATTAAAAACCTTGTTTTGGATTTACGGGGAAATGGAGGTGGATTTCTCGGGGCTGCGTATGACCTTGCAAACCAATTTCTCGATGAAAAGAAATTAATCGTCTATACTGAAGGTACCCATAGTCCGCGCAGAGACTATATTTCGGCTACCCGTGGTGATTTTATACAGGGAAATTTAATTCTTTTGATCGATGAAGGGTCCGCCTCAGCGTCCGAGATCGTATCCGGTGCCATTCAGGACTGGGATCGAGGCGTACTTATTGGCAGACGCTCTTTTGGCAAAGGTCTTGTTCAACAACCTTTTCCACTTAATGATGGATCAATCATCAGGTTAACCACTGCGCATTATTATACCCCGGGTGGACGAAACATCCAAAAGCCATATAAGGATGATATTAAGAATTACAGAAATGATTATTTAACCAGACTTGAGCATGGAGAGATGTATAGCAAAGACAGTATCTCCTTTCCCGATTCACTCATGATGGAAACATTGGTGACCAAACGTAAAGTTTATGCCGGAGGTGGTATCATGCCTGATATATTCATTCCAATGGATACTTCAATGTATTACCGTTATTTTAATAACCTGATCCGGAAAAATGTGCTGTTTCCGTTTGTTGTTGGATTTATTGATAAAAATCGCGATAACATCAAGGCAAAGTATAAAACATTTGAAGACTTTAAACAAAATTTCCACGTTACAGATGAAATGATGGAGGAGTTGATTAAGGCTGGTGAAGCGGAGAAGATCAAACGAGATAATGAAAGCCTAAAAGTTTCAGGGGTCATTATTGCTCGTCAAATCAGAGCTTTTGTAGCCCGGGAGATATTTGAAACCGGGGCTTTCTATCAAATCATGATCGAAGAGGACAAAGAGGTGGAGAAAGCACTCGAAATTCTTTCCGATCAGCACGTTTTTAATCGTTATCTGAATAAATAACCGGAGATTTATTCAGATAAGGTGTTTGAGCCTAATTAAATAACTATGAATATTATTCTTGATTGGGCGATTTCAAATAAAATTGAATTAATAGGTACCATCTTTGGAGTTGTTTATATTTGGTTTTCAGTTCGACAGAGTCTATTAACATGGCCCGCCGGAATAATTACCTCGATTTTATATTGTTACGTCTTTTTTGGTGCAAAGCTTTATGCCGGTATGGGTTTGCAGTTTTATTATGTTGTCATGAGTTGTTATGGCTGGTGGAGCTGGAGTCACGGTGAAAATAGTGAATCTGGCCGACAAGCTTTACAAATAACGAATGCTTCAAGGTCGCTTTTAATAAAGCTTTTTGTATTGAATTTATTTTTGACTACTTTAGTGTATTATATCTTAGGAAGGCTTACCGATTCTCCTGTTCCGTTTGGCGATGCATTGACAACTTCACTAGGTCTTATTGCCACCTGGATGCTGGCCCGTAAAAAACTGGAGCATTGGTTAATCTGGATCTTCGCGGATCTGATCTCAATTTCGTTATATCTCTATCAGGAGCTATATTCTACGGTTGTTCTTTTTTTAATTTATATAGTTATGGCGTCGATTGGGTATTATCAATGGCAAAAGGAGCCTGAAAAGATACTATGCTAACAGCTCAAAATATCAAACGCATTGTCATCTCGGGACCGGAATCGACAGGAAAGAGTGCCCTTACTCAAGCGTTGGCTGAAAAATTTCAAACCAGGTGGATTCCGGAGTATGCGCGTGAATATGTTCAGAGTCTCAATCATCCATATCAATATCAAGATGTTGTCCGAATTGCCAGGCATCAGATCGGTCAGGAGGAGACCATTGCCGAAGATGTTCTCCCCGGGAATATCTTATTTTTTGATACCTGGTTGATTATAACTAAGGTCTGGTTTGATTTGGTTTTTGGGAAGTGTCCGGAATTTGTTCTGGACCATATCCGTCGCTCAGAGATTGATCTTTTTCTGGTTTGCAATACCGATTTGCCATGGATTGCAGATCAGGTCAGGGAGAATGGGGGTGAGAAACGTGAAGAATTACTTCAGCTTTATTGTAAGGAGATCCGTTCGTTTGGTTTTAATTATGAGCTGATTAGTGGAAGTGGCGAGGCCCGGACAGAAAATGCAATTAGGGTATTAGCTGCACATGGAATGAACCTTAGATCTGATAAGGTTGTTTAAGAATTTTAATTTTTAGTGTATTGCTTTTAAATTACAAATCAATATAACGATGAATATTTCAGATAATATCCTGGAACTGGTAGGGCGAACGCCGATGTTTCGATTAAACCGGTTAACTGAAGGGATAGATTGTCGCAATAATCTGTGATACGGGTGAACGATACCTCACTACTCCATTATTTGCATATGAAAATGAAAAATAACGATATGATTGAACAGGATGCATGGACTGCTGCTACAGTGAAGTCGCTGGTTGATGCCAGTTCATTTGATATTCTGGTGCACAGGCACCGGACCGGAGAATCGATGCCTTCGACAAAGAAATTAAGGACTATTGTAGAGCGTGTTCGTCAAATTATTTTCCCCGGATATTTTGGGGAGATTAATCTGAAATCTGATACTTTATCCTATTACATGGGGGTATTGGTAGATGAGGTTTATGAGATGATGGCTGATCAGATTTTTTCAGGTTTGTGCTTTATTTGCGAAGCGGAATCAGATCGTGACCTTCAGGGGAAAAGGGCACGGGCCGAGAAAATTGCACATGATTTTGTAAATGGGCTGGCAGAACTTCGAAGATTATTGATTACCGATGTAAATGCGGCTTACCTTGGAGACCCGGCAGCCAACAGTGTCGGAGAGGTTATTTTTTGCTATCCGGCTATCCGGGCCATATCAAGCTACCGGATTGCTCATTCCCTCTTTGTTTTGGGAGTTCCGTTGATTCCACGCATAATAACTGAAATGGCCCATTCCGAAACCGGGATAGATATTAATCCCGAAGCGGTAATCGGAGAATATTTCACGATTGATCACGGAACAGGGGTTGTGATCGGATCAACGAGCATTATCGGAAATAATGTCAAACTCTTTCAGGGGGTTACTCTAGGAGCAAAAAGTTTTCCACTTGATGAAAATGGTAATCCGGTTAAAGGAATTCCAAGACACCCCATTGTGGAAGATAATGTGATCATCTATTCCAATGCAACAATTCTAGGGCGAATAACCATCGGACATGATTCAGTCATCGGAGGAAATATCTGGGTGACCAACGATCTTGCTCCATTTTCTAAGGTTGTTCAGACAAAGAACAAGAGCACCGAATTTTTTCATGGTGGTGGAATATAAATGGTTATTTTAATCCATAGAATAGAACTACTTTTGTCGTCGCAAGTTCTAAGCCATTTTGGAGTATTCTTTGCAAACCGGCAACCTTTACCGTTGTCTTATCAATTAAGTAAAAGTAGTATTTGTGAGTAAGTTTAAAATAGTTGCCAAAACATTTGCCGGGCTTGAAAATATTTTAGCAGATGAGATAAAGGCTTTGGGAGGCGAATCTGTCTCAGTTGAAAGAAGGGCAGTTTCGTTTGTAGGCGATCAGTCACTTATGTACAAGGCAAATTTTCATTTGCGAACTGCCTTGAAAATCCTCAAGCCAATTGCTGAATTTGAGGTTACCAACCGCGATGAGCTTTATGATCATGCTAAAAAAATAGCTTGGAATAAATACCTGGCCCTTGGAAAGTCGTTTGCAATTGACAGCACCGTTCAATCTGAGATGTTTGTCAACACAATGTATGCATCGCTCAAGGTAAAAGATGCTATTGTTGATCAGTTTCGCGAGGCGACAGGTAAACGTCCTTCTGTAAATCCTGAAAATCCCGATGTGCGGATCAATATTTACCTGATGGGAAACCATTGTATCCTTTCACTGGATAGTTCAGGAGAATCCCTGCATAAACGTGGTTATCGCGTGGGGCAGGGCGATGCTCCTATTAATGAGGTTCTTGCAGCAGGTATGATTCTTCTGACCGGATGGCACGGTGAAAAGGATTTTATCGATCCGATGTGTGGATCAGGTACACTTTTAATCGAAGCAGCATTGATTGCCAAAGGAATTCCACCGGGCATGTATCGTAAATCATTCGGTTTTGAACTGTGGCCTGATTTTAATGAGGCTTTGTTTACCGAAATTTGTAATGGCGATTATGAAAAAGAGAACGGTTGTAAAATTATCGGATCAGATATTTCAATAAAAGATATTGCAATTGCAAGAGCAAATATAAAGAGTGCCAGTCTGAGTAAGGTTATCGATCTTGAGACAGCGGATTTTATTAAGCTGGAAGCGCCCTCCTCAAGTGGCATTATTATCACTAATCCGCCCTATGGTGAGCGGATGAAGCCTCAATCTATCATAGAATTATATGGTGCAATCGGAAATACCCTCAAGAACAAATTTACCGGTTATGAGGCATGGATCATTTCAAGTTCCCTCGATGGCTTAAAGAGTGTTGGCTTAAAGCCTGCAAAAAAGATTGATCTTTTTAATGGGGCATTAGCATGCAGTTACCGCTGTTATGAATTATTTCAAGGTTCACACAAACAGGCCGTAATTATCAAAAAGAGAATATCCTGATTCTCCTGGTTGGAGTTTTTATTGATAAGGTATTTCCTGAGGTTTCCCCCCCAGAAAATCATCAAATCTGGCTTTAGGTTGCCCGAAAATATTGAGAATTAATGGAGTGCTATTGTGAGGGGCAATCGGGATCCAGCTTAGCCTGATCTCGAGAACATTGAAAACCAGTGATTCATTGTGTATTCGAATCCCGGCTCCGATTCCTCCAATAAATGTGTCGTTTAAAATTTTTCCTATATTATCCGAAAGGCAAACCGCATCGGCGAAAAAGTAGTTGGCAAACCGGAAACCGGCTTTTTCCCACCTCCAAAACCGGACAGTCTCAATATTGAATTTTAGTCTGTTTGTCCCCATGGTTTTTAGCGAGAAGTAGTCACGTACTCCAAACTTATGGTTGGCCATCAGATACTCTTCCTGAAAACGGTTGATGCCACTGAGCAGTTCCATATTGATGAAGAAGCGATACGGATGACTATTCATAAATACAAAATTTGAAAAATAATTGGTGCGCAACACAAGGGCCCCTTGTTCAAGTCTGGAGTCCGTTAAATATCCACCCAGACCAACCTGCCATTTAAAGTAGGCTCCCCCTTTAAGAATATTGGCTTTTGAATAGTTAACGTGAACATAAGGTCGCGATCGGTTTGACTCCATATCTACTCCTGCAGCTATTTCGGCATAGCGGCCGTACGGAATATCCTCAGTGATTCCATATCCATAGATCTGATTATTTTTAAACAAGTCCCGCTGGCTTATTCCTATGGCACCCATGACAAAATCATGATTCCTGAAAAGGCTGTTGTTGAATTCATTATGGTTGTTGTGGAAATAATTCTGATGGAAATACCTTCCAGCTACAATTATATTCCCTAATGATGAATAGCTAATGTTGCTTTTAAGTCGCTTCCCATACCATATATCTGAATTTAAGTAGGAGACCGAAGTGTCTAATCTGGTGTATGAATACGGAGTTGCGAAATGATCAGATAATACCCTCTCGAGAACTACACCGCCGGCCCAGTCTTCCCTGGAAGCAATATACCGTTTTTCAATATAACTATTCCACCCTTTTTTACGAAAATCATCATTGTAGCCAATCCCGATATTCATAAACTTTCTGTCGATGTCGCTGATTTGATATTTAAATCCTCCGCCCCATTTATTAAATTCCGATGGATTATAGTTCATAAGTAATGTTAACTGATGCCCAAGTCCAAACATATTCTGATCGGATATTTCCCAATCGGTCGAGTTCGAACTTACATTTCCACTGATACCATACTCAAATCGCTCCTTGATTATAATAACAATGTCTACCGTTCCGGCTTCCACTCCGGGAGTTGTGATTGTAATGGCAACATCTTGAATGTAAGGTAAATCCCGTATAAATTTTTCGTTTTCAGCCATTAATTGTGGATTAAGACACTCTCCGGAATTAAACAGTAATTGATCCCTGAGTTTTCGCTCCATGGTTTTCACATGGAACTTATTGCCTGTTTTCTCGAACCAACCGGATCCAATTCGTACAGTATCCAATAAAGTGGGTCCAAAAACATCGAGTTGCAGAATTCGTATCTTTCCTATTTCCATTCCTGCAAATGGTGCAAAATAGCGGGTGCTATTTACCCCCATCTGCCCCTTTGCCGGCTGAATGTCTTTAACAATCAGTGAGAAGAAATTCCGCGTCAGGAAATTATTCTCACCTTTGCTCTTCAACGTAGTTAGCCCGTTTTTATTTAATAAGTCAATATTTCGGTCAGATGATTTTCGGATCGTGTCACCGGAAATAGCCTTGGATTTCAATTGGGAGTACCTGGGAGAGATGAAGTCGAAATCGATTGTTGCTAGCGCAAGTAAGCTATCGGATGATCTGTAACTCTGATCATTTAAATGAACAGTACAATTATCTCCAAAGTATGGTGGTCCGGGGTTTGTTGCTGCTGATGTTAATGCAGTAGCAATTTGGCCGGAAACCAACACCAGTAGCATGGTGATAAAACGATATATAACCACCTGGATACTCAAGATTAATAAAGTTTTGAGCGAATACTTACTGCGTTACGAATTTAATTTAATGATTTGGTATTCCCCTGTTTAAAATAGCTTTTAATTGTTAATTATTCCTGCCTTCACCGATCGGCCTTTTTTTAACGATTTGTTAACAGGTTAATCAGGTCAAAGTTAAAATTTAATAGAAAAATTTGGAACTATTGTGCTAAATTGCCCCATTAAATATTAACACATTTTTTGAAGTCGTATTCCATTGATTTATGATAAAACCGGAAGCTGTAATTTTTGATATGGATGGTGTATTAATCGATAGTGAACCAATTCATTATTCGATTGAAAGGGAGCTTTTTGAAAAGCTTGGAATTGATGTTTCGCACGAAATTCACGGAACCTATCTGGGCACTGCAGGGGACTATATGTACGGCGATGTTAAAGCACGTTTTGGTTTGTCTCAAACCGTTGAAGAACTTCTTGACTTTGATGATTTATTTCGGTGTGAATATTTTAAAAACCTTCAGGACCTTAAACTTAATGAAGGAGTTTTAACCCTGTTACAGGCGCTTCGCTTGTCTGGAATGAAACTGGCTGTGGCAACATCCTCTTCAACCAGCCTTGCTCATGTCTTGCTTGAGAGATGTGGGATTCTTCCCCTATTTGATGCGGTGGTTACTACTGCAGAAGCCGGAAAAAGTAAACCATTCCCCGATGTATATCTGATGGCTGCCCGGAATATTGGTGCAGAAGCAGGAAATTGCCTTGTTTTTGAAGACTCACCTAATGGACTCAAGGCAGCTCAAAGTGCAGGTATGTTCGGTGTTGCTGTCCAAACAGAACATGTTAATGTCGCAGAACTGCAGAATGCCAACTACCTGTTAGAATCATTTCGAGAAGTGACACCTCTGAAAATATATGAGATATATAGCACTAATCACTCCGTAAAATAGTATTCGTAACATAATATATGAAGAAGTATTTTTCAGGTGAGGCTTTTGATCTGATCCATAACCGACGTTTTACCCTTTTTTTGGCCTACCGGTTTTTATCAACTATCGCAACGCTGATGCAATCTGTAATTGTTGGCTGGCAGTTATATAACATCACAAAGGACGTCCTTTCCCTTGGGATGATTGGATTGACCGAAGTTATTCCTCAGGTATGTATTGCCTTGTTTGCAGGCCATTATATTGACATCTGGGACCGAAAGCGAATCATCTTTTATACCTCGTTTCTCCTTTTGATTGGCTCTTTGATCCTTCTGGTGTATTCGTTTCCCTTTGTCAGTTTACAGCAACTTTATGGTGTATTTCCTATCTTTATCACCATATTTATAACGGGTCTGGTACGTGGTATTTTAATGCCGGCTCATACCGCATTGCTTGGTCAGCTTGTTTCGCGCGATAAGCTTACTATGGCATCTACCTGGAGTAGCACAGCCTGGCATGTTGCGGCTGTTGTGGGGCCCGCTTTGGGAGGTGTTGTCTATGGATTTTTTGGAATCATTCCGGCATATACACTGGTTTTTATTTTTTATCTTATTTGTACTGTAATTCTCCTGTTTATTAAGAGTCCGGGAAAGGTCGCACTTATTCAGGGCTCAGCAGAAGGAATATTTGAGCGTATTCAGGAAGGTATTGTATACGTCTTTCAGCGAAAGGTTTTATTAAATGCCTTTGCACTCGATATGTTTGCTGTCCTTTTTGGCGGAGCGGTAGCCATGCTTCCGGTGTTTGCCTCGGATATCCTTAAAGTTGGACCGGAAGGACTTGGATTTTTAAGAGCCTGCCCTGCTTTTGGAGCTATCCTGATGTCTGTTATTCTCACCTTTAAACCTCCTGTTTCACACTCGGGAACTCAAATGCTCTACAGCATTTTTGGTTTCGGAGTCTGTATGATCTTTTTTGCATTATCGGAGAATTT
>CANJNY010000123.1 GCA_947475715.1 Prolixibacteraceae bacterium
AATACCCATACTTCTGCGATTGCAAAAGCTGGGTTGCCGGCAGTTTATCCTTTCGGCAATGGAGCAGAACCAGCTTGAAAAAACTGCACTTGATTGTGGTATATCCCATTTTTTTGAAGATCTTAGCGGACTGGACAACCATTTTGCAACATCAAAAGTCGAAAATGGAATCAGGTTAATCAGGAATCGAAACTTAACTCCGGAGTTAACGGTGTTGATTGGTGATACTGTTCATGATTATGAAGTCGCACAAGCTATTGGATGTGCATGTGTTCTTATCGCACATGGACACCAGTCCAGAAAGCGGCTTGAGAAAACAGGGGTTAAGATATTGGAAAATCTTGATGAAGTTGAGTCGGCAATTACCTAATTATAACCTAATCAATAAGTCACAGGTTAATAAACTCTCGCATTTGAGTAAAAGGAGACCTGATTAGATTAATAAGATCTAATCAGGTCCCCTTTTTATTACGCATTCAAAAGTTTGGCACTTAATGCCTGAAGCGTTGCTTTTTTATCATTGGTATTTATAAGTACCGAAATATTATGCTTGCTTCCACCATACGAAATCATCCGGATAGGAATATCATTCAGCGAGGTAAATACCTTGGCAGCAAATCCCTTCTCCTCTGCGATCATATTTCCTACGATACAAACAATGGTCTGATTACGATCGATTTCGACTTTACCATATTCTTTCAATTCAGCAACAATCTCATCAAGATGTTTCGAGTCATCAATGGTCACTGAAACAGCAACTTCTGATGTCGTAATCATATCAATGGATGTTTTGAAGAATTCAAAGATTTCAAATATATTCTTAATAAAACCATAGGCATTAAGCATTCTTCCCGATCTGATCTTAATCGCCGTAATCCCATCCTTAGCCGCAACTGCCTTTATCCCGGTGGTTTTGCTTTCAGCTGTAATTAATGTTCCCGGATCGGGTGGATTCATCGTGTTTTTTAACCTTACAGGAATCCCGTTCATCATGGCCGGTAAAACGGTCTGAGGATGGAGAATTTTGGCTCCAAAATAGGCTAATTCAGAGGCTTCGTTAAACGAGAGCGTATCTACTTTCTTCGTATTTTCAACATAGCGGGGATCGTTATTATGAAATCCATCAATATCGGTCCAGATTTGTACCTCTTCACTGTTTATCGCTGCACCAATCAGTGTTGCGGTATAATCTGATCCACCCCTTTGCAGGTTATCAATCTCTCCTGCCTCATTACGGCAGATAAATCCCTGCGTAATATAATAGTCTGCTTTGGGATGATTCTTAATTAGGCCATTTAATTTCTCCTTGATAAAGGAATTATCAGGCATTTTATCAGAATCAATTTTCATGAAATCAAGCGCAGGAAGTAAAAGGGTGTTGAAACCCGATTCCTGCATTAATAGTGTAAAAAGTGCAGTGGAGATCAACTCACCCTGAGCCAGCAATGCACGGGCCCCCTCCTCAGGAAAAATTCCGGAGGCATATGACTTAATTACTTCAAACCGCTCTTCAAGAACCTTTTTGCCTTGCTCTTTGACCTCTTTGGTCTGATAAAGATCGAAGACCACATTGTAATATTTTTTTTCAAGGGCATTGATTACACTCAGTGCCGATTCTTTATTCTTTTTTGACAGGTAATCTGATATCTCAACCAGACTATTGGTCGTCCCTGACATGGCTGATAAAACAATCAGTTTTTGCTCTCCGTCTGCAACCTGGTTCATTACCGTCCTCATGGTTTCAACTGATCCTACCGAAGTTCCGCCGAATTTGAATACTTTCATGTGTTTATAATTTGATTTTTAATGGCCACATGGAACTCGCCAAAAGTAATTATCTTTCTGTGTGAGATTGTCCCTCATGGCTCGTTTCATCAGTATACTATTTGTTCAGAGTACAAAAATAGGAATATTTTGAATTGGACAATTGGTTGAATCCCTTATCCGGTCGTTTTTTTACTTACAGTTTGAAAGATAAACTATTCTCAGTTTTGATTTTAACTAAATAATATTTTACTAATTTTATCACATCAGATTTGAATCCTTTATTCTCCAAACTATATTATTTAATTGCTTTTAAATTGTAAAAAAAATTAACTATGAAAAAACGGCCAAATAGCTTATTTTTATCATTATCGCTCTTTTTATTATTAGTCAATGGATCGTTAAGTGCTCAGCAATTAGGCGACTATTCGTTTAAAGGAGAATTTCTTCCACTGGCTAATTCGGTCAGGAACGAGGTCCAGTTTAACGGCTATACCAATTACTGGCATAACGATTACAAGGAGTGGATCAGGTATGGGAATTTATTTAAAATGGCTGTTCCCAATGTGGCCAACACGATAGCCCAAAGCAAAATTGATGTGGCAGAGGACATGCAGCTTCCCGGACTTTCGGTCCAGGAGGGATTTGTGAGCAATTTATTTTCTTCAACCGCTAAAACACTCGAAGCTCCATCACTAAAGGAACTTGAAGCAACTTTAGGCTTAGGCGATGTACTTGTTTTTACCGATCCCGGAACTGAGGCAGGGAAGATATTGACAGCAAAATTTGTTCCGGATAGTATATGGAGACAAAAATTAAAAAGTTATCAATACGGTGCCATCAACTTTAAGGAAGTTAACTTGTTTATTCTGGAAAATGGCGAGCGAAAGATATTTGTTGCTGCATCAACTGATCCGGCAGCACTAAAAAAGATAAAAGAGCTGCTTGAAAGTACAAAGAACCTTCTGGAAAATTATGACCTTCGGAAAGGGATGTTCGGTGCAGAGACCCTTCTCAAAAGTGTCACCTGCGTTCAGGGACACCCGCTTGAAGTTATTGGCAAAGGGATGAACGAAGGAAATTCGTGGTTTGTTTTCAGTGGTTATATGGATTTCTGGATGAAAGACGAATTGGCCGGCTGGATGAAAAAGACCAATCTCCCGATTGTGGCAGATGTCGGATTTTCTCCGATTTTTGGTTGTAACGATTATGATAAACTGCAGGTACAGGATATGGTCACCAAACAATCGTGGATTGATTTTGCGCATAGTAAAAACGGATACGCTTTCAGACCTGTCTTTGATGCCGAGAGTGATCCTTTTCATTACGATGGGTATATTGGAATCGAAGGAAATAAAAAACAGATCGATAACGAAAATGTCCCGTTTATCTCAACAACCGGAACCATGGAGGGTGACCTTATACCAAGCATGGTTTTATTTATAAAGAAAGGGGAAAAAATAACACGCGATCTGATGTGGGGTGCAATAATGGATCGTCGTGAGGTGGCTGTTCTGGCGCAGGGTAAAATGATGGGACCTGCACGCTATCGGAATGCACTTCAGTTACTGTTGCTGGATCGTCTCTATTTAGAGGAGTATTACGGAGACAGAATCGATATTCAGGCAGATGTTAAGGATTATAACGTACAGATTACTGTGGCCAATAACTATCCTCATGTAGTTTCAGGTAAACTTAATCTTCAGCTTCCTCCCGAAGTAATCACAGATGAAACTTATCAATCGGCACTCACCCTACCGGCTAACAGCTCAAAAACAATACAAATTAAAGTTCGGCCCCTGGCTGGTGGCATGAATGCAACAAATCCTGTAATTGCAAACTTTAACTGGGGGGAAAAGACAAAAACAACCATGGCCATCCTCGATTTGCCACCCGCTATTTCGGTTCATCAACTCCTTTATAGCCATGCTCCATTGGTTAAATATCCGGTCAGTGTTCACAATTTTGCAAGTGATAAGCCTTTTCCCGTTCTTGTTCAGGTATTTGCAAAAGACAAACCAGGGAAAGCTGTTTTTACATCAACTCAAAATAATACAGCACAGTTAAGTAAATTTCAGGATATGCAATTCGACCTGAAACTCTCTGCAGGTGATTATACGGTAAAAGTTTCGGCATTGGGTGTTACCACTACCAGCCAGTTGGGAGTCGGAAAAGCGGAGGGCGTGGCTCGGGCCTATCCTGTAGATCTGAACAGTGACGGAGTCAATGAATTCCGACTCGAGAACGACAGTGTGCAGGTAACCCTCCTCTCAACAGGAGCGCGTGTTATCGAATATATCGTAAAAAGCAGGAAAGATAATCTGCTGTTTAAACTGTGGCCCGAAAAATCGAATGACGACAGACGCCCTTTCCGCGAAAAAGGGTATTATCCTTTCGGAGGTTTTGAAGACTTCCTCGGTCAGGGGAGCATGGAAACCCATAAGGTTTACGAGGCAACACTGGTTAAGGATCATGGAGATTATGTTCAGGTGAAGATGGTTGCCGATTATTACGGTAACCGGCTGGAGAAAACATTTACCTTATATGGCAATTCCCCGCTTCTTGAAGTTCGTTTTGCGCTCACCTTTAAAAATCCTGAGGCAAATGTTATCGGACCACAACCTATTCTCGAACTGGGAGCTGTTCATGGACCTGAAGACGTATTCATGATCCCTTCGGTGGAGGGCATTGAGAAATTCCGTATGAAACCGGAGAAATATTACGGTCACCTGTTTACCTTAAAAGAGGGATGGAATGCCGGATATGACGAAAAGGAGGATATCACTTTTGTAGGTGCCTATCCGGTGAGCCAGCCACTGTTTCTTCACATGTGGATGAATCATCCAAGCAATGGGGATGCCCATTATTACTATACAGAATTCCAGCCGTGGGTCCCCATTACACAGAAAAGTACCATGTATTTCTCCTATTATATGTGGGGAACCGGTGGCAAATGGGAAAACGGAGTGCAGGAGCTCAGGAATAGAAACCTGATCACGGTGAGACCGACAGATTTAAAATAAGCACAATTTAAAAACAAAACATATATCAATGAACACCAATAATCTGTTGCGAAATATTGCATTCCTATTTCTTATTTTTATTGTTCAGAATACTTTTAGTGCGAACAGAGATGAATTAAAAATCAGTAAGTTGGAATTGGGATATCCTTGCCCGGCAATCCCGTTCTACTATCTTAAGGCAGAGCTTGAACTTCCTTATCCTTCGATTATGGAGGTTGAGGTGGCAGTAAACGGCAAAACACTCCGTTTTACAAATCTGCATAAAGAAACCGATAAAGAGGATCTGAACAAACCGGTTTTAACACATCGGCCTCCTTCAGGTGCCGGGCTTGCAAAGGACAACTCGATGTATAACCACCCTTATGTTATTGGATGGGTTAAGTGGGAACCGGGTGCAAAATACGATGTTAAAGTGAGTGTTCGGATGAAAAAAGCGGCCAGTAATTCAGAGAACGACCTTGTGATCTCCGCGGTTCAGTCTGTTACGGCACCCTCTGAAACGTCGGTATTTGATCCTGCCTGGAGAAGATATAAGTCGATCGTATTAAGCGAAACCGCAGGAATTGAGCGCAAAGGGGAACCTGTTGATGTAGTTCTTGCCTTTTATCCCGATGAAACGAAGGACCTTAAACGGGAAATCAGAGTCGCGGCTGTCGATCCGCTGACCCATAAACTAACAGAGATACCCTGTCAGGTTTACGATGTTCAGGAGTACCTTAAAGAGGATGATCTGGCACCAGACAAGGATGGAAAACCGACACGTCTGGTTCCGATCTGGCTTCCCACGATAACTGCCCGCCTCTCCTTTTTGGCAGATGTACCTGCGAAATCGAGCCGTGTTTTTCTGGTCTATTACCAAAATGAAAATGCAATGGTTAAAACATACCTCTCTGACCTTCGTGTGCAGGGTGAGGCTCCGGGACTTCAGATTGATAATGATCAAATTTCGATCGCTTTACATCCCAATTCCGGTCATCTTGATCAGATAGCTTTAAAAAGCAGACCCGATTTTCCACTCTACCATCGCAAGGAGACAAACGGAGCAATTCACTGGAATCCTGAAATCTATACCCCGCCAACACCCTGGACCCATACTTCAGACTGGAAGCCGGCGCCAAATGTTAAGTCCTTTTCGGGTCCGGTTCTCGCATCGAGCGAAGTTTGGGGTAACTTGCGCGATATACCGCAGGTTGATGCTTCAGTGAGGTATGAATTTTATCCAGGCAAACCTTATTTCATTAGTTCGTCTGTATTACGTATCAATGAGACTGTTAATTGCCTTGCCCTTCGCAACGGAGAAATTGTAATTAAACGGGAATTGATCACCCATGCAGCCTGGTATGATGTTGTGCGTGATTCGGTTATCAATTACGATATCACCGAAATGCCCGACCTTACCGATCTCAAAATGGAGGCCGATGTTCCATGGATCACATTTTATAATGCGAAAACAGGTGTCGGATTTGCCGGTATCCAGCTAAGTTATGCCAATGCCGGGCTAGAGTCTTCACCCCGCTTGCTCAATCCGTTCTTTTACATTACCGGTGGACCCTGGATCTATTGGGCCCGCGCCTTATCTTTGAGTTTTCTCTCCTCCAATATGCAGCAAATGATTCCTGCGATGAAGGGGAATATTTTCTCTGAAAAATGGGCCTATATGGTTTATGAAACACCAAAATCTGGAAACCCGTATCAACCGGTTATCGATTTACAGAAGAAACTGACCAATCCGCTTAGGCTGCAATTGGTTGAAGAGGTGGATGACCGGGTCTCCAAAACAGTGACTGAAATTTTTATCGATAAAGGAAAGAGTGGCTGGGAAGGTCGCGAAACAGGGAGACATGCCGGTGAGAAATAAATAAGAATTTGAGGTTGGAAAATTTAGTGAACACTTGTGACTTTGAGCTTCTATAACACTTTTTCTCACGCAGAGACGCAAAGCCACAAAGAATTAAAACAAAATCAATTCAAACTAATTACTCTAAGAATTATTTTTTTATGTTTTTAAATATTTAATAATGAATAAGATATTGATTTTATTTCTGATAATTTGGTCTGTTTCTTTTAGCAGTTTTAAAATTTATGGCAATGAAAAACCACCCATAAAAGCATCTTTAGTCGTAAAAAAAAGTGTTGACTTTACCATTACCGGCGATGGAAGCAGTCCTGAATGGAAGAAAACAGAATGGATTCCTTTAATAAAACTGGATACCGGTGGAGAGGAGGATAAAACCCAATTCAAAATTGTCTATTCATCAAAAGGGATTTATCTTCTTTTCGAAGGCAAAGATCAAAAAATCACAACCAAATATAACACCGATTTTGAGAACCTTTTCGAAGGTGATGTTTTTGAAGTCTTCTTTCATCCCGATCTTGGCCAACCTCTTTATCTTGAATATGAAGTAAACCATCTGGATAAAGAGCTGGTTTTACTTATCCCCAATATTAAAGGGAAGCTTCATGGATGGAGACCCTGGCATTATGAAAATGAGCGGTTGGTGGTCAAGAAAGTTCATATCGAGGGGGGGGGTAAAGCAGAAATGGGTGGGGCGATCAAATCATGGAGTGCAGAGCTCTTTTTCCCTTTTGCACTGTTTGTTCCCCTGGCCAACGTTCCGGCAGTTAGCGGAACAACCTGGAACGCCAATTTTTACAGGCTTGATTATGATACCGGAAAGATGATTAAATGGGCCTGGAAACCGATCATTAAATCTTTTCATGAATTTGAAAAGTATGGTCAGATCAGATTTGAATAGTTCGTTAATTACATCGAATTAATTTACAATGAATCATTTTCATTCCATTCGTGAATTACTCAGTACACTTAGCCGGGGGCATAAACTGCTGGCAGAGATGTTCGAGAAACGTAAATCACTCTCCTATAAGTACGAGTATGCACTTGAGGTATTGGATAATAATGAGGATATTATACAGTTATTATTAAGCAAAGATATCGTCCGTCAGAACGGAAACTTTCTTGAACTTGATGATCAGTTCCTTCAGTTTTTTGAGCAGATTCTCGAAGTAAACGAGGAGATCAATACCTCATTTATCAACGAGAATCTCAGGCAGGTTAAGGAGGAATATATGCTTTACTATCTGAAGGCTAACAGTGAAAGCGAACGATACAAATACCTCAAATTAGTAAAATCAACCCTGCGAAAAGTAGGAAGGATTACGTTGCGAAATATCCTCGACCTAAACCGAAATATTGAAAATACCTTTAAAACGGAGCCTAATTATAAGATCAAACTTCTAAAACTTGAAAATCACAAGCTTAAGTTAAATGCTATTCAGCAATTGATCGAGCAGACTGAGAAGCTGATCCTTGAAGATGAACTCACCTTTTTTAAAACAGCGGCAGACGAGGAGCTCAAACTAATAACTATTCAACTGCGCCTTGACCTTACCGATTCGAGACAGAACCTTATTGAGGCCCGAAAACAGATTATTGAATTCATTAACCAGATAAAATATCAAAGCAAATTTATCGGCAAATTACGCCAGATCAAGTATTTGAAGGATCAGTTTGAGATTAAGGGAAAAACAAATATTGTTGAACTGATTGCAAAAAGCAGAGCCACAATGTTTGATCCTAAACCGACCTATCCACTTAAATTATCGCTCGACGGCTTGGAAAATGAAGATGCCCGGAAAAGCATTGAAAAACTATATCATCGAATTAAGCCGGAAATAAAACCGTTTACCCAAACAGCAATACAAATCTCACCGGAATACCTGATTCAGGAAACAGAAACAGAGGTTGCAGTAAATCTGGATGAAATCAAAAATAATTTTTCAGCATCAGGCAATCATCTGTTCTTCTTTGTAATGAACTACAGATTTAACCGTGAGGTATCCTTTGAAGAACGGGTAACTATTTATTGCCAGTTAATCTCTATGTTTGAAGATGAATTTGAAGTTTCTGAAAATTTTAATCGCCAAAATGAAATTGAATATGCCATGGTTTACCCTAAATAATCCAAAGGATGAATGTCCCAAATAAAACAGGCGAAATATTTGACCTGTTAAGCAAAGGTCAGTTTATTTGTTCAAACAGCAGTGATGCCGTGGTCCGTAAGCTCTACGATATTATTGATGAAAAAGATAATTATGAGTCGTTATCGGAATATTTTCTTGCCATCAATTTTGTACTTGAAAAGGGGGATGAATTTTATTATTTTTCACGCACGGAATCAAAAGCGGACCTGGAACGTAAAATAGAGATTGCATTCCGATGGATTGATATTGTCGATTTTTTCAAGTCGTTTGATAATTCATTTGCAACTGGATTTAGTTTTACACCATCCGAAATTGCTGTTAAAATAAATGTCGATGCAGTTCTGAAAAATAAGGCTGACGGAATTCGGAATTCACTCAAGCTTGACGACAAATCTTCGTACCACGATGTTGTTTCAAAGGCAATCGAATCATTGATCAGGGACGGTTATCTTGAGATGGAAAATGAGATTCTAAGATCGTATAAAGTGCTTTCATCCTTTAAGTATCTTGAAGAATTGATCAATACTATTAATATTCCAGACGAAGTACAAAATGAGATACCTGAATAAAATTATCTTCATCAACAGTGCTCATATCACCTATGCCGAGATTAATCTGGATGGAAATGTTCATTTTATCGGAACACAAGGGGTTGGAAAAAGCACCTTGCTTCGGGCAATCTTGTTTTTTTATAATGCAGATACTTTAAATCTAGGTATTTCCCGGGAGAAAAAAACCTATACCGATTATTATTTTGCTCATCCCAACTCTTACATCATCTATGAAGTTGTGCGGGATGATGAGAAGTTTTGTGTTGTATCCTATAAATCGCAGCATAAAGTATGCTTTAGATTTCATGACGGACAATACCGTAGAGAATTTTTCGTGAGTGAAAATGGGGTTGTACCCGATAGTTTCGATGGCATTGCCCGACAACTGGATGCAAACAGGATTTTCTACACCAAGCGTAAAATTGATTATCATGTTGATTTTAAGGATATTTTGTATGGCAGCCACGATGGAAAGAAGAATGAGTTAAAGCGATATTCACTGCTTGAAAGCAGGGATTATCAGAATATCCCGAAAACAATCCAGAACGTTTTTCTCAACTCGAAAATGGATGCTGAGTTTATCAAGCAAACCATTATTATGTCACTCGAAAATGACATTAAGATCGATTTGAATACCTATACCCATCATCTTAAGGATTTTGATACCCAGCTTACCGATATCCGCAAGTTTAAAATGCCGGTTACTTCTGCACAGGCAGGATCAATTTCAAATCTTCATCTGGCGATCAGGTATCTCGAGAAAGAGAAAATCCATTTGACAAAGGAGCTGGCCTGGGCTTTGAACAAAATAAAGGACCAGGAACCTGTTTTGCAGGATAAGTTGGGAATTGAGCGAAATAAGGAGATGGTTCAGCAGGCAAAATTGGCAAGAATATTCGAAATTTTTAAATCAAAAGAGAATAAGATCAGAGGTGAAATCAGTGTTTATGACGATAAGCTTAAAACAGTTAAGCGTCTCCTGGAGGAATATGAACGAAAAAACATTAACCAGATACTCGAGCGGGTTTCAATCAAACCCGATCTTGAAAAAGAGGATAAGAATTTATCCATCGAAAAAGATTTGCTCTCAATTCAGTTCAAAGAGTTGTCCCAAAAATTTGAAGCATTACTGGGTAATCAGCAGAATCAATGGAATGAATTTGTAAATCGAAAGAATGGGGAGAAATTTAAGATTAACTCAACATATCTGGTTTTTAAGGATGAGGCAAGAAAGAGTTCAGATAAATTAATTAATGGAATCCGGATTGAGTTCAGAAAAGAACTGGATAATCTTCGGGAAGATTTTGACCATAAGAAACAAATCACACAAAATCTAAAGCTGAACAAAGAGGGGCTTAAACATAAGCGGTTTTTTGAGGATGAAATCATCGCTCTGCGAAAGGATCAGCGTGTTTATGCTGAAGAACAGCGGAAATTAACAGCCGATAATGAAGATTTTAGCCGTCAGATTGAGACTTTTCAGAAACATTGGGAACTTGATGAAAATGAACTTCAAAACTCGTTCGAGCGGGAGAAAGAGAAACTGGAAATTCAGATCAGGGATGCAAATGAACGGATTGCAGAGATTGAGGTTATCATTGAAAATAGCCGCAGTTCGCTTTATGGCTGGTTAAATGTGAATTACAAGGGCTGGGAAGAGACAATCGGGAAAGTGATCGACGAGAAAAATGTGCTGTTCAATTCATCCCTCTCTCCGGAACTTGAACAGGATCGGGGTAATTTTTATGGGATTAACATCGATCTGAATGAAATTAACAAGAGCGTTAAAACTGTTTCAGATTACGAAAATGAAAAATTGGATTTGATTATGGTTGTGGCCAATCAACGCAAAGGGGTAACTGCTTTAATTGAAAAAACAGAAAGAGAGAAGGAGAATCTGAAAAAGAAATACCAACCTAAGATCCGCATAAAGAAAGAAGCCATTAAGGAGAATTGTCATTTTCTGGATCAGCAGAAAATAAAGTCTGATGAATTGATAATTACGATAAATGAGTTCGATTTAAAAGCCGAAACGGCCAAAAAAGAGGCCATTGAAACCATCCAACTGGAAATTGAAAAGGGGCATGAAAAAGAGCTGGTTTTAAAAGCAAATCTGATTAAAGCAGAGGATGAGCTGATCCGATTGATCAGGTCGAAGGAGCGCGAAAGGGATAAAATAATTGAAGCAGAGGGTGAAAATGTTAAACAGCGTTTAAATACCCTTGAGACTGAAATTGCAGATGAGCAAAATATCTATCAAAAGCGGAGAGCGGAGCTGAATCTTCAAAAGGATCAGGAATTTTCCGGCAGCGGAGCCGATACCAAACGTTTGGATGAAATTGATATCAGGTTGGTTTCCATAAAAAGTGAGCTTGTTTTTATTGAGGAAAACCGCGATGCCGTTGCGGAGTACAACAAAGATAAACGGGAATTATTGGATCGGTCACCCGATTTCAAAAGTCAAAAACAACTGCTCGATAAACAGCTGGAAAGTGAGGAGGAAAAGTATAAACGCCAGCATGAGCTTCTTTCGAAAGAGCTGGAAACAATTCAGTTACGGATTCAACATCTCAATGACGGACTGAAACTAATCAGTGAAGATCAGGAATCGTTTGTTGAATTTAGTAGCTCGGAATGTTATATTTCTATTAATGAGCATTTTGCAGAATCTGGCGGGGATGTCAGGACGGAAAAAAGGGTTAAAATTCTGATTAATGAGATCAGGGAGATTCATTATGATAAGCTATACAACCGGATTGATGAGATACGAAAAACGATTACCGATTTCCTGGGTAAGTTTAGCGAAGACAACCTGTTTAAATTCAAAAAACAACTCACAGATACCCGGTCCTTCCTTGATTTTGCTGAAATGCTTTCAGATTTTGTGGAGGAGAATAAAATTGAACGGATTGAAAAGGAGGTGAATGAACGATTTGCACTCATTATTACCACCATTGGAAAGCAGACTACCGATTTAGTCTCGGAATCCGGAAAAATTCAGAACGTTGTCAATAAAATCAATGATGATTTTGTTAAACGGAATTTCGTGGGCGTGATCCGGAAAATAGAGTTGAAGATTGACCAAAGTAAGAATGAGGTGGTCCAGTTGCTCATTCTGATTATGAAATATAACAACGAAAATTCATTTAACATCGGGGAGGCTAATCTGTTTTCATCTGAAAATCAGGATCGAAAAAACAAGGAGGCCATTGATCTACTGAAGCAATTTGTAAAAAAAATAGGTGACCTTAAGCGGGATTTTATTTCACTTTCAGATTCCTTTGAACTAAAGTTTCGAATCGAGGAGAACCAAAATGATACCGGCTGGGTAGAGAAACTCTCCAATGTTGGTTCAGACGGGACCGATGTTCTGGTCAAAGCGATGGTGAACATTATGCTACTCAATGTATTTAAAGAGGGTGCCTCGAAGCGGTTCAAGGATTTTAAATTGCATTGTATGATGGATGAAATCGGGAAACTTCATCCTAATAATGTGAGGGGAATACTCAAATTTGCCAACGACCGGAATATTCTGCTGATTAACAGTTCTCCAATTGAAAATGATGCGCTTGCATTTAAACACATCTATAAATTGAAGAAGGATGATCAAAGTATAACCAGGGTTAACCGTATTTTATCACAATATACAATCGAATAAAAAACCGTATTGCACCAATGAGATTGCCCGTTTCAATAGCAGAAAAGCTGGTTTTAATGCTCAATGGAGAGAAAATCCCCTTCAGTAAATTAAAACATGAGGTGATCGATCTGATGATTGAAAACGGTATCCTCAATGTCCATTTACAAGGTCGAAGTAAAAAGTTAATCGGCCTGGCCGGAAGTGATTTGCTTATTCCCTTTTTATTCAACCATTTCGGGATTGAAAATCTGGAAAATTATATCATCGGGTACCAAAAATGGGATCTAAGCAGGGCCGAGGCAATTGAGATTTCATCGAATTCAAAGTTGAAATTAATCCGAACCTTTAAAGGATTTTTAGTCAATTGCTACCAGCCGGTTGAATGTGTCTTGAATAATCAGCTTTTTATAGTCGAACCAAAGGAGGGGACTTTTACCTTTGTCTATGATTATGAGGATTTTACTCCCTCATCGGACCTCACAATTGTCGGTATCGAAAACCCTGAAAACTTCAGGCAAATTCAAAAACAACGCAATCTGTTCGGGCATCTTAATCCATTATTCGTTTCACGGTATCCTCAGAATAAGGATCTTGTGAGGTGGTTAACTCAGATTCCCAATGATTACCTCCATTTTGGCGACTTCGATATTGCCGGGGTGAATATTTACATAAACGAATATAAAAAATACCTTCAGGATAAAGCATCTTTCTTTATTCCTGCCAACATCGAAAAATTGCTTTCAGAAAATGGAAACAGGGATAATTATTTTAATCAGACTATTCAATTTGATCTGCAGTTAGTTGAAGAGGAGAATATCCGGATTTTATTGCGGCTAATCGAAAAATACAGAAAGGGGCTGGAGCAGGAGATCTTCATCCGGCAATAACTGTTAGACCTTGTGGCTTCGCCCTTGTTCGATTTGGATCATGTAGTAAATGTCTGTTGAAATAGCAGTAGTGCCTTCATCGATAAAAGCTGTAAAGATTAAATAATTAGCGGTTTTTTTGCTTTTCTGTTAATTAAATTAATAATTTTGTTTATCAAAGATTTGAAATTGAAATCCTGGGGCGGATTTTCAAAACGTAGAGCAGCTGCCACTTTATAAAAACGGGGCGTCACCGAAAAGCCTGAAGAATCGGAAAACTGAAAATGAAAAATCATGGAAGCACAACGGGTCGACATGTTTATCATGACCAATGGTAAGTATTTTAAGAGTTATCAGCTTAATGCAATCAGGGATAGATTGATCGCCCTGGAAGATTCAAGGTGGGCTATGATCTCAACAGTCCAACTTAAAGATCCAGCAATAAGCCTTGTTATCTCCATATTAGTTGGGCACTTTGGTGTCGATCGGATGATTATCGGAGATGTGGGATTGGGAATTGTAAAACTTCTTACCTGTGGTGGGATGGGAGTCTGGACTGTTGTTGACTGGTTTTCGATCATGGGATTAACCCGTCAAAAAAATATGGAACAAATTCAGCCATATCTTTATTAAAAGATGACCAGGAACAAGTTGTATATTTTTTTATCTGTGGCTTGTGTGATTGGTTTTCTTTGGCTTTCAGTGGCTTACTTTCAAAGATCTTCGGAAGTAGGGGAATCATCAGTCTGTTTGTTTAAACAACTGACTAATTTTCCATGCCCATCCTGCGGATCTACCCGGTCGGTGATTGCACTTTTAAAGGGTGATTTTTTGGAGGTCCTGAGATGGAATCCATTGGGGTTGATTTTATTGGCATTGCTTATAATCGCCCCATTTTGGATTTTAGTGGATATCCGTTGGAAGAAATCTACGCTATTTGATTTTTACAATCAAAGTGAAGCGTTTCTAAAGCGACCGTGGATCGCTGGTTCGGCGATCCTTCTTGTTGTGTTGAATTGGATCTGGACGATTTACAAAGGGATTTAAGTCGTTGTAATTTAGGCAGAATTCAATTTATCTCTCTTCCATTTCCACTTTATTTCCATTTTTTTATTTCGTCTTCGTTTCAAGCAAATGATTTAAGAACTTAACCGACGAATCCACATCCAGTCGTTTGGCAATGATATGCTTGGTCGGATCAAGAATGTAAATAACCGGTGTGCTGTAGACATCATAAAGCGTACGCAGATTGGAGGTAACCGAAGGGTCCCAGACATTGGTCCAGTCGAGTAACTTATATTCAACGATAGCCTTTAACCAGTCATCTTTCTTGTTCTGGGTGCAAACTGCAAAAATATCAACCCCTTTATCTTTTAAAGGTAAGTATAAATCCTTGTAAATCAGAGGAACCGTTTTTTTGCAATGGCTGCAATTGGGCTCCCAGAACAACAGGATCGTATATTTCGAATTCATCTGACGAAGGCTGTAGTAATTCCCTTCTGAATCGGGAAGTTTAAGTTCAGGGGCAAGATTCCCGATCAGATTTGGTTTGGTGACCTTAACTTTTTCAGCAACTTTTGCGATTGCGGCCGAATCAAGCCACGTCGCTTTACCGTTGAGGAAATATCGCTCGGCAATCTCTACAAAAAGTTTATCCATCCCCATCACTTCAGAGGTGATCGCCGCATTGAGTCTTTGCAACGAAATGTAATGGTACATCTCCTCATTGACTTTTGACTTGTCAATAACCATGAAAGTCGGTTTGATCATTGAATCGGGAATTTGCAACAATGTATTTTTAAAATAGGTGTCTAAACGACTGTCAATGAGTGGTGTTCTTAACATTCCCGGTTGTGCAAAATTAAAATTATCCCAGTAATGGTCTTTGCTGAAGTTATAATTAATCACCCATTTAAGTGAATCTGAATTTTTTGAATCTGCAGGTGCAACAAAGGTTGGGGGTTTTGGATAAATCATGGAGCGAAGAAAATCGGCAAAGAAGGTTCCCGGGTATTCTGCAGATTTACTCTCCCAATAGTTTTCCATTTCGGTGTTTAACTGATCAATTTCTGCAGTGACGATTTTAACTGAGTCTTTATTATTCTTATGATTCTCAACATCCTTCTGTAACTTTAGCTGTTTTGTGCGTTGGATTGACAGAAAATCCTGATATTGCTGAAAAGCCTCGGTTTCAGCAGCCCCTTTGTAGAAACGGGTAGCCTGTGGCTTGAATGATGTCCGGATTGAAAATTGCTGATCAGCACCCAGCATAAAATCAAAGTAATTGTCTTTATTAAGATAAATTACATAGATTCCATTAGTACGTTCTTCCTTATTATTGAAGATTGCAGTTCCGGACTTATCGATCCTGGCCGAATCGATCCGCAGAACCTTTGCACCATAATAATGGGCAAGGTAGATATTGGTATCTTTTAAACCATCAAGGGTAACTTTAATTTGAAAGGGCTGTGCATGAGTGGTTGCAGTTAAAGCGATTAATCCAAACAAAAGCATGAGAATATTTCGGGCTGAACTTTTCATTGTACTATTTTTTTTCCAAAATTAAGAACTACTCCCTAAATCGCAATTTTTTCTTACTTTTATTCACAACCAAATTCCCGAAAAATGAAGCTTTCATTTCTTATTTTAGCTTTAGCTGTCACGTTAATGACCGGTTGCCGGTCAGATTTCTTTTCAATAGAGGATTTTCAATCGGTTCTTAAAATTGATACCCATGTTCATATCGACAGTGATCGTGGAGTATTCGAAAAGCAGGCAATTCAGGATAATTTCAAACTGGTGACAATCAATGTCGATGTTTCTGATTCGGCC
>CANJNY010000124.1 GCA_947475715.1 Prolixibacteraceae bacterium
CTCCACTTCTCCCCTTCGCCGTTTCTCCCCTTCGCCATTTCCCCAACTCTCTACTTCTCCCTTTCGCCTATTCGCCCCTTCGCCGTTTCCCTATCTCTCCACTTCTCCCCTTCGCCGTTTCGCCCCTTCGCCGTTTCCCTATCTCTCCACTTCTCCCTTTCGCCGTTTCGCCCCTTCGCCGTTTCCTTCTCTCAGTCGCCCTATCTCCCCTCTCCTCTTCTTTCCTTCACTTCGCCCTGATTCCCTTCAGAAGGCAAAGATACGCCTCTTCAAGAACCGGCTTGACAGTAATGGCATCATCCGATGGCTTTTCAGCAGAGAGAAACCTCAGTTTTATATTGTCACCATCCCGCATATGATGCACGACCCTGTCTTTGGCAGGGAATGCATCAAAATCGCGTGCCGGAATCGTGTATTGCCAAACTAAACCTTCGGCAAGTTTGACCATATTACCCGGGTTTCCGGCATAATGTAGTTGCCCGCGATTAACAACGGCCACCTGGTTACAGGAGCTTGATATATCTTCGATGATATGGGTAGAGAAAATAACCACACGCTCACGACTCAGTTCAACCAGCAGATTCCGGAAACGGATTCGTTCGCGTGGATCAAGCCCTGCCGTTGGTTCATCAACGACAAGGATCCGTGGAAGGTGAAGCAGGATCTGGGCTATTCCGATGCGTTGTTTCATACCACCCGAGAATCCGCCAATCTTATCATCTTTCCGGTCCCAAAGGTGGACAGAAGAGAGCACATACTCAATCCGGGTGGCACGTTCTGCAGGATTTGTCAATCCCTTTAGAATCCCCTGGTAATCGAGGAACTCATAAGCCGACATATTTTCATAAGAACCGAATTCCTGTGGAAGGTAGCCGATAAGTCCCTGTAACTCCTCCCGTTTTACCTGGGTGTCAATACCATTAATCCAAACTTTGCCATAGCTCTGTTCGTAAATTCCGCAAATTACCCGCATCATGGTTGACTTACCGGCGCCATTAGGACCCAGTAATCCGATCATTCCGGTTTCTATTTCAAGCGAGACTCCCTTCAAGGCCTTGAATGCATCACGCTTGCGGCCAATCAAAGGCATCTGCTCAACCAGCTTAAAGAAGATCCGCCTGGAACCCGCAAACCGCCCCTGTAATCTTTCGATATTTAAATTCTTCGTATAAAGCATATCTGCAGTAGTTTTAACCGCAAGTGCAAAATACCAGAAGATGCCAATCATGATTACTGAACCCAAAGACCTCCAGGAGATATAGAAAAGAACCAGAAAAATCAGAGGTAAAATCCAGTATAAAAAAGAGGATCCCCATCGGGCAATCGAAAAAGGCCATTTTTTGTCCTTCTGCTCGCCGCTGTTTTGCAGATATTCTTTTACCGGACCCCAGATATGCCATGCAAAGAAGAAAATAATATGAGCCATGACAAACATATAGAGTCCGTTCTTCAGGTAGCTAAAGGTAAAATAGAGCAAAAATCCAAGCACTGGCAGTTCCCATAAAAAGTCATCGAAATCTTTCCAGCTCCGATAATATTTTATCTGACCGGCCCGTTCGCGTATATTGCGGTTACCAATCCACTCCCTTTGGAATCGGCTTCCCCAATCATAAATCTTAACAAGGTTCTGAACTGAGATATGAATCGGCTCAGCAGGGTCGATTACTGACTCTTTTGCCTTTCGCAAACTGTTCATGGTAAACCAGGTTGTTCCCGGGACAACCAGTACAATGGCAATTACATCCAGCATCTGCCAGAGGAAAGCATCCACACGGGTATAAATCAGATACATTCCAAGAACAAGAAGTACAAATTGTATAATCCTGGTTCTTATTGACAATCCCTTGAACCATGCAATCGCATTTTCCATACCAAAATAAAAGGTTGGGATAAAGATCAGCGTTAGCAATGTGCTCATGCTTAGTCCACCAATCACAGTGATTGCAAATGGTGCACCGATAGCCCCCACATATTCATTGTCTCCCATTGCCAGTGGGAACATTGCCACCACGGTAACGATTGCAGTAATCAGGATAGGCCTGATCCGTGACATTCCGGCAAGGATAAGCGCACGCTCAGTTCTGAATCCACGCTTTCGCAGGATGTTGGTATAGTCAATGAGGATAATCCCGTTATTCACTACAATTCCAATCAAAATGATAAATCCGATTAAAGTATTGGCACTAAAGAGTGAATTTCCCGTTAGAATGAGTGCTACAAATGAGCCGATTGCTGCCAGAGGAATAGAGAACATCAATACAAACGGAGTGGCCAGCGATTCAAAAACAGAGGCCAGTATCATAAAGATCAGGATAAATGCGGCCATGATCAGGAAGTAAAAATCCTTCAGCTCATTCTCCTCATGGATTACCTGAACAGCCACGCCCGCAGGCAATTTATAACTTGCAACCACCCGGTCCACTTCATCACGATAGGATGTCAAGAGGTCCTTCGAATCCTGGGCTGCAGCCACAAATGAAAAATTAACCTGGATCTGCTTCTCCCTGTTCACCCGGGTAATATTGGCATAACCTGTCGAATAGACAATCTCGCTGATATTCTGGAGTTCATGCAATCCCCCTTTTGAGTCGGGGACCTGAAGGTTGCGAAGATCGTAAATTGTACGTGGTTTCTTTTGCTGTTCGAGCGTTGTCCCCACTTTGGGCATCTCCTTGATCAGAATATCATATTCATCGGTTCCTTGTTTAAACTGAATATTGGTATTAATCTCCTTACTAAATGAGTTGAGTTCTCCGGCGATGTTTGCCAGTGAGATATCATATTCACTCATGATTAACGGATGAAAGCGAAGATGTACCTCGGGCCGGTTATCCGAATAGCTCACGCGAACCCGGTTCATCGACTCGAGTGATTCGAGGAAATACTGAAGGTCTCCGGCGACATTTTTCATCACATCAAAATCCTGCCCCTTGATTAAGATCTGCTCCTGATTTGAACCTACACCCAACAGTTTCATCATACTTCCGGTTCCACCACTACTTTGTCGGGCACCTGCACCACCGCCTCCGGATCCGCCTGAGCTTGCCGTTGTTTCGGAAGCATCGGTGATATCGATAACCGCTCCGGGGATGTTTTCCACCCTCCGCTGAACATCATCGCGGATCTGTGCGATCGTCCGTTTACTGCTCTTCTTAAAATCCTCTTTAAGCAACACATTGACCGTTGCGTTATCAACCTGAATATTACTTGTGATATCCTCTTTTTCAGCTAAGGTATCGATGCGGCTCTCGATCTGCGAAACAATTTTATCGGTAGCCTCAATGGTTGCACCGACAGGCATTGTAACACCAATCCGGAAAGCCTTCGTTTCAACCTGCTGCAGATTATTCATACTCACAGCAAGACAAAGAAAGATTGTAACGAAAAAGAAAATCAATACCCCGACAATGGTTTGAGCAGGCTTGCGAAGTGAATATTTCATCAGCATCACATAAGCCTGAACCAGCTTGTTCCGGGTTGAAACAACATTAAAACTCAAACTTTCGGATCCTTTACGTTTTAAGAAAGCGTATGTCATCATTGGAACTAAAAGCATAGCCACCAAAAGCGAAATCGTGAGGGTGGATATGATAGAGACCCCAACATTTTTACCGATGAGGGTGATCAGAAAATTATCTGAAAAAAGAAATGGGAGAAATACCGTTACTGTAGTCAGCGTAGAGGCCGTTACCGAGCGCCACACCTCCGTGGTCCCCTGAACCACCGCTTCGCGCGGAGACTTTCCGAGCCCCCGCAACCGATAAATATTTTCGAGCACCACGACACTGTTATCGAGCAGCATCCCCACCGCCAGTGCCATCCCCACAAGGGTTAAACTATTGATCGAGATATTGGCACCATAAAAAATATTGAATGCCGTAAGGACCGATATCGGTATAGCCAGGGCGATGATAGAGACGAGCTGAAAGTTCTTCAGAAAAATCCAAAGTACCATAATGGCCAGAATACCTCCAATTAGTGCCAGTTCACCAATCTGATTAAGGTTCTTTTCCATCGTATCGGCAGCATTATTCTGCACTTTAATCTGAACATCTTTGGATGCCAGAGTCTCATTTAACCGGGCAATAACTTTTAATGTATTATGAGACAAATCGATAAGATTCGACTGAGCATCATTGACAAGCGTGATCGAAACAGCATTCTTCCCGTTTACACGGGAATAAGAGGTCTCCTCCTTGGTGCCGAAATAAACCTTTGCAACATCCTTGAGCAAGATAGGCCCGGGAGCAATCACCAGATTACTTATCTCTTTCAGGTCATCAAATTCAGAGGTGACCTGGACAAAATATTGTTTTTTCGATTCGTACACATTTCCGGCGAATGCCCTGGCCTTGTAATTCTGCGAAATCTTATTCCGTATCGTTGCAGCGGTGATGTGATAAGCCTCACAAACATCCATATTAAGCTGTATCTCAACCGACTTCTCCCTTCCTCCAAAAATATTGACACCAGCAATACCATCGATATTTTCGAGTTCTGATTTTATTTTAAGATCGGTCACATTCCGTACCCGGTCTACGCCCCCTCCGCCTAAAACCTGAAGTTGCATAAACTGATTCTTCATCTGGTTAAGGTCAACTTTCACAACCGTAACTTTAAACTGCTCTGGAAGTGATGCTTTAATTTCATCAACCTTCTGCTGAACCTTCAGGTAGGTATATTTAAAATTTACATTTTTGTTGAATTCAACCATGATCGTCCCACGACGGGACTCTGCAGTAGACTCCATATTCATAATCCCCTGAAGCGATCCAATCGCCCCTTCAAGAGGGACAATTGCCTGACTCTCCATATATTTCGGATCAACCTCGAGCTGACTCACAACCTGTACATAAAGCATCGGAAGTTCAGCGTTGGGGAATAGTTCCATGGAGAGATTTTTCCACGAAAAATAACCCATCATACTTAATCCGAAGAAAAGCATGCTGATTAAAACCTTTCTGTTTATAATGAAGTTCATTTGCGATTATTTGGTTTTAATGCTACTCCTCTTTTTTATATGGTTTGTTACTGGTCATCAAATCGTAAACACACGGAATAACCAGAAGCGTCAATAGCGTACTGGTAATCATCCCACCGATTACCGCATAAGCCATTGGCGAACGCAATGAAGCGCTTTGTCCGAATCCAAAAGTCAATGGAAGCAATGCGATAATAGTTATGATACTGGTCATCAGGATCGGTCTTAACCGTTGCTGACTTCCCAGTGAGATTGCCAGCCGTTTTTCCATCCCCGTCATTCGCAATTGGTTGATCCGGTCGATCAGGATGATTGAATCGTTTACAGCGATTCCACCCAGCATAATTATTCCGATAAGTGCCATAATATTGAAGGTTTGGCCCATCAGAAAGAACAGGACAATTGTTCCTACAATGGCAAATGGAATTGTCAAAAGCACAATCAACGGATGAATCAGAGACTCAAACTGACTTGCCAAAACCATATAAACCAAAACAATAGACAACAATAGGGCAAACTTAAGATTCGTCATCGACTCCTGCCGTTTCTGTTCCTCACCCGCTACTTTAATCGAATAATCGGCCGGTAAAACCATAGGTGCAATCTTAGCCTGTACGGCGTCAACAATTTTATCAAGCGGCTTATCCTTCTCAAGCTCTGCCATCACTTTACCTATTCTACTTTGGTTACGTCGGTACACCTCAGTTGGGGCGACCGATTGCTCGAGTTTGGCAACTTCATAAAGCCGGATCACTGATGTTCCGTTTTTAATGATCATATCACCTAATGCAGCCACACCAATTTTGGGAACATGAATGGTAATATCCCGCAATTCGCCATCCTTATCCATCTGTCCTGCATTCTGCCCGGTAAGCTTGGCTGTCACCTGACTTACAATATCTGTCACAGCCATGTTATAAGAACCTGCCCTGAAACGGTCAACAACGACATTTATCTCGGGATAACCACCTTCGACATTGGTTTGAAAGTTATATAGTCCGGGAATATCCTTTATTGAGCCCTCCACCTCCTTGGTTATTTTTCGGATTTCATTCAAATCTGTTCCCCTGACTTCTACCACCAGTGGAGCATCCTGAGTTCCAAGTATACTTTGCAATGCTGTTTCATCCTGAGTAAAGGTAACCTCGAACTGCGGATTTTCGGCATACCATTTTGCAACTGCTGCAATAACCTGAGAGGCTACATATTTACCCTGAGGCTTTAGAATCACTTTTACATCTGCGGTATTTTCCCCTTCATAAACGGCTGATGCCGATGATGAAGTGCCGGTAGAAGGACCAATCTTTGAATAAACAGACTGAAGATCATCACCTAAAAGCTCTTTGATCATCTTTTCCATCGAGCCAATTGCGGAGGATGTCCGTTCAAGAGAGGTTCCTTCGGCCATTTTCACTTTGATTGTAAACTCTTTACTATCAGTCTTAGGCATAAACTCACTGCCAATATAAGGAATCAACAGAAACGACAATCCCATAAGGACAAACGAGATGATCGTAATAATCCAGCGGTGAGGAAGTATACGGGTGATAAAATTCCCATATCCGGCAAATTTCGCCCCTTTCAATGGTGGCATCGCCTTTTTCTTAAAAAACTGATGATACAACATCGGAATCAGAAAAATGGCTACAAACAACGACGAAAAATGGGAAAATGCCACCGTCCATGCCTGATCTTTAAATAGTTCTCCCGAAGCACCATGCATGTAAACGATTGGAAGAAATACAACAATTGAAGTGAGGGTTGATGAGGTTATCGCGCCGCCTACTTCCGCTGTACCCACAATAGCGGCTTCTCTGGCCGACATCCCGAGTTCATGATTCCTGAAGATGTTCTCCATCACCACAATGGCATTGTCAACCAACATTCCCGCCCCCAGCGCAAGTCCTCCAAGAGTCATGATATTCAATGTTAAATCATTGAAATACATTAAATTAAAGGTTGCAATAATTGAGATTGGAATTGCAAGACTCACAATCAGTGTGGTCCCAATCCGGCGCAGAAAAATAAACAGGATAATAATCGCAAGAATTACTCCGATGATCAGGGTATTCTGCACCTCGTCTATCGCTGTACGGATGAAAGTTCCCTGATTGGTAACCACGGTAAATTTATAACCCGGCAAAGCTTTGGTGATGCTTAATAATGCTTTTTGAATATCATCAACAGCCTTAACGGTATTATAACGTGTCTCTTTGTAGATTGACAAGGCCAGACAACGCTCTCCGTTAATCCGGACAATATTTACAGGTTCTTTGTTGGCATAACTGACAGCAGCAACATCTCGCAGGAAAGTTGCCGATTTTTCTCCGGTGGTATTTCCGGCAACCGACGATTTATAACCAATGATTAAATTCTCGAAATCCTCTTTCTGTTGCAGCAGACTAACCCCTTTGACCACATATTGCAGTCCGGTTTCGGAAATCGTTCCTCCGGAGATGCTCCTGTTATAAGCCTGTATCTTCGCAGAAAGCTGATCGACGGTAATATTAAATGACTCCAATTTATAGGGATCGGTATCAATCCTCACCTCATTCTCCTCGATGCCCGAAAGCTCCACTTCAGCAATCCCTTCAAGACGAACCAATTCATTACGGATGTAATTTACCGCCACCTTACGCAGCTCGTTCATGTCTTTGATCGACTCATGCGAAAGACCAACGATAACCACCGGAAGGGTGTTTGGATCGTGCTGGGTAATAGTAAGTGCATCAATCTGGGAGTTCTGCGAATAGCTGGTCAAGGCTTTCTGAAGATCAAGAAATGCTTCGTCCATATCCTTACTCCAGGTATACTCGACTGTAATCTGGGCAGAACCTGTCCGGGTGATTGACGAAACTTCCATGACGCCACTCTGGCGGATTGCCACTGCCTCAATTTTCTCAACAAACAATTTCTCCATCTCTTCAGGAGGACGTTCGCCTGATTTAATCTCTACAAAAACCCTCGGTGAAGTGAGGTCAGGGAACAGATCAATACCCAGTTTCTGGTATGAGATAACCCCCAGAAGTAAGATCCCAAGAATGGCCATCAAGACTGTTACCGGATAGTTGACTGCAAAAGAAGTCAGTTTTTTCATTCGCAATTATTTATTAAATTCATTGATATTCAGCTTAAAAACTGAATAATTCATATTGTATTCCGCAAAAAAAGGCACTTAAGCTGAAGCCATTCTTAGACAATTACCGTTGACTTATGCACTGTAACAAATTGCCCTTTACCTGGCCTCTTTCACTCAAATAGCCGAATTGTCGAATAGCCTTACTGATTTATAATCTTCACCTTGGAGTTATTCCTAAGCGTTTCGAACCCTTTGGTAACGACTCTTTCATTCTTCTTAAGTCCTTCAATTACCTCAACCGTTGTTTCGGTCTCAAGCCCTGTGGTGATCACACGCTCACGGACAGCTCCCTTTTCAACAATAAATACGGTTTTGCCCCTGTTCCCTGAGACGATAATCTCTTTCGAAATCACAATCGCACTGTCGCGTCTTGCAACCTCAATATCTGCCTTTACAAACATTCCCGGACGGAGTTTCAACTCGGGGTTATTGATAACCAGTTTTCCCTTGAACGTACGTGTTTCTGTACTTACCACAGGGGAGAGTTCATTGATCTTAGCCTGAAGGGTATCTTTAGGTAAGGTATAATTAGTGATAAAGACCTCCTGACCAACATTAATAGAGGTTATATTTTTCTCGGGAAGATTAATCTCCATAAGCAACTTACTATAATCCATCAGAGTTACTACAGCAGTGTTCGCGACAACGCGCGTACCGCTTGTAATTTGTGGCAAATCGACAATGGCACCGCGGAACGGGGCAAGAACCTGCATCTTGGCAAGTTGTATTTTGGCATTCTCGTAGTCGGTATTGGCATTTGCAAGGGCAACTTCAGAGTTTTTCATTTCACGCATCGTCACACCCCCTTTTTCAAAAAGAGATTTCTGTTTTTGAAATTCCAGTTCCGAGATGTCCAGATTCAGTTTCTTTGTCTTTAAAGCTATGGTATTCTCAGTTTCAGGATTCTCGAGCCGCACAATAACCTGTCCCTTTTCGACGATATCTCCCAGTTTAAATTCACTTCCCGTCCGGGGATTTTTAACCAGAAAATAGACCCCTGCCATATCGGTATTGAGGGTTGCCTGGCTGGCAGCAGTTGCCGTCCCTGTCGTACTAATAAACTGAACAATAGGGCTTTTAACCACATCATTCACCGACACCGGAATTGCAAGTTCATTATTGAGTTGGCTTCCCTGATTTCCACAAGCTGCTATAAATGGGATTAATACAACCAATACCCACTTGTTACTTCTTTTCAGTTTAAATTTCATGATCTGTTATATTATTTTGATTGATTATTGTAAAATTCCTGCCTTATAATCTTTTACAAACTTATCGGGGATAACCGGTTGATTGGCAGTAAAGTCGAAGAGTGAAACAATCTTCAGGTTAAGCATTGCTATTTTATAGTTGATTAACGATTGGGCATAAGCCATCTTTTTATCCGATAACTGCTGCTGAAACAGGTTCAAATCCATACTGGTAAGATCTCCGTTTTTATACCTTTCGAGGTTAATATCATAAGTAAGTTGTGAGTTTTTCTGACTCTGAAGTGCAATCTCAATCTGATATTTCAGGTTTGAAAGGTTTCTAACAGCCTGTCGGATATCCATTTTAATTGTTGTCTCCTGATTCGAAAGACTCAGTTTCTGTGTATTGATAACTGCTTCCTGTGCTCTGATTCTTGCTTTGCGTTGTCCCCAATCAAAAATAGGCACATTAAATCCTAACGTATAATGGGGACTTGAAGTTGGTTTGCTGAAGATATTGGATAAGGTAGGGTCATCACCCGACATCCCGACCGAGAGGGTTGCAGAACCCGCAAATTCATTGGACGATTTCACCACGATCAAATCCAATTGGGATGTTTCAATATTTATTTTCCGCTGCCTCAATTCCATTCTGCTCGATAAACCATGATCCATTGCCTTCTTGCCATCTACATCAATAGGGGTAACCACCACATCAGCCATAACCGTAATTTCGGAAAAGATATCCATCCCAATATATTGCTTGAACATATCTTTTGCATTTTCCAGTGCGACACGGGCCGATTCAACGGCAGACTTTGAGGTGGCAAGGTTAACCTCCGACTGGTAAAATTCCTCCTTGGCTGCGATGCCTGCATCTACTTTATTGCGGATGATTTCGTTACTTTTCTCGGTATTCGACAACTCCTCCTTCTTAATCGTGAGCGACATCTGCGCCATATAAACATTGTAAAAATATTGCGACACATTCATTTCAAGGGTAAGTCGCTGAATCGCATAACTTAACATCGCATTTTCATTGTCATATTCCACATTCTTAATCCCCATCTTAGTCCGGTTATACGTAAACAATGGTTGGGTAAGACTTAAATTAAGATTGTTGAAATAAGCCTTGTTTTCATTCGTAACACCCTGTACATCAGATAAATTTGATTGCCATCCAAATTGATTAACCAACGAGATTTTACTATCGGTATACAAAATAGGCTGATCTACCCTGAATGTTCCGGAAGTGGACATGCTCTTATTGGTAAACCATTGAGATAACCGGGTATCGAACCTGCGGCTGTTGCTATAGTCCAGTGGATTTACCGTTAATGAAAACTGAGACTTCAAGGCTGCCCGTTGTGCATTAAGCGACTCAGTGGTTCTTTCCAGATTGAAAATCGAACTTTGTAAACTTGGGCTCCCTTTACCGGCAATCTCGAGTGCCTGTTCGAGCGTAATAATTGATTGTGCATTCACCTGTAAAAGCAGAAGTGAAAATACAATCAGCAGGAAAAATTTCTGTTTCTTCATCGGATATAAGATTCTGTTAATTTACTTTGACCAGCTTAACGGCATCAGCAAATATGGTTTGAGCCTTCGACAGGTTTGATAGTTCGATTTTAACGGTATCGGGCGAAAGGTGATATGATCCGATCTCCATCCATCCGCTATCGTTATCTTTCATATTGACAACCTGATTATCCTGACCATCATCATGAAAGACGGTGAAATGGTACTCTTCATCAACCTTCTCATCGTGCCCCCAGCCTCTGCGGATCTTCGGGATATAGGCTAATACTTTGTAATATCCCGGTAGTTTAATCGCAACATTCCAGGTTGCTTTACGATCGCCGGCACCCCCCTTGAGATAATAGGCCGAACGGATTTGTTTTCCATAAAATTGTTCATTTGTTGTCAGTGTCCATTCAACAGGAAAATTCCAGTTGACCATCCCTTTGTACTTGAATTCCTTGGTTTTCCCATTTTTACGAAGAACCAGTGCTGACTGCGAATCGTTTGCCGATGGCATAAATATCTTCTGAATCAGACTATTACTCTTCGGAATACTCAACTTAAAGCCGGAATCTTCATTGTCCAGAATAATCTCATTGGGTTCAATTCCTTCGGTATATGTGATAAGCTCCTCACCCTCTGTTGCCTGCAATTTCTCATCAATCTCAATTTTCCCGAATTGCTGGGTAATGCTTGAGGGGATATTATGAGAGGCAAAAGTATTTACGGTCAGCGATCTGGGCTCACGATTAAACAGGTAAGTGATCTTTTTCGAAACTTTTCCATTAATAAGGACAGTCTTTTCAATATTATCGTCCGGACTGCCACCGCCACGCATCCTGAAACCACCTCGTCCGCCCCCTCCCATTCGGAAGCTCACAGAGACTGCTCCCGGATCCGTTTCTGTATTGGTAATTACAAACGATACCATTGTTTTTATCTGGTCGTCCTTTTTTAATTTCGAGGTATTGATCTTCGAGATAATATAGCCGGGAAGCGATTTTGAATTATACCAGTCGGGAAGATACTGATTGAGATCGAGTCTAAACGAGCCTGTTAATTGTTCATTTAACACATCTATCGGATACGATTGAAAACGTTTTGTCTCGATAAACTTATGAATAAACTCGTCAAATTTGTCGGGGCCCACTGCCCCCTTCATCAGTGCGAAAAGAAACCCACTCTTGGTAAGAATGACGTTGCTTATCACATCAGGATCATCCTGATTGTCGAGAATTTCAGCAAACGAGGCATCCTGAAGGGCAATATTTCCCTTCTCATTGTCTGACAATCCGGCAAAATTACGCATCCAGGGATTGGTCGTTTCGGAGGCGGCCTTGGACAAATAAGACTCAACAGTCCTGTTGATTATTGGATATTTATCAGATTTCAGATAAGTTATAAAGGTGTAATAATTAGGAAAAATAAAGTAAGGATTGATCTCCTCCTGAGTTGGCATCGGTCCTCCAAAATGAATACCCGGTCCGCCACCACCGCGGGGAGGGAGAGTTTTGCTACTCAATAACACCTCATTGACAAACCGCTTAAAATAATTCTCTTCATTCTCACGCGGACTGATTGTCTGATTATCGTGACCTCCCCACCGCTCGGTATTCCTCTTCTGTTCTGCAAAATTTGCACTGGTCAGTTTAAATCCTCCCTCGGGAAGATAAACCGTTTCGGGTTGTACCTGTTCCCCTGCTCCGCTCCACACATGACTAAAGGAGCAAAACTGAACAGGGATTTCGACTAAATTTAACCGTTCATAGGGGTATGAAAAGCTCACTTTTGCTTCCCAGGTTTTGCGTAAATCGCGGATAACAGGCTTCAGCGAATCTTTTAAAATTTTAAAAAACGGATCAAATATTTTGTTGTGCCCGGCAAGAAAACTTAAGTTATAAGTGACATTATCTACCTCAATCGAACGTGACAAATACCGGCCAACGGCAAGAGAGATCTGTGGAAGCTTATGCTCGGGGGCAAAATCAAAAGTTCCATTCCCCTGATCGGTAACTTTACCCTGTGAAATCGCTTTTAATCCGTTCATTGTTTTAACTTTGAGATGGAAGTCGGTAAACTGCACACTTTGCCATTTCAAGCCCAGGGTGGAATAACTGATCCCTGCAGTTGGATACCAACGTGTTTCGGGTGTAAGTAACAAGTAATCGGGTTTTATAAACGCATGCTTTTTATCGGCAATACCATTTCCGCGCTTTAACCACAACTCAAGTCTTTCACGATTCATATCCAGGTAACAGAATGTTTCATCGATAGTCCCGCGATAATCAACCTTGAGACTGAGTTCACCGGCTGCAGGCAATGGAGAGTCCGGGGTAATTCGAAGTATCTGAAGTTCCCGGGTGAATTTTGCACCGCTCACCGATGTGATTTCAAGTCCTGGGTTTAGCGTTAAAATGATCTCTTTAAGTGGCTCTTTGGTTGGATTACTCAACAATAAGGTTGCCGCACCAATAATTCCTTCACCGGTATGCTCAAGGATAAGATCACATTTTTTCACCTCTGCAACGGGTGTTTCAGCGTATTTATTATTCAGATCAACCATTTGAGTGCGGTGATTATCACTGGCATTAATTTTACTGATATATTTGAATCCCAATCCTAACCCTGTGGACAAAAAAATCACACTCATTACCAGGGTAACTTTTTTCACAAAGGGTGACTGCGAGAGCCGTTGTAATAAAAGAATTGTTAAGCCTATAAATCCAAGTCCAAGAAAAAGGTAGATCCCGCGGTGAATCAGAATCTCATCCAGAAATCCAAAGCCAACAAAGTCAGAAAAGGCCATTGGAAGATGAAAGGCCATATAATCAAAAAGATAATGATAGACATTCTGAAGATAAAATAAGGTTGCCGCAATATAACCCAGCAAGATCACAAAGGTCACCGCCTGGTTTTTAATCACCGACATGAGAAAGAAGGAGAAACCGAGAATGAAAAGCAACGTTGGAAAACTGATCAGGAAAAAGTAGTAAAAATAAGGGGCTAAAGAAAACTGGTTGTAGGGTGATGAAAGATTGAAAACCGCAACCATCCCCAACGCGACCAGGTTAAGCATAAAAAAGACCCATACGTTTCCGATCGTTTTTCCGATCACATAATCGGCATTGGTCATCGAACGCATATATATAACCTCGGTGGTATCAAGTTTTTTATCCCTTTTGAGGAAGTCAGAGGCCAAAAAAACCGCAATAATAGCCTGGGCAACATTGATAATATATAGATTAATAAACGGGATCATCGAAGGCAGGGCCACCATATCACCGTTTGGCCAGCCTATTCCGGTCTGGGTTCCCAGGTTGAAAAGAAAGACAAAAAGCAGAGAAAGGATGGAGAAAATCCTGAAAAACCAGCTTCTGAAGAGCGTTTTAGACTCATATTTGGAAACTGTCAGAATATTGTGTATCGTTTTCATTTTATACAATTGATTTTAAATCGATTAAATACAAAAAGGCCGCAGCAAACCACCCTGCATCAGATCTCGTGCCAATGCTGGTTTAATTCATTCTCCATAAAATTCACATAGGCATGTTCCAGATTTGGCTCAATCTGTTCACCTGCATAGCCGTTAATATTTTTTGAGACCACCTGAACCTCCCACCCCTCTTCAGATGGAATTGATGAGATAATCGGAAATTTCTCCTGAATCTCCTGATATTCGGTTTCGGTAGCTGTAATTCGCCAGACATTATTTCGGGCCTGATTGATCAGCAATTCCGGCGATCCCTTGAAAGCGAGCGTACCCTTATTCATGAGCGCCATATCATTACACGTACTCGAGATATCCCCAACAATATGAGTAGATAGAATAATAACCACATCGCGTTCACTGATACGGGTAAGGAGGTTCCGGAAACGGATACGCTCCTCGGGATCAAGACCTGTGGTAGGCTCATCGACTATAATAATTTGGGGATCACCAATCAGCGCCTGAGCTATTCCCAGCCGACGTTTCATTCCCCCCGAAAGATTATTGGCAAAACGGTTGCGGGCCTCGTATAGTCCAACTTCCTCAAGCATCTTCTCGATGGCATCTTTTCGCACCGAAGCCTGATTCATCCCGGCCAGCCGCGCAATATAATCGAGAAATTCGTAGGTGCGTAATTTAGCGAAAAACCTGAAATCCTGCGGGAGGTAACCAAGCATCGTGCGGATCTCTTTTCTGTTTTTCTGCAGATCAAGGCCGTTTACCAACACCTGACCCGACGAAGGTTTTGCAAGTGTAACAAGGATACGCATCAACGACGACTTACCCGCTCCGTTTGGCCCTAAAAGACCGAACATCCCATTTTCAATCGTCATAGTAACATCCTTTAAGGCATGATTGCCGTTAGGATAGACCTTGTTCAGCCCGTTAATCTCGATTTTCAATCTTTCAAAGTATTAGAGGTTGGGAATGAATTTGATTTTGAATACCTTTTTGACCTGATTTTAATTAAAAGGTTTAATAACAAATGACAATTTCATCTGGATTTTGAGATTTATAACTAGATTTGAACATTGAAATAAAATTACGGTTACAATTCTTTGATATAAACATTTCGATTAAAACGATTAATCCATGAAAACCATTGAGAAAGCGATTGAAAATTTCATGTTCTTCAGCCGATGGCTGCAGTTGCCAGTATACCTGGGTCTTATTGTCGCAACCCTGCTCTATACATGTAAGTTTATGGTGGAATTGTGGCATTTGCTCACTGAATTTACTGCAATGACCGAAAATACAATTATGCTTACCGTCTTAGGTCTAATAGATATCTCAATGGTGATAAACTTATTGGTAATCGTATTTATTGGCGGCTATTCGACCTTTGTAAGTAAAATAGATTTTGAAAAGCACGAAGACAAACCCGATTGGCTGAGTAAAATTAACGCAAGTTCGCTAAAGATCAAACTCATTATTTCGTTGGTAAGCATTTCGGGGGTGCACCTGTTAAAAACCTTCATTGACATTCATAATGTTCCTTTGCAGGATACATTGCTGCAGATCGGAATTCATATGGTATTTATTATCTCGGCATTACTGCTGGCAATTACCGATAAGATCATGCATTCGGATGAAGCTTCAGGTGCGCATTAGAAAAAAATCACCACGGAGGATCGGAGAGCACTAAGGTACACAGAGGGAATTTTTCTCCGTGAACCTCTGTGTACTCCGTGTCTCCGTGGTGAAAAAGTGAATTAGCTAATAAAGGAATCCAAATAACCATAAAGGGATGAAATTTTTATACCCAATTTCAATATCATCCTGCACAATAAAACTATTTTCTATCCCCACGATTTGTTTTCCGGACTTACCTTTCCCCCCAATTTCAAAAACATATTGATTATCAATAAGAAAGTCTCCCTTGAGAGATATATTAACGGAATGGTTTTCCCGTAGTTGATTGACAAAAAAAGTCTCCCTTAGGGTTCCCTTCTCTGGATTTTGGTTCTGAGATAAACAATAAAGCAAAGCAGTATTGTGAAGATAGATCATATCAGGTTTAGTAAAATAGCCTGTAGGTACTGATTCCTGTTTTAGAAGTAATAGCAAGTCAGACTTCTCAAGCAAATCAATAATTCGGAGCAGGATATCCCGGCTAACCCCTGTTTCCCGCGCCAATTCTGAAATATTAGGTTTAAAGGGAACGCTATCGGCAATAAAAGCCAGGATTCTCCGAATATTGACCAATGTACTGTATGAAAATCGCTCAATCGCCATCAGATCGTTTTCAATGATTACATTCACTGTATTCATCAAACGTTGTTCAAATTTTGCAGTAGGTTCGTTGAAAAATGGATAGACTCCACCCTTTAAATATTCATTAAAGACTGGAATA
>CANJNY010000125.1 GCA_947475715.1 Prolixibacteraceae bacterium
CGGAACTAAAGGGGGTGGGATCGATATTTTTGATGTCAACGGAAATCATATCCGCGAACTATCGGTTAAAAATGGACTAAGCAATAATTCGGTTCTTTCATTTCATGAGCGTGATGACGGATCAATATGGGTAGGAACTGATGGCAAAGGGGTTGATATCATATCGCCGGATTATCACACTATCCGAAATTTTCCGCGTGATTTCAAGGAGGTTAACCCATTAAATTTTGCCTCGGTATACCGGATACTCGAAGAGAGCAGCCAGCGTATTTATCTTGGAACCAGTGGATCAGGAGTAATTATGGTAGAACTGGATTCAAAAAACCAATTGCCTGTTAATTGCGAACAACTGATTCTGGATAGGAGTGTTTCGGTAAATAGTCCGCAAAAACAGATTGTTTATGCGCTTGCCGAGCAGAAGCCGGGTCTTCTTTGGATTGGCACCCGCGGGTTGGGGGCTTATCTGTATAACACCACTACCAAAAATGTCATTTCGCAATATTCAACTGTTTCACATCCCGATATCATTAAGAATGATGACATCCTCGCGGCTTATTCGAACTTAAAGGGTCCAATCTGGATAGGAAGCAGTAACGGAATATTCAGTTTGTTGCCTGGTATTAAAGATTCCGACAAGGTAGGGGCACTGAATATCCCCGATGATCTCTCAAATACCAGTATTCATGCGATTGAGCGTGATAACCTCGGAGGAATATGGGTCACAACCAATCAGGGGATTGCATTGATTGACAGCAGCAGGAGGAATGTTAGGAATTTTAATGTAAATGATGGGTTGATCAATTATGAATATAGTGATGGGGCCTCCTGGTTCGATCAGAGCACTGCCAGGCTATATGCGGGAGGAACGATGGGTGTAGATATTATACAAACGGATGAGATTAAGTTCTCTTCCTATTTTCCGCCAATCGCAATTAATCAGCTTCTTGTCCGGAATATTCCGGCAGATATCGGCAACGAGAGTGTGTTAACCAGTCGGATCAACCTTCAGAAAAGCTTAAAACTAAAATACAATCAGAATACACTTACATTTTATGTCTCACCCCTGGCCTATTGGGGGCAGGAGCGTTTCAGGATTTCGTACCGGCTGGTTAATTTTAATGATGAATGGATTGTGAATCCGGAGAACCTCCCCATCAGTTTTTCCAACCTGGAACCAGGGAAATATTCACTTCAAATTCGGGTAAGTGACGAGAACGGGAACTGGTCGAAGAATATCCGGAATATTGAGCTCGTTATTGATCCTCCGTTTTGGAAAACACCCTGGGCAATAGCAGCTTATATATTCTTTCTGATTGGTGTTCAGCTGCTGATATTTGCTTTTTACCGAAACAGGGTAGCCCGAAAAAAAGAGGCAGCACTGCTCGAGTTTCAACAGAAGAAGGAGGAGGAGTTGCAGAAATATAAAATTGAATTCTTTACCAATGTAGCCCATGAATTTCGAACGCCACTTACCCTGATCACCTCACACATTCATGCGTTGCTTGAGGACAGTCGGAATTTGGTCGAAAACCCCCGTATCTTAAAAGTATATAACAATAGCATAAAACTTCAGAAGCTTGTTCTGGAAATAATGCAGTTCCGGAAACTGGAAAAAGGGAAGGAGCCTCTGAATATTCAATTAACCAAGCCATACGATCTTATCGTTGAAGTTATATCTGATCTTGAGCTTTTTGCACAAAAAACGGATATCCGATGCGAGATCATTGCTTCGGATCCTCAGTTTATTTTTAAAACAGATGCCGATAAATTTCAGCGTATTATTACCAATTTGATTTCAAATGCAATCAAATATAACAGGCAGGGAGGATTTGTAAAGGTTGTTATGAATTCCGATCAATCTGCCTTATCTGTTGAGATTGAAGATTCCGGCATGGGTATAAAACCGGAATTTTTTCAGCGGGTTTTTGAACCATTCGGGATATCGTCGGCTTCCAGAAAGGGAAGCTTTCCAGATTATCGTTCGACCGGTCTTGGACTTGCTGTTACCAAAGGTTTGGTGGAGCTGCTCAAAGGGACAATTGATTTTGAAAGCAGATTTAATGAAGGAACCAAATTCAGTTGTCTATTTCCTGACATCAATGAATTAAGCGATAACCCTTTAATTAATGAGTCCTCCAATGATCCGCATGAGATTAACTTTATTGAGGAGGCAAATCCCGATCAGGCGATCGGGGATCCTGATTTCCAGGAAGACCGACCATTGATCCTGCTCGTGGATGATGAACCTGAGATTCTGATATTGCTCAGAGATTTTCTTCAGAAAGATTATAACCTCATCTTTGCTCAGGATGGACGTGAAGCGTATGATAAAGTATTGTCACAAAAACCCGATTTGATTATTTCGGATGTGATGATGCCGGATATGGACGGAATTGAACTTTGTAGCCAGTTGCGCGAAAATTTTGATACCAGTCACCTGCCCTTGATACTGCTCACCGCCAAAGCCGAAATCGAAGACCGGATTGCAGGACTCAAAGCAGGTGCCGACTCTTATATCCCAAAACCTTTTCACTCGGGGCATCTGAAAATACGCATCGAAAAACTTCTTCAGTTAAGGCTTACCATTAAAAGCCACTTTGGACGTCAGGTGGGTATTACAATACTTGTTGAGGAGATTCCCGACCCGTTTTTTCAGAAATTGCTTAGCTATATTGATCAGAATATTGATGATGAAACACTCTCGGCTGAAATACTTTGTGATAAACTGGCAATCAGTAAGTCTTCACTTTACAATAAAACAAAATCAATCCTCGGCACAACCCCTCATGGACTGATAAACCAGCGTCGGTTGAGTAAGGCCTCGATGCTACTTAAGTCAACAAATATTACAGTAAATGAGATAATTGACCAAACCGGGTTTACCAGCAGGACCCATTTCTATGAACTTTTCAACAAGGCTTTTTCCTGTTCACCATCTGAATTCCGAAAAAAACTGGACCAGAGCTGAAACCTGCGTTTACACTAAAATAAATCCTAAATAGTCATCTTTTGCAATATTCCGGACAAGATCAGGAACAGGGCGGACAGTGATTGGAGCCGACCGGGTGTACTTTTGCAATCAACTAAACTTCTATTTATGGATATCTCAAACCGATTCGCACAGAACCCGCTTCTCCGTCCTTCAGATCTAAAATCAGGTATTGAAGGGATGCAGATTGTGTGCCTGCTGAATCCCGGTGTTTTTCAATATGACGGAAAAATATGGTTACTCCTCAGGGTGGCTGAACGTCCGATTCAGATCGACGGAAAAATAAGCTTTCCTGTTTATAATAGTAAGGGTGAAATAGAGATTCTGAGTTTCGATAAAAACGATCCCGATCTCGATGCTTCTGATCCCCGGATAATCAACTACAAGAAAAAAGATTACCTCACAACACTCTCATACCTTAGATTGGTTTGCAGTGAAGATGGAATTGAATTTAAAGAGGCTGATGGTTATCCTCCCATTTTCGGAAAAGGGGAACTCGAGACTTTTGGTATTGAAGATTGTCGCGTCGCAACAATGGAGGGTGGATTCAATCTTACATTCACTGAAGTATCCGAATTTGGAGTCGGCGTAGGACTGATCAAAACGAAGGACTGGAAGAACTTCAGCCGCGAAGGGATGATCTTTCCTCCCCATAATAAGGATTGTGCCATTTTCGATGAACGGATTAATGGTAAATATTTTGCCATGCATCGTCCAAGCAGCCCAGAACTCGGAGGAAACTATATCTGGATTGCCGAATCACCTGATCTGATTCACTGGGGAAATCATAAATGTATTGCAACCTCCCGTCCGGGAATGTGGGATTCGGCACGTGTCGGAGCCGGTGCAGCACCGATCAGGACTGAAAAAGGGTGGCTTGTTATTTACCACGGTGCCAATAGTGAGAACCGCTATTGTCTGGGAGCTATGTTACTCGATATCAATAATCCTTCAAAAGTTCTCTCACGAAGCAATACTCCGATCATGGAGCCTCTTCAGACCTACGAACAAACCGGATTCTTTGGGAACGTCGTATTCACCAATGGCCACTATGTAAAAGGGGATGATATTTTCATGTATTACGGTGCCAGTGATGAGGTTATCTGCGGCGCAAGGTTTTCGATTTCCGAAATTCTCGCCTCATTAAACTGACTTTAGAATTTAAGTTACCACCATATAACAGGGAAATATACTCTCTTTATAATTTTTTGATTTCTTAATAATCCGTATAAGAATCTGATTCAAAGGTTCGGAATATAAATTTTGCCTTTTTAACTAAGCTTACATAATGCTGACTATGTTACTTCAAAAAAACAGGTTATCTCTATTCCTGGTTTTTCTGATTGCGTTACTTAACTTTTCATTCGCCTCCGGTCAACAACTTTCACTTAAGGTTGCCGGAGATCAGATGAGTGGCTTTCGCGTTGAAATCTTTAGTGGGAATAAGCTGTTAGTTGCCAATTCCGAGGAATTTTCCCTTCAGCTGTTCAATGTTGATTTAAGCACTGAGGCTAATCTGTTGCAATGGACCGGGAAAGAGTGGAGCGGTAATGAAAAGAGCATAACCTTAAAGCGCGATTCATATATTCAGGAGTTTGATGCAAATCTTACTGTGGTTGTCAATTACCGTATCGTAAATGAGAATGTTGTAAAAAAGAGTGTCGAACTGTTTCAACCTTCGATGCCTGGAATGTATTATATATTACAGGAAAAATCTATTCCTGCTGTAACGCCGAAGCGATATGTTTCTTTTGAATACGATAATTTTCCGGGGGGATTTGTACACGAAATGTATCCTGCCGCAGGTTATGTAACCCCTGATGATATGGTAGTGGGTTTTTTAACAGACGCCGGTTATAAGAATCAGTTTACGCGAAATACACGTCGTCGCTTCAGTGGGCGCGGTGGTGGTTTTGTGGGAATGCGCAGATTGCCCGATCCTAATTTATTTGCCATTGCAACACCAAAGGAGCAGGAAGCGAATAATCCTTACATCAAACAAACCTTTGGTGAAATGTACAATCTTGATGCCGGCACCACCGAAGTGAAACCATATAGTCCTTTTCATTCCGAAGGGAATGCTGAAATAACCAATGAAGCTGGGGTTATTTCAATTGCCGGACATCCCGGAGGAAGAGCCGGAATTGAATTTATCTCCCCTTTTCAGGATCAGAAGATTTATACGATTTCGTTTTTATGCCAGGGAGATACCCCCCTTGCTTTAAAAATATTCAGGGTAAAAAATGGAAAGAAGACCATTGAACTGGAGGACGGGGTCAAATACATCGATAATTTTCCTGCAACTATAAATAAGTGGACCCTTTTTAAAGGAAGTATTCTTGTTCCCTATATTGAGAATGATAGTGTCTCCATTTTTATCGGAACCCAATCGGGGAAAGAGTGTAAATTACAGATCAGGGATTTGAAGTTTACTGAACATCAACCGCAACGCGAACCGTTTAATCTTCTGCCTCTTGGTGAGAAAGTAACTAAAACGACTTTTGTTTTCGTCGAGCCCTGGATCTCGCATCAGCAATTTATGATCTCAGCGCAATCCCGCCTGGCCGAAGGTTTAGGTTTTAAAGGATCGCAGATCGAGAAAATGCTCTATTCCAATTTTAATATGCTCACGTGGATAACTGATACGAAGGATCTTACGCCGCTTAATGTACCCAATATGAATTATGCCCCCGACATGTATAACCGGGATTCATTCTTCTCGACGGTTTCAACTTACAATAAGGAGCTGAACCTTGCGATCTGGGAGCAATGGGGTAAAACACAAACACCCAAAGGTGGTATTGGGACGATCATCACACCGCTCATGGGATCGGTTGAGGCAAAGGATAATGAAGCGACCATCGAATGGCTGATCTGGGCGATGATGAATAAACGTCGTTTTAACGCTTCACTTCCTCATGAAAAAATTGCCAAAGCAGTAGCGTATATCCTAAACGAATTCGATCCCGATGGAGATGGTAAATGCAAGGCCCATTTTTCACTAAGCCAGGTTGATATCGTAGATTTTAATCCAAAAACCGACCGGCTATGTGTGAACCAGGGAATGTTGGCCATTGCGCTGAAAACGATCAAAGAACTGGGATTTGACATTTCCGACAAGCGGATTGAGAAAGCAGAACACGAATACCGGAATTTTTATGATTCAAAGCGGAACCATTTGTTATTCGATCGGAATTTTCCCGACATTATAACGCTGACAGATCTCGAACCCGAATTCTTCTCCTTATGGTTATTTAATAAACCGATTCTTACCGATGAGATGGTGAAAAATCAGTTGGACAGGATACCCGTTTTAAATAAAGTTGCCGGTTCGCCTCATCCTCAATATGGGACTACGGCGCCGATTTGTGTCAGATTAACAAATGATGCCACTGGCTTTGCATATTTAAGTGGCGATTATCAGCCTTTTGAAACTTTTGGCGTGGAGAATTACAGTAATGGCAAGAGTGATGGGTTTTATTACAATGGAGGGAGTTGGTTCAGGGCAGAATATTGCGCCTATGTTGTGGGATTACGACATTCCTGGAGCAAGGCAACCTTCCTGATGGATAACAGGGTCTGGGCTGAGATTTATCTCAATCCCAAATGGCCTTTTAGTAAAGAATTTATACCGACCAAATGGACTACTACCGATAGCTGGTGGCCATCTACAAAGGGATTATGCTGGAATGTTTTCATCCTTATGGCCAACGAAGTGGCTGGATTGAGAACTCCTGACATGGATCCCGATTATAAAAAAAGAATAACTCAATAAATACGAATTCAATCACTAATAAATTAACCAAATGAAATCAAAATTCAATTATGTATGGCTTTTGCTGCTCGTTATTGTCTTGACGAGTCAGGGGCTTCTGGCGCAAACGAAGATAACCGGAAGCATTAAGGATGATAATGGGAAAAATGTACCCGGGGCAACGGTACTGCAGCAAAACACACAAAATGGTGTTCTGACTGATGCCCAGGGTAATTATTCCATTACGTTAACGCCAGGTGGTTCACAATCGCTCCAGATCACTTTTATAGGGTATTTGCAGCAAACCGTTCCTGCCAAAGGTAAATCGGTACTCAATATTGTTCTGAAAGAAGATAAGGTAGCACTGAGTGAAGTTGTGGTTATGGGATATACCACTCAGAAAAAGGCAGCCTTAACCGGAGCAGTTGGTACCGTGGATATGGCTGATCTGGATCAACGCAGGGTAGCCGATTTTGCACAGGTTTTGCAAGGGCAGGTTGCCGGTGTACAGGTAACTCAAAGTACAGGTGCCCCGGGTGATGGGATTAACGTCACTATCCGTGGAGTAGGTACAATCGGAAGCAGCAGCGATCCGTTATACATCGTCGATGGATTACCTACTACCGACATCTCTTTTTTAAATCCTGCAGATATTAAGTCGATGACTGTCTTAAAAGATGCTTCTGCTGCAGCTATTTATGGTGCAAGAGCCTCAGGTGGCGTAATTGTTATTGTTACTAAAACCGGAATAAAAGGGAAATCCAATCTGGATATTAATTTTTACACCGGTATTCAACAAGTTGCCAATCTTCCAAAAATGCTCAATTCAACCCAGTATATGAACAAAATGGAAGAGAGCTGGAACAATTCGGGCTATAGCGGAACCAATCCCTATACGGCTGATAAATCAAGATCAGACCTCGCTAATACTGACTGGCTTCATGAATTATTTGTAATGGGTAAAACACAAAACCTGCAATTATCAGCCAATGGAGGTTCTGATAAGGTGCAATACCTTATTTCAGGTGGTTACTACGGCCAAAATGGCATTGTAATTCATAACAATGACCAGTTTCACCGGATTAATTTCAGAGCAAATATTAATGCAAATGTTACCGATCGGTTTACCATTGGTACCAATCTGCAAATATCCAACAGCACGCAGGATAAGATTTCCTCAAGCGGAGATGCACCGGGTGTAGTCCGCCATGCCTTTATCCGTCCACCGGTAATCGCTGTTTATAAAGATAAATCTGATCCAACCTACAGTGCGGCAGATCCTTTTACCGACTTGCCTTTCTACGAACAAAATCTTCAGGCCAATGGTGGCAGATGGAATTCGAGTCAAAACAAATATGAGTTTGGTGCAAATCCTGTTGCAATTGCTTATTTTACCAACGACGTGCGTACAAATTTTAAAGTCTTTGGAAGTGTATTTGCCGAATATGGATTCATGGCAGATAAGGAATTAAAATTAAGAACCAATCTGGGTGTTGATTTAAATATGTCACACAATAAAGCATTCAATCAGAATTTTGGCGACAATGACGGAGGTGGTTCTTCCATTGATCAGGGAACCGGACGTCAAAACCGCCCTACGAATCTGAATGAAAACAGAGGCGAGAATACCACTCTAACCTGGACAAATACCTTGAATTATACTAAGAATATTCAAAAACATTCAATTAGTGCTCTTGCGGGAACAGAATTTATCACCAACAACTCTTCTGCAATTGGTGCATCGAGGGCCCGGTTTAGCAATTCTACACCCGCATTTCAGTATATTGATTTTGGAAGTTATCCACAGGATCTTTGGAATGGTGGCAGTGCTTCACAATGGGCGCTATTTTCTATTTTTGGATCGGTTAATTACAATTACGATAACCGTTTCTTTGCTACTGCCAGTATTCGCGAAGATGCTTCAAGTCAGTTTGCAGCCAATAAACAACAGGCGTTTTTCCCATCAGTCTCTGCCGGATGGAGAATTTCAGAAGAACAATTCATGAAGAATGTATCCTGGGTATCTGATCTGAAATTAAGAGTCAGTACCGGAAAATTGGGTAACCAGTCAGGATTAAGTAACTACAACTCGCTTTCAATCTATAATCCATTAGGAACATTGTTACGATACGGGAATCCCGATTTGAAATGGGAAACTACCAAACAGGACAATATCGGTTTGGACCTGGGGATGCTTAAAAACAAGATTTTTGTTTCTGTAGATTATTTCAAAAAAACGACCTCTGACATTTTGTTACCATTGAATTTGCCATCCCTGGTTGGAGATGTGCAGCCAACGATGGTTAATGCAGGAGCGGTAAGCAATAAAGGTTTTGAATTTACTGCCGGCTATCGGAATAATGATCATGACTTTAAATATAGCGTTAATGTAAATTTTGCTACAGTAACCAACATCGTGGATAAATTGCATCCTAATCTGCCCAGTATCTATGGCGCTGTTACCAAAACTGAGGCCGGTCATCCGTTAAATTCTTTTTACGGATTTCAGATGGCAGGCATTTATCAGACACAAAGTGAAATTGACACCTATTTAAAAGGAGCCCCTCATCCAGAAATTAAGCCAGGTGATATTAAATTTAAGGATATGAATGGTGATGGTGTTATCAATGATGTTGACCGCACTTATATCGGCAACCCAAATCCTAAAATGATGTATGGTTTGAATCTTTCAGCAAAATATAAAGGGTTGGATTTTGCTCTTTTTGTTCAGGGAGTTCATGGTGTTGACAGATATAATGATCTTAAAAAGATTATTGATTATGATACCCGTCCCTTTAACCACTCTGTTAATACCTTAAATGCGTGGCATGGTGCAGGTACGAGTAATTCGGTACCCCGCTCTACCTTTAACGACAATGGAAGCAGCAGAGTGTCAAGTATTTTTGTAGAAGATGCTTCATACCTAAGGCTTAAAAATCTGGAAATTGGGTATACACTCCCTAAACTGTCAGGGAAATCAATCAACTCAATAAGGCTATATATCTCTGCTCAGAACCTGTTAACCTCGACCAAATATACCGGTTTGGATCCTGAATCTACCAATTATATGGACATGGCTACTTATCCTCAGTCAAAAGCATTTTTATTTGGCGTCAATATTAAGTTATAATTTACAAGTTTAAAAATATAAAATATGAAACGATCATATTCACAAGGGTATAGCGCAGATAAGAACAATCTTATGCGGGTTCCATCCGATCACAAAAGATCAGCTCATTCACCAATGAAATCAATCTCTAAAATACTGGCTGCTTTATTAATAATTTTCAGTGTCAGCTGTAAGAAAGATTTGCATAATACCCCGATTGGTATAATAACCGAAGGTATTGCTCCAACACATGCCTCGGTAGTATATTCAGTATTGTCATCGTATCAGCTGCTTTCAAGTACGCTGAATATCATTGGCAATTGGGGCTGGGATAATGGAACCGTGTTACGCAATGATTTTATTTTGCAGGATATTGCCTCGGGTGATATGCAGAAAAAGTGGAATCCGGATGGTGATCAGGCCTGGATGGATCAGTTTGGAGATTATAGTTTCACCGCATCAAATCCGGGAATTAATGGTCAGTGGAGTTACGATTTCGACGGTGTTTCAAGGTCTAATATTGCGATTGGCTATCTCACGGATGATAAGCTTACAGCAAGTCTGGGAATTGATGATGCAACGAAGAAATATATGTTAGGACAGATTTATTTCCTAAGAGCTTTTTACTATTTCGATTTGGTGAATTTGTACGGGGATGTTCCATTACTTCTCGCACCATTGAAAAGCTTTGCAGATGCATACAGTGTTGCAAAAAGAGAAACAAAAGCCAATGTCTACATTCAGATCAGTAAAGATCTTGACCTTGCCAAAAGTTTAATTCCAGCCGGTAAATATTCAAGTTCGACCGAAAAATGGAGAGTTTCGCAGGGAGCAATTCTGGCTATGCAGGCAAAGGTTGCCCTTTATAATCAAAAATGGAGCGATGTTGTCAGCATTGTAAATGCCCTGGAAGGGTTGAATTACTACAGTTTGAATGAAAACTATTTTGACAATTTTAGTGTGGCAAAAGAATATTCCGAAAATGAAGTTATTCTTTCGTATGATCATGAGTCGCTGACAACACCCAGAACCGGAAATGGCCTTTGCGCTCTGGCAGGTTGGGGTTTCATAGCACCTACCACAAATTTTATTAATGCTTTCGAAGCTAATGATCCCCGATTAGGATACACCGTTGATGTTTCAAAACAGAATGTTTACAAATTATTTGGCGAATTGAACGACCATAACAAAGGAAATGATGATGCCCCAAGCAATAAAATTTATATCCGCTGGGCCGATGTGGTACTTTGGAAAGCTGAAGCATTGCTTGAAACGGGCGCTAATGCTCAGGCTATTGCTCTGATTAATAGCATACGCCAACGTGCAAGACTAACCGTAACCACGGATAATACCTATGCTCCGGCTGGCACATTACCTGACAGAAATATTGCCTCTACGGATAAAGCTCAGATTAAAGATTGGTTAATCCAGGAACGACGGGTGGAACTTGGTTTCGAATCTCAACGATTCAATGATCTGAAGCGTTGGAGTATAGCTAAAACCGTTCTGGGCGGTTTAGGAAAAAACTTTCAGGATAAAAATTATATCTATCCCATCCCGCAAGGTGAGATCGATAAATCAGGCGGAAGTATAACCCAGAATGCCGGGTACTAAATCAGGCAAAAGAGAGTAATTTATTTTACGCTTTTTAGACACCCTGATTTAAACGCAGAGTTACGCAAAGAAGTCGCAAAGTTCCGCAGAGCTATTATTTAAGATATAATTCTCTGCGGTTCTGTGTGGTTTCCACCTGACATGCTCAGCGATTAAATTCTTCACTTTTAATCAGGCTATATTACGGTGATCCTAAATTAAAACTGCCATTTATAATACGCATGCTCAGATAAATCTCCCAAATAGGTACTATTAGATTTAAATGCAAAGAGAACTAAGTATTCTGCAGACAACTTTCATCAGTTGCCTGATCTGTTTATTGTCATTAGCCTGCACGAAGCAAAGTCACAGTGTAATTCCTCCGGTAATTCCGGTAGTTCCGGTTATTCAACCACCGGTGATTGTTAGCTCGATTTTAAATACCGCTCACCTGGAAAAACTGGCTGTTTCGGTTGTTTTTCCAAACGGAGAGAAGGGAGAAGGAATTTATATTTATGCAGATGCACCCAATTATACTCCTACGCCTGCCGGTGGAGAAGGGTTTACCTGTGTGGATGATGTAGCGCGTGAAGCGCTGTTTTATTTGAGAAGCAGTGCTTTTCAGTCTGATACCTTAGTTCAGAAAAAGCTCTATGGCTTACTTCGGTTTCTGATCAATATGCAATCGGATAATGGTTATTTCTATAATTTTCTACAGGCAGGAAATGCGATAAACAAGAGTGGAGTCACAAGTATTAATCAGCCTAAATGGTGGTCGTGGCGGGCATTACAGACACTTACCGAAGCGGTTCCGGTTATCCAGGTTAAAAATGCACCCCTTGCCAATCAGGTGAACGGAGTGGTAACCAAACTAATTAATGCCATCAAAGACAATTTGGTTAACCTTCCCAACGATACCATTTCAATAAGTGGGGTTAAGGTTCCACAATGGCTGCCCGAGGGGGCCGATCAGGCGGCAACGTTAATCCTGGGACTAATCCCGTATTGCCAGGCAACTGGCGACATGGTGATTCGGACATACATCCAAAAACTGGCAGACGGGATTATGCTGATGCAACCTGGGGATGGTTCTCATTTCCCCTATTCCTGCTTTTTAAGTTCCGGAAATACCTGGCATGCTTACGGTAACGATCAGGCTACTGCACTTTTTGAAACGGGATCCTTCCTAAACGACTCTAAATATACAACCAGTGCGATGGCCGAGGTGAATAATTTTTATCCCTGGATTTTAAATAACGGGTATAAAAATTCTTTTGATGTCACCTTTATCAATAAGGAATATGCCGCCGAAAATACAAAATCGTATGAACAGATTGCCTATGGGATTCGCCCGATGGTTTTTGCCGCGATAGAAGCCTATATCATTACTAAAGATGAAAAGTACTCCGATCTCGCAGGTCATCTGGCTGCGTGGTTTCTTGGAAAAAATTCGGCCTCGACAAAAATGTTTTCAATAAGTACCGGACGCTGCTATGATGCTATCAATCAGGGAAACAGTATCAATAATAACTCAGGTGCTGAATCTACCATTGAAGCCCTTCTGACGATGCAACGGGTAAGTATCTACCCATCCGTTAAAGCAGCTTTGGACAAGTACAAATTAAATTAATTCAAAATGTTATCAAAACTAACCTCGGAATTCCGATTCTTTCTCTCGATGCCACACAATATGCGTGTACTGCTAATTACCAATATGCTCTATGCGCTGGTGTTGCCGGTAGTCGAAATTTTTATGGCAGCTTACATCATGCGCTATTTTGCAGATACGAGCTATGTGGCTATTTTTCAGGTTGCAATGTATTCGGGAATTATTATTACATCATTGACTAACGGGTTTCTGCTCAAAAGTTTTAAAGTCGCACACCTTTATAGTTTTGGCATTCTGTTAAGTGGCTTATCAATGGTGGGGATGATGTTTGTTAAAGAGATCACCCTTGTGGGGTTGATTGTCTCAGGCACACTGATCGGTGCTGCATCAGGATTCTTTTGGACTAACCGCTACCTGATGGCACTTAACACAACTCAGGATGAGAACCGCAATTATTTTTTCGGGCTCGAATCATTTTTCTTTACAATCGCTAATATCACTATTCCCCTTGCAATTGGTGCTTTGCTTGCCTCCATTGACGGAAAGCAGATTTTTGGAATTGTTTTCGATGTTTATCAGGGGTATCGGTTGGTCACCCTCATTGTTTTTGTTCTAACCATTCTGGCCTGCTTTTCATTGGCCCGTGGAAAATTTGTCAACCCGGTTCAAAAGGATTTTCTCTATTTTCGGTTCGACAGGTTATGGAACAAACAGATATTATTGGCGATCCTCAAAGGACTTGTTCAGGGATTTTTGGTTACCGCTCCTGCCATGCTTATCATGAAATATGTCGGCAAAGAGGGTTCTCTGGGACTGATTCAAAGTATCAGCGGTGGTTTAACAGCCATACTGATCTATGTTTTGGGTAGATTTGCAAAACCCAAACACCGGATTCTGATCTTCGGAATGGGCATTCTGCTCTTTTTGATCGGAACACTGGTAAATGGAATAGAGCTTTCGATGATTGGGGTTATGATCTTTGTTTTATGTAAGGTGTTTTTCCAGCCGTTGCATGATCTGGCCTATTATCCGATCATGATGAAGGTTATCGATGTGGTATCGAAACGGGAAAACCGGAATCAGTATGCCTATATCCTGAACCATGAGTTTGGCCTTTATGCGGGAAGAGTGGCCGGATTGGGATTATTTATATTTCTTGCATTTTATGTATCGGAATCATTTGCGCTCCGTTACTCCCTGATCATTGTTGCCGGACTTCAAATGCTCTCCATTCCGTTGGCAAAAAATATTGTGAAAGATTCATATTCTAAAGAAAAATGAAAAATATAACCCTGGTATTTAGTGTATTAGCTCTTGCGGCAGGATTATGTTCCTGTCAGCCTCAGACCGGATATCCTGTGGCTCAGACTGCAATAACACGGATTAGTCAGATGCCTGAACTTCCTCAGCCTTTGAAGATTATTGACTGGGATAAAAAAACCAGGCAGTATGACAGCCTGGCATTTGATTTTAAAAGTCAGGCAGCTTTTGGTCCGCTGATCTGGCTCGATAGCTCCCGCAGGAACATCGATCAGGTCACCTATGGACTTTATACGGTGATTGGTGATGCACGTCAGGGGCCAAAGAAAAATAACGGGGAGTTTCACGAGGCACTTACCTCTCTGAATTCACTCTTAAGTGCCGGCTTGATGGGGATCGATAAAACCAATCAAGGGGGACATAATTATGTGAAGATGGCACAGAATTATTTTAACAGCGGCACGAAATGGAATATCGTGATGAACAACACCAATCCGGCTGTGGCTATGGCCGGTGGTGGTTATGGCCGCGACTGGTGGTATGATGTCTATCCAAATCTCCTCTATTATGGGGTTGCTGCTCTTTTTCCAAATGTGGATAATACGGCATTCATAACACGATCGATTGCAGATCAATTCGCTAAAGCTGATTCTGTTTTGAATGGAAATTATGACTATTCCTATTTTGATTATTCCAAAATGAAGGGGATGCGCAATAATATCCCCTTGCAGCAGGATGTGGCCGGTGGTCACGCATGGGTTTTATATTCGGCGTATCAGAAATTCGGGGATGAGCGATACCTTCGAGGTGCGATAAGTGCAACAAAAGCATTATTAAACCAGAAGGAGAGTCGCTTTTATGAAATATTGCTTCCGTTTGGGGCATACACAGCTGCAAGATTAAACGCCGAGCAGGGGACGAGTTATGATGTGACAAAACTGCTCAACTGGATTTTCGACGGGTGCCAATCCAAAGAGGGCCGCACCGGCTGGGGAGTGATTGCCGAAAAATGGGGCGATTACGATGTGTATGGGTTGCAGGGGAGCATCATTGACGGCGGAGGGTATGCATTCTTTATGAATTCCGTGGCAATGGCGTGGCCTTTGGTGCCTCTGGTAAAATATGAACCTCAATATGCGAAGAGTATTGGAAAGTATATGTTGAATGTGGTCAATGCCTCCCGGTTATTCTATCCCGATCAGGTTGATGATGCACACCAGTTTCTTCCGGATTTAAAGGATGTAACACACGGAATTGTCGGTTATGAAGGAGTGAGGAAGTCAGATGATTATGGAAAGAAAGAACTCATAGGAATTTCACCGGTTTCTACAGGCGACGGCCCCAAATGGACTACTGGACAGCCAAGGGAGTCGATGTTCAGCTTATACAGCACTTCAATTGTCGGTGTTTTTGGGGCTATTGTTCATAAAACCGACGTTGAGGGGCTTCTTGCACTCGACTGTAACGCCACAGACTTTTATGCTAAAAATAAATATCCGGTAAATCTGTACTATAATCCCTATAATCAGGTTAAAACCGTAACTTATTCCTCTCCGGTCAGCGTCGATTTGTTTGATATTATCTCGCGAAAATACCTCGCCAAAGGGGAGATGGGGAATATCAAACTTAGGTTACCTGCAAGTGAAGCCTCATTAGTGGTTGTACTTCCTGCCGGAACTCCTCTTAAAATGAGTGGATCAAAAATTATGACAGGCGATACAGTTATCGCCTACAAGTAGGGTAAACAATTAGCGATTTATATTTTGAATTATAAATCTTCCTGCCATCGTTC
>CANJNY010000126.1 GCA_947475715.1 Prolixibacteraceae bacterium
ATGTAGTTTCCTTCGGCGATTGTAGCCACACTTTCGAATGAGGTGTAAGTGATGGTTTGTGCAACAGCAGGGATGGCAGTTGTCGAGGAGGTTACAGAAGTAAGCGCATAGGGACCTGCTCCGGTACCATATCCAAAGGCAGTAGTTCCAATATCCGATTTAGTGGTTATATTCCCGTTGGCATTATAAGTCATCGTGAGGTTCTGTGGTCCGGTAACCGAAGTCAATCTTTCAAGATTATCATAGATAAAAGTCTCCGATAAACTTCGCTTAAAATTCTGACGTGAATTCAGATTACCCGTAACCGGATCAAACGCATAACGGTAATCCTGAACCGTACCGGTTGCTGTTGACGTAGGATAGCCATAAGTGTCGAATCCATAGGTTGCAGTGAGGGTAGCCCCATACGTGCTTCCAGTGAGCTGCTCCCGCGCATTCATACCGGTAATTGTATATCGTGTTGCTCCCCCCGCCGAAATAGTTGACAGGTATCCATTTGTGTTATATCCCATCGCTTCAACGATTCCGGATGGATGGGTGCGGGTACTTAACCGGCCATAGGTGTCGTACGTGAATGATGTTGTAAAAGTGGCGCCTGAAATAATTTCGCTGACTGTATTGACGCGTCCCTTCGTGTCGTAACCATAAGTACGGCTTACACTATTGGGACCTGTAATACCCGTTAATTGCTTATTTGTATTGTAGCTGTATGTTGTTGTCCCTTCTGGGGTAACTACGTTATCAGTTCTTCCATCCGGCAAGTAGGTATATGTTGTTAACTTGCTACGGGCATCAGTCTGGGTTTTTAATTTACCCATCGAATTATAGGTATATCCGATAGTGCCAGCGCTTGGATCAACCAATTGGGTCTGATTTCGTGCAGCATCAGTATATTGCATGGTTGTCACTACACTTCCAGGAGCGGTAATGTTTTTTACTTTTCCATCGGGGAAATAGTTATACGAAATAGTCCCCCCATTATCGGTAGCAGAGGAGAGTGTCCCATCAGGTCCAAACGTTTTTGAGAATGCTTTACTGGCAGTTGTTTCGGTTGTTGTTGCCCCAGAAAATGAATATGTCGTGTTTCTTCCGGTATTACGAGTAATACCTGTCGTACGCCCAAAGTTATCATAAGCATAGGTTTCAGCCCAACTTAATCCTCCTGCAAAATAAGGGACCGACACGCGATAAACTTGTCCTTTGGCATTATATTCAGTGTCAGTATAGATGTAGGCACCCCCAAATCCAATTTTAACAGCCCTTATGGCCCGTTGCAATTTGTCGTACCAAATGGTTGAGGTTGAACCGTCATTCCCGGTTTGAGTCATTCCATAAACCCCTAAGGCAGGAATTGTACTACCTGTCCATACATAAGCCATTGTCGTTTGGCTGCCATTGGTATTTGAAACCATGGTTTGCCGTGCCAGTGCATCGTACTGGTAGGTATTGGTATTATTTAGATAATCCTTTTGGGTGGCGAGTCTTCCATTTGTATCGTAGGTATTGGTTGTAACATGTCCCAGGGCATCCGTAACTGTTAATACCCTGATACCATCAGTATCATAGGTGTAATTTGTATGACTGGCGCCTATACTTGTTCCGTTAATGGCTAATTGGGTAAGATTTCCCTTGCTATCGTAATCATGGTTTTTTGAATATTCCAACGAAGTTCCTTCATTGTAATAAATCAGATCAGGCCTCATTATTCCATCCGTTGAATACGTATACCTAACTGCATGGTTAACTGATGTTTCTCCGCTTTTGGCATAGGTGACTGTTGAATTATCTACCCGACCTGGTTTCCAGTCAGTCGAGTTGATTGTATTTGTATACGAAGTCCCTATAGACTCAGTAATCCCATTCCCGTAATTTTTACTTGTATTAATATAATTACCATAACTATCAACTGCAGATACTGAATTAGTAATTGTGTAGCCTGTTAAAGCGTTTGTCTGGGAGGAAGATTGTATGTAAGGGAAAATACGTTTTGTTGGTGCATCCAATACTGATTGGCTCCATGTGTTTGTGGTTGTTTCAATTGCCGATGCAGGGGAGATAACACTTTTGATTATCGTATTTATCTGGGGATAGAAATACAAGCTATTATAGCCCGATTGAGTTTCGGTCTGTATGCCGGCTGTAAGATCCTTGACTACTATTTTGGAATAACCTAAAAATCCCTTCCCCTGCCGTTGTATTTTGGCTCCCTCATAATAGTAGTTAGCTGAATTAGTACCATTAATTCCGTTACCTACTGTTATCGAACTTACAACAGGTAAAGGTCCTTGAAAATTGATTACCGGGAAAACTGAAGCGGTCCCTAATTGATAGACTGATGTAGGGGCTTGTGATAGTTTTGTGTAGGCAATGGTAGTTAACTGGTTAAGACCATTTCCTACTTTCTCAAGTAATGGCACTGTATTTCCTGGCGACTTATATACCTGATAACCTGTCCACCACGGCGAAAGGCCATCGGTACAAATAAAGTCGGTCCGGCCATCACCATTAAAATCAGCAAGGTAATAATTATGCGAATCGATTGGATATCCGGGAAGCGTGCTGGTACAAAAATCCGTTCCCTTATTTTGAGTAATGTAAAAATAGGTGCCAACCCAACTTTGGTTCAACGAAGTAACCATGAGGTCAGTACTTCCATCTCCATTAAAATCACCAAGCCTGATATAATCATCTTTAAGATTAATTTTCTTTTGGGGGATATCAATTTTTTCAAAACCATTACCTGTTGAAAGTTGTATTTGCCAATTTACCCAATCAATTTGCGTACTTCCGCTTTTATTTCCATAGAGAAAGACATCAACTTTCCCATCACCATTAAAATCACCCAGATTGAAATTATGGCCGATTGAAGGCCAGGTAGCAGTATAAAGCAAACTAAGAGTAGTACCGGTAAATGTATATATGTTTGTTCCCGAACTCTCAATACTCCAAATATCAGCTTTCCCATCTCCGTTAAAATCCCCGTTTAAGGTCTGACTTGTTAGCGTACCAATATTCCCTGATGCTCGCACTCCCATCGTTGTAAGTAGTTGCCCCAATGAATTAGAAAAAGAATAAATGCCCCATAAACCGTTTGGGGCATTTATAAAGACATCATTTATTCCGTCACCATCGTAATCGGCAGATGTAATTTGATTATCATTCCCTTGTTTTTTATTTTTTCGTCTATCTTTCCCTGCCATGCCTGTAGATGCTCCATTTCCCAAAGTGGCAAAAAGGACAGGAGAACCAAAGGAAGTTACATTATTTAAGATATAGTAAAAATTTGAAACGCCCGAAGTTACAAGCTCATACAAAATATCATCACGCCCATCCCCGTTTATATCCATGGCCTGAATATCTTGCATTTTAGTTAAATCTATGGTCGTCGAAAGAGATAAGGTTGATGAGAAATTATCGTTTCCGTCACTATAACAAATTTTCATTCCAGTCCAGGTTGCCCCTTTTGTAGGCTCAGGCAAGCATAGAAAATCAGCTTTCCCATCTCCATTGAAATCTCCAGGAAACATCCGTGACAAGCCAGATACATAATTATTTGTAGTATTATACATTGATTGAGCCATGGCAACATTTGACGGATTCTGATAACTGAATGCCGTTGAATTCAATCTGCCACCGCCTGTCCCACTTTCAATTACCTCACTAAGTTCAGCATAGTTGTTGGCACAAACACTAATGTAATTATATTTAAGGTCGTAGGTTTTTACGATAATTCCGTTATAACTAACAGTGATCTTATTCAGTAACAAGCGTTGCTGTATCTTCTTCCCTTTGACATACGACGCAGAGATATCATCGCGTAATGTGTAACTAAAAACCACCTTATTTGGTCCATAGGAAATTTCAGCCGGATAAACCATGTTTTTATCTGCCAAATAACCGTAATTCATCTGGTTCCCATACAGGTCGGTGGATTGTGTAAGGTACCAGTTAAGTACTCCGGATAAGCCTTCTATTACCTGGCATCCTTCGTTAGTAGCACCATAAAGATTTTTCAACCCGGATTTAGTTTGCGACATGAACTTTTGTGGTCCAGCTCCGTTGACGCCTTGCGATTGAACCCGTGTAAATACATCTATATCTGTCTGATAGGTAGCCAGATCGGAACCATATGTTCCAGAGGTTAGTACTAATCGTTGACCATCCAGGGAAAAGCGATCATTTGCAGTAAGATCAACAGCAGTCGTCGCATATTCATTATAAAATGTCTTAGGGGAACGACTAATAGCGGAGATCCCACCGATTGACCATCCCCATCCAGCAACCCCTGCTCCGGAATTGCTGGAATAAACCAGTGAAAGTGAAGGTGCAAGTCCGTTTACACCAGGTAACACATCAATAGGTATGGAATATGTTGCTCCACCTAATGCATTAACATTGAAACCACCTTGAGTAGCACCTACCAGATAGGAAGTGTTAATAGTTCGTGATGCCGGATCAATAAGGTTATTATACGTATAATCAGTACTTCCACCAACCACAGGGCTCACGATTTCAGCAGTCATCGTGCCTCCGCCTGGCGTATACGAGTAACCTTTTAACAAGGTGATACTATTGTGTGCCTGATGCAGTTGCGTTCCCGATTCAGCTGTAGATAAACTTAGGTCATATACTTGCCCTAAAATAGTTTGTCCCCAAAGCAAGAATAGAAAAATGGGGAAAATGTATTTTATTTTCATTTTAGTTAGGTCTAATTCCTGATGATTTTCCAAACAGAAGTTTTGTCTCCAATTGAGATTCGAAGAAGATAGATGCCTGTCGGTTGACTACCAAGGTCAATCTCTGCATATTCACCCTCCAGTCTGACCTGCTGAATTAATGCTCCCCCAATGGAATAAATCATAAGATTTGCAGCAATATCTCCCAAATTTGGTATTTCTATTTTCAAATGACCTTTGGTCGGGTTGGGATATATCTTTATTTGATGTGGTCCTATTTGATCGTCTAAAGGGGTTATCGTTTTTTTAATTTCAATGGAATCCTTAGAGATCGAGGCACTCTTTAACGTTATTGTTCTGGTAAGACGGTTCCCCGAAGCATCATATCCAAACGTGAGATTGGTTTGTGCGTTGACAGAAAGTGTACCGATGAGTACGAAGAAAAAAAGTATAGTAAGTATATGTTGATTAGATCTCATTTGTGATGTTTTTAATCAAAATTAAAACATGGTAATAGCGAAAGAAGAATACAATTTGCTGCTAAAAATTTTCCTTAATCTGTTGATATGATGACACTACGATATATCCAAATAATTTTGAAGAATTACCTTTGGGGATACTTTTAGTTAAGGTCGTCTAAGTCTGAAATACATAAAAATCCTTAATGTCTTCACACTAAGAACAAGAAATAATTTTCTACTTAGATTCCAGTTTGGTGATCCGTGCCTTTAAGGATTCTATTTCAGCTTGTTGCTCCTGATACGCTTTAACTAAAATTGGAATTAGTTCGGTATATCGTACTCCCAAAGTGCTGTCTTGGCGGGTAGTCACTAATTCAGGAAAGATCGTTTGTATTTCTTGAGCCAAAAATCCATACTGATCAGGGTTGTCACTGGATTTTTGTCCGATACCATTTGACTGAAGTTTATTAAGGTCCAATTTGTAAGTTACCGGACGTAATGAAATAAGTTTTGAGGATACAGAAGATATATCTTTAACATTGTTTTTAAAATTCGCATCCGACATGATTGTAGGTGAGTATGTAAAGTATGGATAATCGACATATAGCTCATTCCAGTATCTGTTATATTTTCCCAGGCTGATTGATCCGGTACTGGGATACAAATTACCCAAGGTGAAAATTACCTCATAGCCGGTTTGCAGAAAACGAAAATTTCCTGCTACATCAAGCCAATACGTAGGACTCGTATTATTAATTCCAACTTTTCCGGTATTGTCAATTTTGATCTGCGCGGTAGCTCCGGTCGAAAAGGTCATAAGACCCCACATAACAAAGGCAATAATTTTTTTCATTCTGGTTAAATTTAGGTTTAGGATTCATATTTTATATTCCGATAATTTACAATTTCATTTAGGAAAACAGGTACTTTTTACAAAAAAATAATTTTATATAATCAGGATTTATAATATGTAAATTTAAAATAATATTTTAACAATTTATAATTTAATAGTTTATATGATACATTTGTTACCAGTAATTATATATTATTTTATATGATTAATATCATGCTATTCATCCATGCTATTACCAATACGAAGGAATCGCCTTTGAAATATCGCCTCATTGGGAAAAGCTTTCCAATCCTGAAGACCAGTAAAGAGAGGCGGGCCAGTATAACTATTTTCATGACCGATGGTAAAACCATAAAAAATTTAACTTACTTTGGTTTATCTAATAAACATTGGTTATGGCAGATAAATTTTCAGATCCCATTGGCAGGCTAATGGGTTTAAGGTATAAATCGCACCCCTGGCATGGGGTTCACATCGGTGATCATGTTCCCGAAAAGGTCACAGCCTTCATCGAGGTTGTTCCTACAGATACTGTTAAATATGAAGTGGATAAAGACACCGGCTATCTAAAAATCGACCGGCCACAGCAATTCTCAAACGTGGTTCCTGCACTCTATGGATTTATTCCCCAGACCTATTGCGGGAAGAAAGTTGGAAAATACTGCATGGACAAAACCGGCCTCACAGGTGTAAAGGGGGATGGTGACCCGTTGGATATTGTTGTCCTTACCGAAAAAAATATTGCACATGGTGATGTGCTGGTTACGGCACGTCCTATCGGCGGATTTCGAATGATCGATGGGAACGAGGCAGATGATAAGATAATCGCGGTTCTGAATAACGATTTTGTATATGGCCATTTTAAAGACCTTGAAGATGTTCCCGATACGATCATCACCCGGCTGCGCCATTACTTCCTTACCTATAAAGACTTACCCGGCGAGGAGAAGAATTCGGTCATTACCCATGTTTACGGTAAGGCTGAAGCCTACGAGGTGATGCAATGTTCGATCGATGATTATCATTCACGGTTTGAGAACCTGGGGAAGATGCTGGCTCTGGACGATTGATATAATAACCTAAAACAGCGAAGGTTTGCATTTAAAAATTAGTATCGGATTCAATTGTCTATGGGGATAAAGTATCGTCTTACGGTGATGAACTTCCTCCAGTATTTTATCTGGGGTTCATGGCTGATATCGCTGGGTAGTTATATGGGAAATACCCTCCACTTTACGGGGGGGCAGATTGGGAGTATTTTCGCCACCATGGGGATTGCCTCGTTGTTTATGCCCGGATTGTTAGGTATTGTAGCTGATCGATGGGTTAATGCAGAGCGGTTACTCGGTTTATGTCATCTGTTAGGGGCAGGCCTGCTGTTTTGGGCCTCAACAATTACCGATCCGGACCGGATGTACCTGATCATGCTTTTCAATGCTATGGTGTATATGCCAACAATAGCATTGAGTTCCAGTGTATCGTATCATATTCTCGAAAAGAAGGGATTTATTATCGTTAAAGATTACCCGGCAATTCGTGTCTGGGGTACCATTGGATTTATCTGTGCCATGTGGGTTGTCGACCTTAGCGGATTGGGGCTTAATGGGATGCAACTTAGGATTGGATCGGCAGCCTCGCTGATTTTGGCCATTTATGCTTTTTCGATGCCCTCATGCCCACCTATCAAATCAATAAAAAAAAGATCCCTGCTTTCGGCAATGGGATTCGACGCGTTTGTCTTATTCCGTAAAAGAAAAATGGCTGTATTTTTTATTTTTGCGATGCTTTTAGGAGCGGCCTTACAAATTACCAATACTTTCGGGCAATCGTTTTTACACGATTTCACACCGGGTTATTCACACTCCTTTGCGGTTCTTCATCCCGGATTATTGATGTCAGTCTCCCAAATATCGGAAGTGCTGTTTATTCTTGCGATTCCATTTTTTCTTCATCGCTATGGGATAAAAAAAGTGATGATGATCAGCATTTTTGCCTGGGTAGCCCGCTTTGGCCTTTTCGGTTTGGGAAATCCCGCAGAGGGTCTGTTTCTGTTGATTCTTTCAATGATCATCTATGGCATTGCGTTTGATTTCTTCCTTATTTCAGGCTCCCTTTTTGTGGAAATGGAGACCGAACCGGGTATCCGGGCTAGCGCGCAGGGGGTATACAGTATTATGACTAATGGAATCGGGGCGTTTATTGGAGGGGTTACCAGCGGAAAGGTTATTGACTTTTTCACGCATGATGGGATAAAAGATTGGCGGAGCATCTGGTTTGTCTTTGCAGGATATGCGCTGCTACTGGGTCTGATTTTTCCGCTCGTTTTCAAATATAACCACAAAGCAGATGACCTGGCTATTGATGAGGAAGAGCTGATTTTAGGAGAAAAAAACCTACTTCCCTGATTATTAAGATTAAGATAATTTAATTGTCTTATTCACATCAATGAGTGTTTTCAAAATGGACTTTGGAATAAAAAAAAGATGTCTTACATCGGATTAACCGATTAAGTTGATAAAAAAAAAATCGCCACCAAAGCACGAAATTGGCACCAAAATATTTTGGAATCAGTTATTTTACGTCAAAAAAGGTCTCTGAATTAACCGGGATTCCATCTGATGTTACACCTTCAAGATGAACGTTATAGGTTCCGATTAAGTCAGTGGTATAAAAAGAAATTTTAGCTTTACCTTGACCTGTCATTTTCACTTCAGGATTCCAGTATATTGTGGCACGGTGATCCGGTTTGTCTTGATGAGGTGTATCAGAGGTATAAACCGGTTCATAAAACTTTCTTGCGAAACTATAACCCGGATGGATAAAATGAAGAATGCATTTATCATCATTAATCGCTCTATTTGCCAGATTATCGGCAGCAGTTAAGGTGTAAACGGCGATAACCCCATGTGAACCGGAGGGTCCAAATATAGTCGCCCGGGATCTTTTTAACACATCTACAAAATCGACCTGGTTCACCGGAATTGAAAGGATAGCACCTTTGGAAACCGGCATTCCGTCGAGGAGAAATAAGGGATCACCTCCATTTTGAACCGAGTTATTCCCTCCCAGACTAATCTCTTCACCGTTAATCTCCATTCCTGCCACTCTTCCTTCCAAGGCCTCCAGAATATTTTGGGCAGCAGTTCCGTTACGCACCTCTTTAAAATCCACTGATTGGGAAGATTCGAAATACATGGAACGCTTTTTAGCTATTCTTTCTCCCTTCTTCGCTTCAACAGTGACCTCAGGAAGTTGAATATGGCGCTGCTGACCAGGGAGAATGGAATCAATTTTATCTGATGGCAAGTTATTTTCAGGATAACGTTCCTTAATAATTTCTTCAGATTGATAGGTGCGGGTCCTGTTAATTTTCACTCCGGGTGAAGTTATAGAATCCATGGTGATGTAAAAATTTCCATTCGGATTTTTTATGGGTTCATCGTTCCCTTTTGTTATCTTTTTTGCCTGAATAATTACTGATGTGCTGTCCTGAAAATCAAATCCTTCAAATAAAAAATGGCCAGCATTATCTGTTTGGGTCTGATTATAAACCAGCTCTTTTTCATTTGAATAGGTTAATGAAACCTCTGCTTTGGCGGGTCGACCAGTGGCGCTAAACAGACTAACACTTCCACCGATGGTTATCCCTTGCTCAATTGCAAATTTCTGTTTGTCAAAATTTTGGTGCAATGAATCCTCCAAAATGAATTGTCTCCAACCCTGTGTCATCATTAAAAGGTCCAGGTTATTTTTTCTGAAAGGGTCATCTGAATGGAAGTAGTAGCCTGGATGTTCAACTTCACCCTGTAAATCAGAGCTCAACAACAGGTACGACCGGATATCCATCGCATAAATACCGGAATCCAAACCCGAAATCCCGGTGACAGAAACTGAGGCAGTGACATTTTTGAATCTTGTAGTATCCATTGATAATTCAAGTTCTACCAACTCCCGTTGTCGGTATTCTTGCTTAGCATTCGCGATTACCACGCCCGGCAAATCATTGCCCGGTTCAACAAAAACCAACCTTTCGCACAATGGTTTTTCTTCGTTATCAAAAAGGGTAAACTGAGCGATTCCCTCCTCCAGCATATTCTTGGGAATTGTAATTTTTGCCCCCTCTTGACTATTTGAAATCTGGGAACTCCCGAAAATCCGGTTCTTTTGCCTTCCAATGAATTTGAAATCACGGACACCGTTGGGCAAGGTGGATCGGATAATTCCTACATAGAAATCTTTTTGTTCAATTATTTCCATTACCACTCCCCTGGATAACGGAGCAGGAAGATTATAGGTGTATTGCTCACCGTTATAAATTATATCTGCCTTGTAACTTTTATCCCTTTGAGGTACAAATTTCAACTCCCCCATTCCAAACTTCAATGTTTTGAATTCCATCACCTGTTCACCACTGTTGTCAATAATGGTTCCCGAAATATCGATTCCCTTTCCGTCAGCCCCGATAGCATTGAATCCAATGTGGTTTACCAGCTCATAAACCATATTACCACCTTCGGGAAAAAACTGCAAATCGGGTTTATTAATGGATAGTGGGTTGGACACTTGATTTTTTGCAAATTTAACCTGGCTTGCATCCCCATCCTGTAACGAACTAATTGATAATATCTTGCTAAAAAACCATACCTCGTCAAAATTCCGCATATAGTTTGTGTAGGCTCTGACGGTATAGGCTCCATGGATTAAATTGAAAGGAAGTTTAAAATCCCCGGCTCCTCCCCCCTCGGCAATTTTGATAATTTTCGTGGATGTTATTTTGCCGGCCGGATTTATCAGTTCAACATAAACGACCTTGCTTTGCGCAGTGGGCTTGTTTGTATTTGCATCAACAAGAAAAACCTTAAACCAGATATCTTCGCCGGAATTATAGAGATTCCGGTCGATATGGAGGTAGATTTTTTCACGTGGGATATTTGCATCATCCTCCGCCTTTAAATCATCGGTTTTCATTGAAACAGAGAATCCACAAAGAAGTAACATGCCAAGGAAACCATGAAGCAGGAATTTAGACCTGGCGCAAATCCGTTTTTGACGAAAAAAACTACTTTTCATGCGAAAAAGGATTGTAATCGATTAGGTAAGCATCAAGAATAAATGTCCTATTTTAAACTTGCTTCTGAATTCACACTATAAAATAATTTATGCCCTGACCAGATCGATATTGGAATAGTCGAAATTATTTTTTTCATCGAACAAATCTTCACGGGCGATCACCTGCCATTCGTCAAAATTAACCTCAGGAAAGAAGGTGTCGGCATCAAAATCCTTGTGTGCCATGGTCAGATAGAGCTTTCCGGCGATGGGATAAAACTGACGATAGATCATCCCTCCCCCGATTACAAATGCCTCCTGCTCATTGGCTACTGCCTCCACTGCCTCGTTAATGGAATAAACCGTTTCGCAACCGTCAAAGGTTTCGCCCGCAATATCGGTAATTATGATATTCCTGCGATTGGGAAGCGGTCCGTTTGGGAGTGAGAATAGCGTTCTCTTTCCCATGATCACGGCATGTCCCGAGGTGATTTTCTTGAAACGTTTCAGGTCGTTGGGGAGATGAAATAACAGGTCGTTATTTTTTCCGATTGCAAAGTTCTGTGCAATGGCAACGATTATGGCGATATTGGGATGGATCATAGGATGACGGATAAAATTAAATTAAACAACAAAAGCAGATAACCAGGCTGTATATTATTTATTTTTAAATTGTCGAATTGCCTAACTATACTGATACTTCCCCCTTGATATGCGGATGTGACTGGTAATTGACCAACTCAAAATCATCATATTTAAAATCAAAGATCGAATTTACTTCCGGATTGATCTTTAATTGTGGTAAAGGAAACGGAGTTCGGGAGAGTTGAAGGTTTACCTGTTCCAGATGATTATTGTAAATATGTGCATCGCCGAAGGTGTGGACAAAGTCTCCCGGTTTCAAGCCGGTTACCTGGGCTACCATCATGGTTAGCAAGGCATAAGAGGCGATATTGAACGGTACTCCGAGAAAAATATCGGCACTCCGCTGGTAAAGCTGGCAGGAGAGTTTTCCTTCATTGACATAAAACTGAAACAGTAAATGGCAGGGTGGAAGATTCATTTTGTCAAGCTCTCCCACGTTCCAGGCGCTCACAATTAATCTCCGGGAAAGGGGGTCGTTTTTAATATCGTTTATAAGTTTTGAGATCTGATCAACGGCCTGACCTTCGGGTGTAGGCCACGAACGCCATTGGTATCCATAGATATGACCAAGGTTACCGTTTTGGTCGGCCCATTCGTTCCAGATCCGAACTCCGTTATCCTGAAGATATTTCACGTTGGTATCTCCGGCCAGAAACCAGAGAAGTTCGTGTATAATAGATTTCAGATGTAGTTTCTTGGTTGTTACCACCGGGAATCCTTCCTCCAGGTTAAAACGCATCTGGTAGCCAAAAACACTGCGGGTTCCGGTGCCGGTTCTATCCTCCCGGGGTCTTCCATGATTAAGGACATGGGATAAAAGATCGTGATATTGCTTCATTTCAGGACTTTCGTTTGTTAATCTCGTCCCTGATTTCAGAAGCTTTTTCATAGTCTTCGTCGGTTATCGCGGTATCGAGTAATTCATCGAGTTCATCTGCCGAACATTCAGAGTAATCGATAGCATTGGAGGATGGTTTTTTAAACATTTCCGAATCCTCATTTTCATCATTGACCTCCCCATTTTCATCGAACTCCATGATAATTCCAGCTTTTTCGATGATCTCCTCCGTGGTGAAGATCGGGCATTCGAAGCGAAGGGCCAAAGCTATTGCATCAGAGGTCCGTGAATCAACCCTGATCCGGTTTGTATTCTGTACGCATACAATCTCGGCATAAAAAATCCCCTCCTCCAGTTTATGGATAAAAACCTCTGCAATCTCAATATCAAAGGCTAAGGCGACATTCAGGAACAGATCATGAGTTAAGGGGCGTGGAGGTTTGAGTCCTTCAAGCTGAATTGCAATTGCCTGAGCTTCAACAGCTCCAATAATAATCGGAATTCTTCTGTTGCCATCAGCCTCTGAAAGAACCAGGGCATAAGCCCCAGTCTGTGTCTGGCTGTATGACAACCCAAGAATATTTAATTTTACTTTTTTCATTACGAAAATGAGGTACAAATATGAGCCAACAAATATAAAAATAGTTTTTCTTGATTTTTATTTTGTTCTGACAAAAACCAACGTTGTATTCTTTTTACCCGTCTCCCGTTCATCGATTTCAAACTGATCGAAGCTTTTTATCAGGGGAACCAGTTTTTTAAACCCATAATTTCGCGGATCAAAATCGGGTTGTTTTTTCAGAATCAGATTTCCCAGATCACCTAAAAACGCCCATCCATTTTCATCAGCGAGGTCATTAATACTATCTGAAATGACTTTTGAAAGCCCTTTATTTGCTACCTCAATTGGATTTACTGCCGGTGTTTGTAAGGGTTCTTTACTCTTGGCCCGGGTTTTGGATTTGACCTTTGAAGTGGTAATCTGTTTAGCAACAGACTCAACAGGTTTAAGAATTTCAAGGTATATGAATTTATCACAGGCAGCAATAAACGGTATTGGTGTTTTTTTCTCCCCAATCCCATAAACTTTCATCCCCGCCTCGCGTAATCGGGTAGCCAACCGGGTAAAATCGCTGTCGCTTGAGACAATGCAAAAACCGTCTACCCTACCGGTATAAAGAATATCCATTGCATCGATGATCATTGCCGAATCGGTAGCATTCTTCCCCGTGGTGTAGCTGTATTGCTGAATCGGTGTAATGCCGTTTTCAAGGAGAACGGTTTTCCAGCCTGCCACTGTCGGCTTGGTCCAGTCACCATAAATTCGCTTAAAGGTGGGTGTGCCGTATTTAGCGATTTCAGCAAGCATCCCTCTGACATTCGAGTAAGGGACATTATCGGCATCAAATAGTACTGCAAGTCGCGGATCTCGTGTTAATTCCATCTTTTAATATTAAACATATCGCAACTCCTATCCTACAAATATGGCTTAGGCTTACTTGATTCAAATATACATAAAATATCCGGGTAATCGAATAGCCGGGAACCTAAGGTGATGAATTTAAGTTTTGAAATTTAAAAAATTAGTTAGATATTTGTCTAATTATTCAATTAAAACCGGTGAAAACTTTCTTTAAAGCTTTAAATGATCCCACACGACGCGAAATCCTGGAGTTGCTAAACAAGGGAGATCTCACCGCGGGGGAAATAGCCGGCCGGTTTGATATGACAAAACCAAGCATCTCACATCATCTGGATCTTTTAAAGCAGGCCGGATTGGTTGTTTGTATGAGGGTGGGACAATTTCAGAAATATTCGATAAACACAACCGTGTTCGATGAGATCGTAAAATGGATGATGCAATTTAAATAAAATGATAAGACCCATGAAAAATCACACAATTCTTAAAGAGCTTTTTCTATTTCTTCTCGCAGCACTTCCGGTGATTTACCTGCTGATAAACTGGAGTGCGCTTCCTGATCAAATGCCAATCCATTTCGAATTAAACGGAGAACCCAATGGCTACGGATCGAAAATGACCTATATTTTCCTGCCACTGGGGATTTATCTGTTAATGCTTGTACTCCCATATATTGATCCACGGAAAAATAATTACGAAATATTCAGCGATACCTATTTTAAACTCCGGTTAATTTTGGGTTTATTCTTTGGGGTACTGGATTCGGTAATTACCTATAATCAATTGCATGGTACTGAAAAGTTGTGGTTATTCTTGCCAATTTTGCCATTTCTGCTGTTTACTCTGATCGGAAATTATATGGGTACCATCCGACCGAATTATTTTGTCGGTATCAAGGTACCATGGACCCTCAACAGCGATGAGGTTTGGACCAGAACTCATAAAATGGCAGGAAAGCTCTGGTTTTGGGGAGGGATAACAGGTATTGCAGGGACCTTGTTAATTAAAGATACATTTTTCGTACTTATCCCTATCCTACTTGTAATTATCGTTGCTCCTATCGTTTATTCCTATTTTATATACCAACAAATTGAGAAAAAATAAATTAAAATGAAAATTATTCTGATTATTTCAATTTCACTGATCATCTCGCTAACGAATCTTTACGGACAGGCCGAGAAAACAGTGAGCTTAAAGACTGCGACCGGAAATATTGAAGGGTCATTAATGGTCCCACAGTCAAATGCCCAGAAAACAGTCGCACTTATTATTGCAGGTTCCGGCCCCACCGACAGGGATGGAAATGGAATGGGAATGGTTAACAACTCATTAAAGTTATTAGCCATAGAGTTGAAAAAAAATGGGATAGCCTCCCTCAGGTATGATAAACGGGGGATAGCTATGAGCCGTGAAGCGGGTCTTAAAGAGACCGATCTTCGGTTTGAAAATTACATCAATGATGTTAAGGGATGGGTATTGTATCTAAAGAATGAATTGAAATTCAATAAGGTCATTGTGATTGGACACAGTGAAGGATCCCTGATCGGAATTATGGCCTCACAGGATAATCAGGTAACTAAATTCGTTTCTCTTGCCGGGACCGGACAACGGGCCGACAAAATTCTAAGGGAGCAATTAAGGAATCAGCCCCCTTCAATGGCAATTCAGATAAATGGGATTCTTGATGAATTAGTAAAGGGAAAAACCGTTGACAATACACCACCGGAACTTAATTCCATTTTACGTTCATCGGTTCAGCCATACATGATTTCGTGGTTCAAATACGACCCGCAAAAGGAGATTGCCAAACTGAAAATTCCTGTTCTGATTATTCAGGGAACCACCGATATTCAGGTAACGACCAATGATGCAAACCTGCTGAAGAAAGGACAACCAAAAGCCAGACTGGTAGTGGTAGATGGGATGAATCACATTTTAAAACAAGCACCTGCCGACCGGCAACTCAATATTGCCACCTATACCCAGCCTGACTTACCCCTTAAAAAAGAGTTGATTGATAATCTGATACCATTTATTCTCGGGAAATAACCGGATAACCGGCCCGATGATGATCTGTGCAGGTAA
>CANJNY010000127.1 GCA_947475715.1 Prolixibacteraceae bacterium
TAAAGCCTATTGGGACGATGGTTCACAAATCGTTGAACCCCATGATGTCAATGTCATCACTGAAGTTTCAAAAGTCAAAGTGGATGATATTAAATTCAACGGACCCAAAGAAAACATCATCAGCCTGGGTGCAGAAATGGATGAAAAATTTCTTACAAAAGTTATTTCAGTTTCACTTTCACCGGAGATTATAAGGCGTCAGAAAGATCTGAAAATTGTCTATACCCCTATTCATGGAACCGGGGTTAAACTGATCCCTATGGCCTTGGCTAAAATGGGCTTTACAAACGTGATTAACGTCCCCGAACAGGATGTGGTTAGTGGTGATTTCCCGACAGTTATCTCGCCTAATCCGGAAGAGCCGGCAGCAATGAAACTGGCCATTGCAAAAGCCGTGGAAATGGACGCCGATCTGGTAATGGCATCCGATCCTGATGCCGATCGTTTAGGAATCGCAATCAAGAATGACAAAGGTGAATTTATTCTGGTAAACGGCAATCAGACCGTGCTTATCTTTCTTAATTATATCATTTCAAGACGTAAGGAGCTCGGCCTTCTTAAAGGAATTGAATATGTTGTAAAAACAATTGTTACCAGCGAGCTGGTTGTTGACATTGCAAAAAGAAACGGAGTTGAATGTTACGACGTCTATACCGGATTTAAATATATCGCGGAGGTTATCCGCGAAAATGAAGGGATTAAACAATACATCGGCGGAGGCGAAGAGAGCTTCGGATTTATGCCCCTTGATTTTGTAAGAGATAAAGATGCTGTAACCTCGTGTGCCCTCATGGCCGAGATTGCGGCATGGGCCAAAGATAATGGACGTTCGCTGTTCGAAATGCTTCAGGATATTTATATGACCTACGGATATTCGAAAGAGAAGATGAAATATGTTGTTCGTACCGGGAAAAGCGGTGCTGAAGAGATCGAACAAATGATGGTTAAATTCAGGAATAATCCACCTCTCCAGCTTGCCGGATCACCTCTTTGTGCGGTAAAGGATTACGAAACACTTAAAGAGAAGAACCTCATTGACGGAACCGAAAAGATAATCAATCAGAAAATAACCGCCAATGTACTTCAGTTTTTCACGGAGGATGGCACGAAAGTTTCGGTTCGCCCTTCCGGAACAGAACCCAAAATCAAATTCTACATCGAAGTAAAAGATGCCTTGACCACTGCCTCGGATTACGATGCGGTGGAAACCAAAACAAATCTCAAAATTGATCAGGTTATGACCGATCTCGGATTATAAAACTTATTTTTACAATCCGATTTAAGCGAATTAACAAACATGTATATCACCTTTTTATCAATAATTAAACAGAAATAAAATTCAAGAAAAAATGAAAAGAATTCTTTTAGGAGTATTTGTTTTAGGTTCCTTAACTTCTTTTGCTCAGAACCAAAACCCCGAAAATGCAAAAATGAAACCTGAGATGACCGAATTCTGGGATCCTGAAGTGACAGTGGTTTCGCCAGGTGAAAATAACAGCAATGCACCTGCCGATGCCATCATCCTTTTTGACGGTACCGCTGAGTCATTACTTCAGAACTGGACAAACAGTAAAGGGGAAGCTCCGGGATGGAGTGTTGCCGATAATTGCATGACAGTTGAAAAAGGTACCGGAGCCATTCAATCCAAGGGATCTTTTGAAGATTTTCAATTACATATCGAATGGCGTACACCCGCAGTTGTAGATCCTGAGAGCAAAAGCCAGGGTCGCGGAAATTCAGGAATATTCATTCAGGAACGTTATGAATTACAAGTACTTGATAATTACAATAACCGCACCTACCGTAATGGTCAGGCCGGATCATTTTACAAGCAACACCCTCCGCTGGTAAATGTTTGCAAGAAGCCCGGTGAATGGCAGACCTACGAAGTGATCTATACTGCACCACGTTTTAAAGCCGACAGCACCGTGTTCTCACCAGCCCGTGCAACGGTAATTCAAAACGGAGTATTGGTTCAAAACAATGTTTCATTATTAGGTCCTACAGAATATATTGGTATTCCAAAATACAAGGCTCATGGTGCAGCACCATTTATGCTTCAGGATCATGGCAATCCGGTAAGCTACCGTAATATCTGGGTCCGAAAACTCTAAAACATACCCTTATAATAAACTAAATGCCCGGAAATCCCGGGCATTTTTGTTTTAGAACCACATGATGTACTATTTAATGCAGCGCCCTGTTTTTTGCAACAATCAGGTCAACAGTATTTGCGGATATTCTAATCCGTTAATTCGTAGTTTGCATTTCGTCCTCGTTCATCAGTTTGTTTCAAGATCCCTTTATATACCAGGTCTTTTATGTCCCGTAAGGCGGTATCGGTAGAAGTTTTGACAATTTTGGCCCATTTTGAGGTTTGAAGTTTTCCTTCAAAATCGTCAAAGAGTTTGTTCAGTATAAGCGTTGCCGTTCGTTGATGGGTGTATGTTCGTGTAATTTCCAAAACTCAGCTTTACGCAATATTTTATGTGGGGTGTTTTCCGTGGAGAGCATAGCATTTTTAAGACAATGCAAAAACCACTCTATCCATTCTGTAATGTCGCCTGAACTATGTTGTACTTTTTGCAATACTTCGTAAGATTTTGCGCTCGGCTAATATTTGACCAGACATACTGTAAAAACGTTCTCCACTGCCTTCGGCACTGGCAAGCAACATATCGGTTATCGCCCTACCAATTCTACCATTTCCGTCATCAAAGGGGTGAATGATGATAAACCAAAAGTGTGCTATGGCAGCTTTTAAAACAGGGTTAAGGCTATTTTCGTTGTTGAACCAATTCAAAAACTTGTCCATTTCCGTTTTTACTAATTCGGGCTTAACGGCTTCGTAATGCATTTTTTTCTTTACCCATTGCGCCTGAAACAACTTGCATTTTATCCGTTCGGTATCGTCCCAATTCTATTAAGTAAGGAGCGCTGTAACCAGTAGGGGAAAGTGCTGCGTGCCAACCAAACAAACACTTTTCGGTTAGAGGTAAAGTGTATCGTTGAGTGGCATCCAGCATCATTTCTACAACTCCTTCAATGTGGCGGCTACTCGATACAAATCCTGCAGTGTTTATCCCCAGGCGCCTTGCAATAGAAGAACGTACCTGGTCATAATTGAGTAATTCGCCTTCAATTTCAGATGATTTTACTGCGTCTAAGGTTAATGCGGTTAACGTGGCTTCTTCTTTAGCAGAAAAGCCCAGGGCGTTCATTTTCCCTGTCGTCGCAATCGCCTGTTGGCTATCCGATAGGTTGTCGCGTAATATATTTTCTTTAAAATAACCTTTCCCCGATCAACCCGAATGAATCTTTGTGAGCCTGTCGCAAAGGTCTTTCAGCCCTTCGGGGGTATCTCCGGACATTTCAATGGAAGTCCAACCATTATAGTGAATATCATCAAACGCCTTCATTACCGCCGGCCAGTTCACATCACCTTCACCCAGCTTTACATTAAATCCCTCCCACTTACCCTGCTTGTCAGCAATTTTACGGCTAAACTCCTTAATATGAACCTTGGCAATACGAGGTCCCAGGATTTTTATCCATTGCTCCGGCCAGCCGGTATTGACAATATTCCCGCAATCAAAATAGGAAGCAACCATCTTACTTTCAAACTGATCAACATAACGTAACGCCTCCAATGGGCTAAGAAGAAAGTTATTCCAGACATTCTCAATGGCGATTTTAACATTTAACTTCTCGGCCAGCGGAATCACCTTCTTAATCTCGGCCACCGATCTGTTCCAGCAATCATCATAACTCACCAGCTCACTCACTTTACCCGGAACTAAAAGGACCGTATCACACCCGTAAGCCTTAGCGTCCTGAAGACTCACCTTCAAGGCCTCAACTCCCTGTTCACGTATTTTGGGATCGGGATCCGACAGCTGCCATTTCCAATGCATTGCATTGCAAACACTCGAAATAGGCAACCCTGTTTTATCACGGGCAGCCAGCACCTCGTCACGATTCAGATGACTCATTAATTCAACACCATCGAAACCCGCAAGCCTGGCAGCTTCAAATTTCTCGGCAATGGTCTTACCAACGTTGATGCAATCCCACATGATCCCTTTCTTCAAGGTACGTGATGCAGAAACAGGAATTGCGGAAAATGCAGGAATTGAAGCTGTAGAAATAGCGGCAGAAGCAAGGATTGTATTTTTTGTAAATTCTCTTCTATTCATAATTTTTATATTAGGTAAATTTCATCAAACATTAAAATTAATTAAATCAATAATGCTTCGTTCCTGACAACCTGAACTGACACGGAAATATCAGGAACTGGTCCAAGAGAGTAACTCTTAGGTTTGAATGTGAGGCTTGAATTCACCAGCTAATCCAAAATAACATCTATGCCTGTTTCTGCCAAAACGGGCCCTTTTTTTCATTAAAACAGGCTTTCCGGGATTGACTGCAGCCTCAACCTGTGCGAAACGAAAGTAAAGCGCAGTACAACAGCACAATATCAACTCCGGAATCGATTACCATTGAAAACTGCCAAAACCGGTAAAACATTTGGCCGCATCAATCTAAATTTTCCGCTCCTTTTTTAATGTTGCACAGCAGCCATCCAACTTGTCCTAAAAAAGATCACAAAGGGAAACAATCTTAAGGATTAAAATTAATTAAAATTTTGGACTACTTTTAAACGGTTGTATATTATTTAATTTATTGGTTCCGTTATTATTGTTTATAAACGGATTTGCACAGTATTACCGATTGACCTATTTCCCAAAGCACTGTTTATCTGCTTAGAATGGATGACAAATCTGAGCACTCAAATATAAATGAAAACGAATTCAAAGAATAAATCTCCTTAATCACTAAAGATTAAGGGAATCTTCCAAAAACCAGAGAATAAAAATCCAAATGGATTCACTTGTGTATTGATGAATTCTTAACATTATCTGTACTATTTTCGACTTAGTCAATATTACCTATCTTTGCAAAAAAAGCTTTATTAAAATAAATAGTGATGCAGGAAAAAATAATCATCCTCGATTTTGGATCTCAATACACCCAACTAATCGGAAGACGTGTTCGGGAACTTAATGTATATTGTGAAATACACCCATTTAACCATTATCCTGAAATTGATCATACCGTCAAAGGAGTTATCCTTTCCGGCAGTCCTTATTCAGTAAGGGATGAAAATGGGCCACGAATAGACCTTGAAAAAATCAAGGGAAAGTTTCCATTGCTGGGTGTTTGTTATGGAGCGCAATATCTGGCCCATTTTTTCGGTGGCGAAGTAGCTGCTTCCGATTCACGGGAATATGGTCGTGCAAACCTCTCCATAGTACAAAAGGAGAGCATTCTTTTGCAGGGCATCAGTGAAAACTCACAGGTATGGATGTCGCATGGCGACACGATAATCGAACTGCCCAAAGATTACACCATTATTGCCTCAACCGGGGATGTTGAAAATGCGGCATTTAAGATTGAAGGTGAGGACACCTACGCAATTCAGTTTCATCCCGAGGTTTATCATACCACAGAAGGGACTAAAATACTCGAAAACTTTCTCGTAAATATTTGTGGCTGCAAACAGGACTGGACCCCCGATTCGTTTATTGAAACCACCATTGCTAATTTGCGCGAAACGGTAGGAAATGACAAGGTAGTGCTCGGTCTCTCAGGCGGTGTCGACTCTACCGTTGCCGGGGTCTTACTTCATAAGGCAATTGGTGCAAACCTTACTTGCATCTTTGTCGACAACGGATTATTGCGTAAAAATGAATTCCAGGATGTGCTCGATTCCTATCAAAACATGGGTCTGAACGTTATTGGAGTCGATGCCTGCGAACGGTTCTGGAATGATCTGAAAGGGATTACTGATCCCGAGACAAAACGAAAAATCATTGGCCGGGACTTTATCGAAGTCTTTGACATCGAAGCTCACAAAATAAAGGATGTTAAATGGCTGGCCCAGGGAACCATCTATCCCGATGTGATCGAATCGGTTTCAGTTAACGGTCCTTCGGCTACAATAAAATCGCATCACAATGTGGGTGGTCTTCCGGAGAAGATGCATCTTAAAGTGGTTGAACCATTGAATCTGCTGTTTAAGGATGAAGTTCGCCGTGTTGGCAGGGCCTTAGGGATTAAAGCGGAACTACTGGGAAGACATCCATTCCCGGGTCCCGGACTTGGAATAAGAATCCTGAGCGATGTAACTCCTGAAAAGGTAAGGGTTCTCCAGGAAGCAGATGCCATTTTTGTAAACGGTCTTAAAGAATGGGGACTCTATGACAAGGTTTGGCAGGCAGGAGTAATGCTGTTGCCTGTTCAATCGGTAGGAGTTATGGGTGATGAACGGACCTATGAAAATGTTGTGGCATTGCGTGCAGTGGCTTCAACTGACGGGATGACCGCCGACTGGGTACATCTCCCCTATGAGTTTTTGGCCAAAGTTTCAAATGATATCATCAATAAAGTACGCGGAATAAATCGTGTTGTTTATGATATCAGTTCAAAACCACCGGCTACCATTGAGTGGGAATAAGAAAGAAATCCGACGATTTGCCAATTCGGTGATTCGGCAATATTGAAAATATGGCATTAGTTGAGATATGAGACTTACCTAATGCCATATTTAATTACACCTAAAACCAAATTTTCAACTATTTCCACTTTATTTCAAGCAACTTCAGAATCTTAAAGTGAAACGTTAACGATATTCTCATTGGTCAATTGCTGTTCACCACTCCATCGGTAGGCCGACAAGATCTCTGATCCAACAACACTGCTATCTACACAGCAGATGTTATTTTGCATTATTGCAGCACCTTCACTCAGACTATAATGACCAACGAAAACGGGCGGCTTATCAAATGGATATGGCTCAAATGAAGGTGCGAGTTCTATCGGAACGGTATATTCAGGTAAAACAAATTTATTCCCAAATGAAAGATCACGGAAGGTTTTATTCTTCGGTGATTCCCACCAATTCATCCGGAATACCTTCCTGCTCATCCCTTTGGAACATTTCAATATCAAATCAGGCGGACAGCGAAATTCCAACCCCTTAAGAATCCTGTAAATAATTAAGGCGGTGGGGTGTTGTCTCTCATGAATCGCCCTGAGAAAATCTTTTTTTAGCTTCCCCTTAGGGATGAAATTTTTAAGGTAGTTGAGATCATCGTCATTCCAGTAGGCGTGAATGATCCTCAAATTACCCAGATCGAGATAAAAAGGCAAGGTTCGAAACCATTTTAAATGATCTTTCCATTCCGGAATAAAACCGGCAAAAGCCGTGAGTGTGCTCTGAATCAGATTCCGGTTTCCTGCAATGTGCCGGGAAAGATACATTCCGGTAGAATCTTTAATATGATAAAGGATGGCACTGTACTCATGATTTCCAAGTATTGTGAGGGCTGACCCTGCTTCAGTCATTTGACGAACGATCTGAATAGTCTCCCTGATCTCCGGCCCGCGGTTTATAAAATCACCAATAAAAATTGCTTTACGTTCCGGATGTTTCCAGATGCCGTCGGTCTTTACGTACCCCATTGTTTTTAAAAGTTTCTTTAATAACATGGCGTGACCGTGTACATCTCCGATTATATCATAGTATTGAGGTCCCATAGCCTCCAAAATTAAAAATATTAGGGAACATAACCTTGTTTTTAAGAAAGAAATGCATGGAGTTCCTATAATTTATGGAACAAAAAAATGGCAGGAGCTCCAATTTGGATTCTCCTGCCATTTTAGCGATGATTAGAGCGCCGATCCAACTGGATCATTAGAGCGTAACCTCGACCGGAATATCTTTATTGACATTTTTGCTACCGATTAACGCATAGAAGAGCAAATAGGCCAAACAAAGGAAAATCACCCAATAGCTTGTAGCATATGAGGTAAGGTCGGCAATTTTACCCTGAATAAGTGGCAATATTCCACCACCGGCAACCATTACCATAAAGATACCCGAAGCCGCTTCAGTATATTTTCCTAATCCTTCAACTGCAAGATTAAAAATGCCACCCCACATTACAGAGGTACAAAATCCGCAGAAAATTAAAAACATGATTCCAATTGGGACCGGAGCAAGACCAAATGAAATGTTTGATTGAAATACAGGCATTCTAACAGTCATTGAAACCGGCAATAAAATTGCCAACAGAACAAACACCAAACCGAGCAGTGAGACCGCTGAAAGCATCGTTTTACTTGTGAATCTGGAGGCTAGAGAAGCTCCGAAAATACGCCCGATCATCATACAGAACCAATAAGTTCCAACAACAGAACCTGCAATGGTAGCATCAATCTGAAGTCCGCCATTACCTGCAGAGGTCATATAAAGATTCGCAGTACTTGGTATTCCGATTTCAATTCCAACGTAGACAAAAATAGCAATCGCCCCAAAAATAAAATGGCGAAAAGAGAGTGGGCTATGTTCGTGTTTAATTTTCACCTTACCGATCAGACGAGGTTCAGGAATATTCATAATATAAAGGACAACAAACACGATTGCAAAGATTCCCATGGCGATGAAAAGTGCAGGGTTTGCCTTATCAATTGTACGGTCAGCTGCATTGGCACCCATCAGGTAACCAACCATCACAGGAACGATTGTTGCAGCAACAGAGTTTAATGATCCTCCGGTCTGAATCAACTGGTTCCCTTTATTGCCTCCACCACCAAGGGTATTCAGCATCGGGTTTACCACAGTATTTAACATACACATAGAGAAACCAGAAATGAATGCACCTGCAAGGTAAACAACAAAACTACCCAGCTGTCCGGAGAAGTACTGTACTCCAACACCTACAAAACCGACAACTACGGCAATTAACGCGGTCTTTTTATAACCAATACGTTCAAGTAATATTCCTGCTGGAATACCCATAAAAGCATAAGCGATAAAATTAGCGAAGAAGCCTAACTGAGAAAGGAAATTAGAGGCCCCAAATTGTTTTGCAACAATCACACCCATCGGACTTGGAAGACCTGTCACGAAGGCAATCATAAAGAAAAGGGCAAACATCATTGCAATAGGCAATGCATAACTTTTGTTTTGAGTCATAATTTATTTTTATTTGTTTTGGTTAATTACTTTAATAATTTTTATCGAGTAATTTAAGTCGACAATAATAGCAATTTTTTTAGAATAACCTCTTCCCTCCGTCGCCAATTTCTGCAACATAGAATAGTGGCTTTAATCCTGTTTTTGCCTCATAATTTTTGCCAACCTGCCCGATGAAGGTATCGATTGCCTCTTCCTTAACCAGACTAACGGTACAACCGCCAAAGCCGCCACCCGTCATACGGGTTCCGATAACCCCTTCGATTTTACGCCCCTCTTCAACCATTGTATCGAGTTCAAAGCCGGTAACTTCATAATCATCACGCAATGAATCATGGGATCCGTTCATTAATACGCCGAATTTAACCAGATCACCACCTCTTAATGCTTTCACTGCTTCTTCGGTTCGCTGAATCTCACTTACAACGTGACGCGCACGTCTGCGCACTGTTTCATTCTCTATTTTCTCTTCAACGATCAGAAAATCTTCCCACGAGATCTCACCCAGAGCATTGATTTGTTGAAAAGGCTGAATCGCCGCTACTGCAGCATGGCATTCTGCTACCCGCTCGTTATATTTTCCCGAATCAAGTTTGTGAGGACTATTGGTATTACTGATTACAATTTTCACCCCATCAAGCTTCACCGGAACAAGATCATAAGCCAGTGTGTCGCAATTAAGGAATACTGCGTGATCCTTCATCCCCATCGCTGAGACAAACTGATCCATGATCCCACAATTAACCAACGCAAATTCGTGTTCCGCCTTCTGTCCCATTTTTGCCAGTTCGATCCGGTCGATTCCAAAACCATAGGTTTCATTAAGCATCACACCAGTTACAACTTCAAGTGCAGCTGACGAGGATAATCCGGCTCCTGTTGGAACGTCACCATAAAACAGCAGGTCGGCACCCTTATCGAATGTTAATCCCTTCTTCATAAACTGCGCAAAAACTCCAATCGGATAATTAACCCACTCTCTACCGATGGCTTTATTAAGGTCCTCTACATTGACCTCTGCCTCAAAAGGCATATCCAAGGAAGCAAATCTCACTGTTTTCCGGTCAGTAGTGCGGATCAGACAGTAGATCCCAAAACTTAGGGCACAAGGGAAAACAAATCCACCATTGTAGTCGGTATGTTCACCAATTAAATTTACACGCCCGGGTGAAAAATAACCGCTGATCTCTCCATCTCCATATTTCTCAATAAACTTTGCTTTTAACTGTTCGATTGTCATATTTAAAAAAAATTAATGTTTCAACTGGTGGGTACTGGTAGGGACAAATTTAGAATAATTTGAACGCAAAGTGATCGGAAGTTATAAAACGCCAGCCTTAAAACAGTTAGCGCATCATAAAATAAATGCGATCAGCCTGCGAATAAAAAATCACACAAAGGCCTTAATCAACTAAAAAATAATACGTTGCAAGTTTGCGGCTTTGCAGGATAAATAAGAGGTATTAAAGTTTTAAAAGCAAAAATATGTTTTAAAACACCTTTTATAACGATTTTCTCAAAATAAGTCTGGAGGGATTCCTTACTTTTTGTCTGACGTGATTTAAGATCATATCAGACAAGTCCTTTCCCATCTGGATAAAATCGGTAGAAATAGTTGTAATCCCTCCGGCAACAACCTCCTTTAACATGGTGTCATTAAATGAAACAAGTCCAACATCCTCACCTAATTGCAGGTTCATTGCAGCAACATTTTTAACGATCCGCACCAGATTACGATCAGAAACAACCAGATAAGCTTCCCCTTTTTGCACATTTCTTTTCTCAACAGATCGGATAATCACCCCTTCCATTCCTGTCTCCCTGCAAAAGCGGTTAAAACCGGTGACCCGTTCGTCCGGTTCTTTCCCACCCGGAAAAACCATAATTAGCTTTTTATATTTACAAAACAATTCCTTACCTGCGATCATCCCATCATAAACATCCTGCTCAAAATCCTGATAGATTACCGGATAATCAGCCAAATCGCTCTTCATACGATCCAAAATATATACCTTATCTGCCTGAAGTTGTCTAATAATATCAATCGAATTATTGAATGTGGCAGGCATGATAATATAAGCGCTGTATTTTCCTGCCGCGGCCGCTATTAACTCCTTATATACCTGATAATTAAAGTGATGAAAATAGATATCCACAATCGTTCTGTCGTCAAGATGACTTAGAAAAGAGGTGTACAAATCCTCTTTAAAAACATTAAGCTCATCAAAAAGAAGGAAAATCTGCCTGTCAAATTTCAAATCTGTCCGGTCGATATAATACCCTTTGCCAGGAACTGAAATCACCATTCCCCTTGATCTTAATTCATTAAAGGCAAGCAATACCGTATCCCTGGAGAGGAAGAATGCACTGCAAATCTGATTCACAGAAGCCAGTTTATCACCCTTATTCAATATTCCCTGTTCCAGAGCGTGGCAAACCGAATTAATCAATTGCCGGTATTTCGGTACTCCGGAGGTCTCATCAATATTGAAGATATCGGTTATTATCACAGGATATTATTTTCAGGGACTAAAAATATGTTTTTTTTATATTTATTCTTTACGTTTGTCTCCGAATAACTAAATTTCAATTTTATGGAAGTCAATCGTGATATTTTCGGGAATGCCCGAAGAGGGGAAAAGGTTTCTTTGTATACACTTCGTAATGATCATGGAGTAATCGTTAAGATTACCAATTACGGAGGGATAATAACTTCGGTAAAAACACCTGACAGAAACGGGGAGAAAGCAAATATCGTTCTGGGCTTCAAATCACTCGAAGATTACCTTACCGATGCCTACATCGAAAATTGTCCCTGCTTTGGTTGTATTACAGGAAGGTATGCCAATCGAATTGCAAAAGGAAAATTTTCAATTGGCAATACCGGGTATACCCTTCCAATCAACAATGGGAATAACTGTCTTCACGGGGGAATTACTGGTTTTGATAAAGTAATCTGGGTACCCCGAATCATCGAAAAACCCGACCTTGTTGGAGTGGAGATGAAATATCGGAGTCTTCATATGGAGGAGGGATTTCCAGGAAACGTGGATCTGACCGTAACCTACACCCTTAACCACAAAAACGAACTTCACATTGACTATAAGGCAGTTACAGATCGGGATACTGTTATTAACCTGACAAATCACACCTATTTTAATCTCACCGGAAAAAGCGGTGATATTCTGGGACATACGCTTTATATTCCTGCAAAAACAAAAACGGTAAACAACAATGAGCTAATTCCAACAGGAGCCTTTGAAGAAGTAGCGGGAACACCATACGATTTTACAACACCGGCAACAATTGGGTCACGCATCGAGGCGCTTCCCGATGGTTATGATCTTAATTATGTATTGGACAATCCTAACCAAAAACTGGTTCAGGCTGCCCTTTTATCCGAAGAAGCTTCGGGCAGAACAGTTGAAGTTTTCACTACTGAACCGGGATTACAAATATATTCCGGCTATTATATCCCTGAATTAAACGGAAAGAACGGGGAGCATTTCGGAAAATACGGAGGTTTTGCACTCGAAACACAACACTACCCCGATTCTCCAAACCATCCGGAGTTCCCAACCACCTCATTAAAACCGGGTGATACCTTTAAATCAAAAACCATTTACAAATTCGGAATTATAAAATGAAAACACTGATCGAACTTTTTGAAACCAGTGTCGCTAAATTCCCCAATAATCCGCTGTTATGGGAGAAGACGACCGATCGGTATCTACCTTCAACGTACCTTGAGATACGGCATCAGGTTCTGGAATTTGGTGCAGGTTTATTTTCGTTAGGTCTAAAAAAAGAGGAACGGGTAGGGTTACTTTCCGAGGGAAGAAATAGCTGGCTGGTAAGTGAATTAGCCATTTTATATTGCGGGGCTGTAAATGTTCCCCTTTCCGTAAAACTCGAGGCCCCTGAATTAAAATTCCGGCTCAATCATTCCGGCTCCAGAATGGTGATTGTATCTTCGGGACAAGCCGCCAAGATCTCAGAAATTATGGACGAAATCCCGGACATTGAATATATCATTCATCTTGATCCCAATTTTAAGCCCGGAGCCAAAGAGCTCTCCTTTGCAGATATACGGGCCAGAGGCGTTGAATTTCTGAAATCAGAAACAAATAATAAAGCGTTTGAGCAGGTTTGGAAAACGATTCAACCCGACGACCTTGCCAATATTTCTTATACTTCGGGAACTACCGCAGATCCCAAAGGTATAATGCTTACCCATCTGAATTATGCCGCCAATGTACTTCAGGCAAACTCTATTCTGGATATTTATCCACACTACAAAACCCTGGCGATCCTTCCATGGGACCACTCATTTGCACATACGGCCTGTCTCTACACATTTATGTATAAAGGGGCTTCAGTGGGATCGGTACAGACCGGTAAAACTCCGATGGAGACCCTACGCAATGTCCCTGCAAATATTCAGGAGTTCAAACCGGAAATTATGATGAGTGTACCTGCTCTTTCAAAAAGCTTTAGGAAGAACATCGAAAAAGGAATCCAAAGCAAAGGGAAATTAACCGAAATGTTATTCAACCACGGTTTGAAAGTTGCCTACAGCTATAACGGTGATGGTTGGAACAGAGGGAAAGGATGGCGTGCACTTCTTAAAGCTGAATATGCCTTATTCGACAAGATTATATTTTCCAAAGTGCGTGCAGCATTTGGAGGAAACCTCATATTTTTCATCGGAGGTGGCGCGTTGTTGGACATTGAGCTTCAGCGGTTCTTCTTTGCCATAGGAACTCCGGTATTTCAAGGGTACGGTCTTACCGAGGCAGCACCGGTTATCTCCGCCAACTGCCCGGAAACAGTAAAATTCGGTTCTTCGGGAAAGGTCGTAAATGACCTTCAAATAAAAATCTGTGATGTAGACGGAAACCAGGTTCCAGCCCATGAGAAAGGGGAAATTGTTGTCAAAGGGGACAACATCATGAAGGGTTACTGGAAAAACGAGAAAGCTTCAGCCGAAACGTTGAAGGATGGATGGTTATATACCGGTGATCTGGGCTATGTTTCACCCGATGGATTTGTATATGTATTAGGCCGGTTCAAGAGTCTGCTAATTGCAAATGACGGAGAAAAATTCAGCCCTGAAGGGATCGAGGAAGCGATTGTCGATCAATCCCCCTATATCGACCAGGCAATGCTTTACAACAATCAGAACCCATACACCGTTGGCGTAATTGTTCCAAATATTTCGGCAATCAATCAGGCATTAAACAAACATGGAATAAAGCCAGGCACTGATGAAGGGAACCGCAAATCAATTGAAATGATTAAGCATGAGATTGATAACTACCGCAAGGGAGGGAAATATGAAGGTATGTTTCCAGAGAGATGGCTGCCAACTGCCATTATGATTCTTCCCGAAGCCTTTACAGAACAAAACCATTTACTAAATAGTACCATGAAAATGGTACGAGGAAAAATCACGGAATATTTTAAAGCGGAGATGGATTTCATTTATACCATTGAAGCAAAAGATATTACAAATGAAAAAAATATGGAATCGTTTAGAAAATGGAATAAGTAGTTCGATATGAAATTAATTCTTGCATTAATAATCCTGTTAAATGTTCTTCAGGCAATAAGCCAGACCCCAGCTATACCGAATGCAGATCAGCAAACATGGTTAAAAAAAGCAAATCGTCACGAAAAAAATGGCTGGATCTATCTTCATATTGAAGGCAACCCAACGGAACGTGGATTTCAGCACGGCTATCTGATGTCTGATGAGATCCGTGAAGCGATCCGTGTTCTGAGCGCAGATTGGAAATACCAGACTGCCATGGATTGGATCTGGATCGTTCAAAAAGGTGCAGAAATATTAACACCCAGGGTGGACCCTGAAAACCTGGCCGAAATCGATGGAATAGTTCAGGGGATGAAAGTTAAGGGAGTAGTTACCTCAAGAGATGAATTGGTGGCCCTTAACGGATACATTGAATTAATGTCCTATTGGTGGCCTTCGGTTAAAGACTCTATTCACGCTAATTCGATCATACGCCCCAGGGAATCATGCAGTTCGTTTATTGCCACAGGCAACATGACTACTGACGGCAAGATTGTCCTTGGCCATAATACCATGGATGTTTATCAGAATCCATTACCCAATATAATCCTGGATATCCTTCCGGAAAATGGCCATCGTATTCTAATGCAATCTGTTAGTGGCTTCATTCACAGTGAGACCGATTTCTTTATCACCGATGCCGGGCTGGTTGGTTCAGAGACTACAATTGGCGGATTCTACCCTTTCGATCCTAATGGAGAACCTGAATTTTCAAGGATGCGACATGCCACCCAATATGCTTCTTCCATCGATCAGTGGTGCGACATGATGAAGAAAAATAATAACGGAGGGTATGCAAATGCATGGCTGATCGGAGATATCAATTCAAATGAAATCGCACGACTTGAACTTGGACTAAAATTTACCGGCTTCGAAAAGAAGAAAGATGGCTATTTTATCGGTTCAAATGTTGCTGAGGATTTGAATATTCTTCGATTTGAGACAAAAACGGATGAAACCAATATCAAAAATTCTTCGATCGCGCGACGGGTCAGATGGAAACAGCTGATGAAACAATATGAAGGTAAGATAGATCTGAATCTCGCGGAAATCCTTGAAGCAGATCATTATGATACCTGGCTGAAGAAAATAAATCCGGGAGGGAGAACCCTTTGCGCGCACTGGGACCTCGACCAGCAGCTTTATGGAAAAGATATCCCCTATGATCCTTCAGGGACACTGGATGGAAAGGTCGTTGATGCAAAAATGGCCAGGGAGATGTCATTCGTTGCCCGTTGGGGATCAGCTTGCGGAATCCCATTCAATGCAACTAAATTCCTTGATGAAAATCCGCAGTTCGACTGGATGAACGGATTGTTA
>CANJNY010000128.1 GCA_947475715.1 Prolixibacteraceae bacterium
ACTTTGGAAACTGAATTTATAAAAACGAAAACCATAATTCAGTGGAGAAAGGAAATTCCAGATCTCAATAAACGGCCCGCTATTTTTCTTGTGCAAGCAAGCCGGTAATTGTATAATTAGACAATTCGGCAATTTGACAATTCGGCAATGAGAAGATTCGGCAATTTAACAGGTTGATATAAAAATAACCCTAAAAATATTTTTTTAGAATTATTAAGAAGAAGGATTATTAGGCGGAATTCAGGTTAGGCTGAACAGCGCAAAATCAGTATATATCCGATGAATTATTTTTCACCTCTTTTTTTAAGCAACTGATATTCATATTCAAAATTGGGGGTGAAAATGTTTTGTCCCAAATTCTTTTCAATCTGAGAAGGGCTCCAGAATCTCCCTTCAACGACCTCCAGGCTATGTAATCGTATTTTGGTATAATCGTATGAAAGAAAATAGTAAACAAGTTCTGATTCCATATCGGTATCCCACCTGTAACTACCCAAAGATTTAGCAGTGAAATTTTCGAGGCCAATCTCCTCAAACGCTTCGCGGCGAAGTGCAGTTTGCAGATCTTCACCAAAGGAGATATGACCGCCAACAGCAGTATCCCATTTACCGGGCTGGATTAATTTTTCCATTGGCCTTTTCTGAAGATAGATATGACCATTAGAGTTTAATACATGAAGATGCACCACAGGGTGCAGAATTTTTTCTCCTTTATGACATAAAGATCTTGGGGCTTTCCCGATTATTTGTCCGATTTCATCAACAACAGGCAGCCACTCTTCACCATCAAAGGGGGTACTGAAATTTTCAGGTTGGGAATTCCTCCTGGATTTAAAGGTTTTGAAATATTCAAATCCGAAATAAAGACCAAATAGGATATAAAATAGTCCTCCACTGATAAACGCCCATGCCTCCTTGCTCATAAAAAAAGCAGAATAGTATACCAAAAGAGTATGCGCCAGAATTATATAAAAAAGATTTTTGAGATTTCGTTTAAAAACCGTTTCCTGGAGTGCATTCATTTCAACCCCCTTCATATATTTACGGGTCATTGTTCCAATAAGGTCCAAAGGAGAATAAATGGATACAGCCAGAATAGCAGTCAGAATTGTCTCGATAAGTGCAGGCTTTAATTTAAAAAATATCTCATTTTCCAAAAGAATTGAGATTCCGGATAAGGCCACAAGCAATGCCGTGTCAAGTAGCACAAACCGATCCAGTCGTTTTTCCCGAATCCAGGTATACCCCATCTCCCCCAATCCGATGAGTAATGCAACTGCAATACCAATTTTCATCCCCCAATACTCATCAGCAATGATGAAGACAAACAGTGGAATAAACCCGGGTAATAATTTTTTAAAAAGTTCTGATTGTTTCAATTGAATGCGTTATGAAAAATCAATTTAGATGCCAGATTGAGTTTCTAAAATCCGGTAAAACCACGAATGATACTATAAATCTCAGACTATTGGACTGCTTTTGAAACTTTAAGATAGAAAATCAGGGTAGAATACGCAGGCATATCGTAACTGTAATTGTTGTAATATGCAAGTTTTGAAGGAATGATAAGTTTAGCTTCACTACCGTTTTTCATGTATCTGACACCCTCATCCCAACCCGGGATCACTCTTCCAGCACCTACAGTAAATGAAAAAGGGTTGGTATTACCGGAATTGTCAAAATTATAGCCATCCTTTACTCCTGCACCAGCATCATCTGAGATTAAATATCCTGAATAAAATGCATTTACGGTATCACCTGCCTTGATTGAATCAGCACCTGCCGGAGCAGCCTTAGTCTCAACAAAATACAAACCCGAGCTTTTAGGCACCAATCCCGGATGATATTTGGCAATATATTTGGCTAACAGTACCATTTCCTGCGCTTCGGTGGGTTGATTTACAGCAGGTAACGAACTTTGCTTCAAGCATGAAGAGAACGTTAATGCGAAAAAAACAGAAATCAAAAATAGGTTGATAATTTTTATATTCATGGATAACAATTCTAAATATTTACACTTTAATTAATTCATTTACAATAATCTGAAAAAAATCCTTCGTTTTAACTTTGTGCTAACTTAAAGGCATAGTCAGGAAGTAAGGATTTGAAAAGGGCCACAGCCTCAGCCATCGGCAGTTTAATTTCTCCACCTGAGGCATTGCGATGCCCTCCCCCATTAAAATGGGCTCCGGAAAACTCATTGGTAGAGAAGCTACCCTTTGACCGAAAAGAGACTTTCACAACTCCATTTTTCTCCATGAAAAATGCAGAAAAAACGACCCCATTAATTGAAAGGGGATAATTTACAAAACCCTCTATATCCCCGGGATGAAAATCATATTGTTTTAATTCCTTGGTTGTTAACCAAATCAAAGCAGACCGGTATTGCGGAAATACTTCCATTTTTTCGGATAAGCAATATCCAAGTAACCGCATTCTTTTTTCTGAGAAATTATTGAACAATGACTCATTAATCCGTTCTTTTTCAGCCCCTCTGTTAATCAGTTCTCCAGCTATCCGGTAAGTCGAATGGCGGAATGCATTATGACTAAAAGAACCCGTATCTGCAATAATTCCAGCGAGTAAGGCATTAGCCCCAATAGTACCGATATGTTTCAACAGACCCACAGCCTCGATAAAATCATAAACCAGTTCAGCGGTTGAGCTTACATCGGTATCGGAAAACTGATACTCAGCCTTGATTTGAGGATCCGGATGATGATCAATCAAAATAACCGGAGTCTGATTAGCACGTAAATACGCTTCAATTTTACCCAAACGCTTAAGATCATTAAAATCCAGAAAAAACAAAGTATCAGCCTGATCAATAAGCAGATTACACTTTGCGGTATCATGCTCATAAATCAACGGAATACCATCCGAACCCAACCAGTTAAGGTAGGTTGGGAAATCATTAGGGACAATTACATGAGATTCAAATCCGGCATTTAATAAAATATCATTTAAGCCCAGGGAGGAACCAATCGCATCTCCGTCAGGATTAACATGAGGAATAATCACAATTTTCTTCACCGATGACCGTAGCCAATCACTTACCCTATTACAACTATTAACATCGAATCTTTCCAACTATCTTATAGTTTTAAATCAAAGTGCAAAGATATAATTATTGACAGTACACTATCAATTGCAGAATACAATATTGATTAATGAATTATATATTATTGATTTTATGATTTTTACAGTAATATTTATGAGGTTAAAATAAAATCAGCATAAAATAATTCCTGAATTGATTCTTCAAACTAAGATTTACTACTTTTAGGAATCTGATTTTTACAAAAAACAAGTTCACTAAAAAACGTTCAGAAATGGGTGGAAGTATCACATTTACAATGATTAAGCCTGATGCGGTTAGAAATAATTTTATCGGTGCAATTCTTAAACAAATTAATGAAAACGGGTTTCGCATCAAAGCCATAAAGATGACCCATTTTACGCGTGAAAGGGCTGAAGCCTTTTACGGGGTTCACGCCGGAAAGTTTTTCTTCGATGGTTTGGTCGAATTTATGTGTTCAGGTCCTATCGTGGCTGCTATTCTTGAAAAAGAGAATGCCATCGATTCATTCCGTGAATTAATCGGAAATACCAATCCTGAAAAGGCTGATGAGGGAACGATCAGAAAACTCTTTGCGGAATCATTTACCGCCAATGCCATACATGGATCAGACAGTGATGAGAATGCCCTTTTGGAAGGATCGTTCTTCTTTTCAGTGATGGAACAATTTTAGATTCGATCACTTACATCTTAATTTAATACTACTAAGGAAGCCCTCCACAATGGGGGCTTCCTTAAGTAATTTTACTTGTCGAATAGAATGCAAACCGGCTTAAATGCCTTTATTTTATCGGCATATTGCAATTTACCTGTAATCCGATCTCTCTGAAAGGAGACGATATCCTGGGAATTTTGATTTGCCACCACTAAAAAATCCTCAGTGGGAGAAAGGGAGAAATTTCTTGGAGTTTCGCCTTGTGTAGATTCCTGTCCAATTAAAGTAATCTTCCCATTAACCGAGTCCACTGAAAAGATTGCTATGGAGTTATAACCTCTGTTCGAAGCGTACAAAAATCTGCCATCCCCTGATATATGTATATCGGCACAATTACTAATCTGATCATAACCCTTAGGAAGTGTTGAAACTGTCTCCAAGGTTTTGAAACTGCCATCCCTGGATAGTTCCACCACTGAGATATTGTTTGACAATTCATTAACCACATACACTAATTTTAATTTAGGGTGGAAAGCAAGATGACGTGGACCACTTCCGGGGGCCAACTTAATTTCAGGAACAACAGATTTTGTCAACTTCGAACCGTTACTATCCGAAACATAGACAGCAACTTTATCTGTCCCAAGATCAGAAACAAAAATCCTTTGTGAATTTGGTTCAAAATAAGCACTGTGAACATGTGGTGCAGCCTGTCTTGCCTTAACAGGCCCATTACCAACATGTTGCACAATATCGGAAGAGGTTCCTAATTTACCCAAATTGTCAATATGAAACATTGAGACATTACCACCTGTATAATTTGCCACAAGTACGCTACCTAACTGATTAACAGCGACAAAGCAAGGATGAGCCCCACCACTGGAAACTTTATTAATTGGGATTAAATGATGATCAATTTGGTTAACTGAAAAAGATGCTACATAACCCGTATTTTGGTTTTGTACATCTTTGGTTTCAGAAACCGCAAGTAAGAACCGGCCATCTGAAGTCAAGGTTAGAAACGAAGGATTTTCTGCTTTCGAAGCTAAACCATGATTGGATAATTTGCCGCTGCCTGTATCGAGACTATAAATATAAATACCTTCACTTCCACCTTCTGAATAGGTTCCAACAAAAAAATACTCAGATTTACTGCCCTTTAAGGCTATGGAATGAACACGCAAACTGCCAAAAAATAAAGATAAAACGAGAAGAAATAAAATTTTGGTTTTCATACTTATAAGTAGTTTATTAATTTATTGTATTACAGGATTAAATCGAGAATTAAAATTAGAAATGCTCATTTAAACAAAACTTTGTCAAATTTAAGATCAATTATTTAAATCCAATCAAATCGGATAAATAGTAATTGAGTAATTTGGAATATATATCTTTAACCACTAATTGAATATCAAATCGATTGCCCAAGGTTCCAACCATTATTAGAAAAGTTTTAAAACATGAAACGATTACTTATGATCCTGCTTGCCGGTATTTCTGCCTGTACAACGCCTGACACAAAAAACAGCTTGACTGTTTCATTCTCTCAGATTTCTGAAACTACAATTAAACAAACGATTGACATTCTAAAGCTCAGGAAGGGAGTTTCCGATTTAGCCAGGCTGGAAAAAGGGGTTAAGCATATTTCCACCCTTTGGCGCAAAGAAGATGGCGATGATCAGGTTTTTATGACCTTTTGCAAAACGAACTTTATTGCAGATGAAGTAGAAAGAGAATTGTTTTTTGAAAAGGTTAGTAAAAATCTTGAATCTTTACTGGGACATTTCAATAAGATCACCCTTGATCTGAAGGAAAATATAGATTTAAATAATGGTCCAATGCTTGATATCGACAAGGAATTTAGTGGTTATTCGGTTGGAGCACATTTACTAAGTGATTTATATACCAATAAAATAGCTTTCATGATTGCCTTGAATTTTCCCTATTATTCGTTACATGAAAAGGAAAAATTTGATTCGTCCGTTTCACGAAAAGCCTGGGCAATGGCGCGATTAGGGGATGTTTTTGTATCACGGGTTCCTGCAGAATTAGATCAGGCAGCCTCCAGGTCGGTAGCCGATGCCGACCTCTATATTTCGGAGTATAATATTGAAATGGGAAAATTGCTCACCGAAGCAGGCACAACCCTGTTTCCCGACGAAATGGTGTTGCTCACCCACTGGAATTTAAGGGATGAGATAAAAGCCAACTATGGAAATAAAGAGGCGGGGAAGGAGAAACAGGAGATGATTTACAAGGTTATGGAACAAATTATCAATCAGGAGATCCCGTCAAAGGTTATCAACAATCCAAATCTTCAGTGGGCCCCGTTCTCAAACAAAGTTTATGAAAACAAGAGAGAGATTCAATGCACCCGAGAGCCGGATAGCCGTTACCAGCAAATTATTAATAATTTCAAGGCAGAGCAGGCTATTGACCTATTTAATCCTGAAATGAACACGTTTATTTCAAGGAAGTTTTCAGGGGAGATGGAGATCCCTCAGGAGGAGGTTGAAGCACTTTTTGATGATTACCTCCGGTCGCCGCAACTTGCCAAAATAGGGTCGATAATTGAGAAAAGAGTTGAAAGAGCACTTCGTCCCTACGACATCTGGTATGATGGCTTTAAAACGCGCAGTACTATTCCGCAGGAAGATTTAAATGCCAGGACAACCTTACGTTATCCGAATCCCAAAGCTTTTGAAGCGGACATGCCCAGAATGCTTACTAAACTTGGCTGGTCGAAGGAGAAGGGAGAATTTTTTTCAAACAGGATTACCGTTGACCCTGCACGTGGGTCGGGTCATGCGTGGGGAGCCTCCATGAAAGGGGAGAAAGCTCATTTACGCACGCGAATTCCCCAGACAGGGATGGACTACAAGGGATATAACATTGCTGTTCATGAATTTGGACATAATATAGAACAGACAATTTCGCTTTATGATGTTGATTATTATCTGTTGAATGGTGTTCCAAATACGGCTTTTACCGAGGCACTTGCCTTTATCTTTCAAAGCAGGGACCTTTTTTTGCTGGACATGAATAATACGCAACAAAATCAGGAACAAATGAATACACTGGACACCGGTTGGTCGTTAATGGAAATTATGGGTGTAGGTATGGTTGATATGAAAATCTGGAAATGGCTCTATGCCCATCCTGAGTCAACCGCCGCAGATTTAAAAATTGCTGTTCAGCAAATTACCAAAGATGTCTGGAATACCTATTTTGCACCGGTATTTGGTATTAAGGATCAGCTAATCTTAGGAATTTATTCACACATGATTTCAAATCCACTTTACCTGGCTGCTTATTCGTATGGGCAAATCATCGAATTTCAACTGGAAGAATATCTTGTTGGGAAAAATTTTGCCAGTGAAACTGAGCGCATCTATCAGCAAGGGAGACTAATACCGCAACGATGGATGGAAGGTGCAGTTGGCTCTAAGATTTCAGTTAAACCGATTCTAAATAAGTTAGATAACGCCTTAAATTAGATCACTTTTTACAATTGAAAAATCCAGGAGTGAGTGGCTGAACACCCTCCTGGATTTTTAAAAACAGGTTTGTATCACTTAATTTAGATAGTAAACAAATCCAATGGAGCCGGTTATCATCTTAATTGACATCAGGTTATTCCCAGTTCCCAGCAATTGAGTTAACACGACATCTGCCTGCTGAACAATGCGGGTTTGCTCATATTTAATCCGTGCACTTGTCAAATAGTAGCCCATCCCCAGTTTCAGATTTAGATGTTCTGAAATTGGAAACCGAAATGCCGTACCGCCCAGTATTCCCCAGGATAAATCTGTTGCTGTTGTATTCTTATCCTGGTAAAACCATCTGTTTGGATTGGTTGGATCCTTATCATAAGGATTATAAAGGAGTTTTTGCTGAGGCAGATAAGTCAGATTCAAACCTCCCAGTAATTGGAAATCCCAATAAAATCGTCCTAAATTAACGGTATACACCGGTCCAAACAGAAAAGCATTCTGCATCCAGTCATTGGTAGTAAACGAAAATTTGGTAGGATCGGAGACCAATACATTTGGGTTAGTCCGATTTTGAAGCATTTGGCCCAGTTTATCATTAGTCAGCGAATTGGTGTTAATCAATGCCATTCCCTTAAAACCCCAATGATTACTAACCGGATAGGTGGCATCCAATAAAATGGAAAATCCTTTTTGAGCATAACCTGAGGAGCTATCATCTGTTTTAGATTGATTGAAAGGGCTCATTGGCCATGATCCTCCCATAGAAAAAGAGAAATACCAGTTGTCATTCTGCGAATACCCTTTGATTGATAATAAAATAATTAAAAATAGAATTGCTGTTTTTTTCATTCTTTGGATTATTAATGATACTCGTTCGGCAAGGGTAAAAGGGAAAGGCTTATTGCTCTGTTTTAAGGTTAAATATTATTGTAAATAAGTTGCGAGAAAAGGGAGAATATTACCTTGTATGATTTTGCCGGTATCCTGATTTAGCTCACTCCCCCACATGCTGTGAGGAATTGCGAAAATGCAAATTGTAACTAACGAAGCCCCGACAATCCAAAGGTTTGCATTTTTCTTTCGGATCATGACCATTGCAAGTAACCAGGCTGTAATTGCAATCAATGTTTTATTGTCGGTAAGGTCCCAGCCAAAGGGAGCCCCGGTCCACCATTCATTAAAGGCATATTTTTGAACAATTGGACCCAGGATTAATCCACCCACGATTAAGACTACAAACGTGATAAACGAAATAAGTTTATAGGAATGCATTTTGAAAACAGCTAATAATCCGGCTATATTACTGAAAAACATCGCCAAAAACATCAGAAAAATATGAATATAGAGGATAACCGGTGGAACAGCCCCGGTAAACCGGATCACAACCGGTGTAGCCGGAATTACGTTAACAGGTTTTCCATCTTTAGACAGATCAACCCGATACAATAGTTTTCCTGCCGGAGGTTGGTTTGGAAGATAGCAAACAAGTTTATCGCCCTCCCGCTTAAGATCGATTTTGGTCATTTCATCCCGGGTTGGATATTTTCTATAATACACTGATCCTTTAACACTTATGTCAGATATCTCAAAAGCAACCGGACATTCGGGTTTTCCTGAGTTGGAGCGTAAAAATTTCACGGGAAATTTCTGAATCCCTGTATCAACAATGGCTTTTACGGGATAAGTTGGCCCTGTCACTCGCTGATAAACAGCAGCTGCTAAAGTAAGTCCAAATGCAAAGATCCAAAGTAGCTTTTTCATAAATATAAGTATCAGTTAAGGATCTGTGAAAATAACAATAATTAACTATTTTTACAATCGATAAAATTTTAAAACATAAACAAATATGAAGTTTCCAGTTATTGCAATTGTTTTGTTTATTATGACATTAAATCTGTCGATAGGTGCCAGTATAAAGAAAGAATCCGGATTGACAATAAAGGTAATTGTCAGAGAGGTTGATAAAAAAGTTGATATATTAGTCGCAGGTAAGTTATTTACGAGTTATTCATGGCCGGATGATATTATGAAACCTGTTTTATACCCGGTGCTCACCTCAGAAGGGACTGAAATTACGCGTGGTTACCCCGTTAAGCCCCGACCGGGTGAACGGATCGATCATCCGCATCATGTGGGGATCTGGTTTAATTACGGTGATGTAAACGGATATGATTTCTGGAATAATTCCACGGCCATTGCCTCAGATAAGAAGGGTGGCTATGGCACGATTAAGCATATCAAAATTAATCAAATTAAAGAGGGCACAGGGGAGGCATTACTCTCCACAACTGAGAGCTGGGTCGATCCATCAGGGAAAGAAATACTTTCCGAAAAAACAGATTATCATTTTATTGCCAAAGGAAAAAATAGGATAATCGATCGGATAACCACCCTTACCTCCACAGGAGAGACGGTTTCATTAAAAGATAATAAGGAAGGGATGATGGCCATTCGGGTTGCACGTCAGCTTGAACTTCCATCAAAAGATGAAGTTATCATGACCGATGCACAAGGTAATCCGACAACTGTTAAGAAGATGACCAATGAAGGGGTAACGGGAAGCTACCGAAGCAGTGAAGGGGTAAAGGATGATGCAGTTTGGAGTACACGGGCTAAATGGATGGACCTCAATGGAACTATTGGTGCGGAAAGAATTGCAGTGGTCATCTGTGACCATCCCAAAAATCCGAGCTATCCAACTTACTGGCATGCCAGAGGTTATGGACTTTTTTCTGCCAATCCGTTAGGCTGGAGTGTATTTACCAAAGGAAAAGAGACTTTGAATTATTCTATTCCGGCAGGACAATCCTCGCTCTTCAGGTACCGGATTATTATTCATTCAGGAGGGGACCTAACCGATTCAGAGATTAATAGTTTTGCAGAGGATTTCGGTTTGAAATACTAATTTTTTATGGCACTAAACTACATCTGGATCTTCTTCTTTTTAATTGCCTTTTTAATTGGGCTTTTCAAGCTGATTTTTCTGGGTGATGTATTGGTATTTCCGGAGATGATTAATTCTACTTTTGATATGGCCAAAAGTGGTTTTGAGATCTCGCTCGGTCTTGCAGGTGTACTTACGTTATGGTCCGGAATCATGAAAATTGGGGAAAAAGGGGGTGTGGTTGATATCATTTCGAAATTGATTGGTCCGTTTTTCAACAAACTCTTTCCTGAACTGGGAAAGAATCATCCCGCCTATGGTCCGATGATGATGAATATAGCAGCCAATATGCTGGGCCTTGACAATGCTGCCACACCAATGGGATTGCAGGCGATGGGTGAAATGCAGAAATCCAATCCGAATAAAGAAATCGCTTCGAATGCGCAAATCATGTTTTTAGTTTTAAATGCTTCAGGTCTAACAATTATTCCAATCTCAATCATGGTTTATCGAGCCCAGTTAGGTGCTCACGATCCTTCAGATGTGTTTATTCCTATCTTACTGGCCACTTTTTTTTCTTCAATAGCAGGACTAATTAGCGTCTCATTATTTCAACGGATCAATTTGTGGGATCGGACCATAATTTCCTATTTATCTGGCATGTCTTTGCTTGTAGCAGCGCTAATTTTGTGGACTCATCAACTGAGCCCGGAAAACTTATCTGTATTTTCAAAGGTATTTAGTAACCTGATACTTTTCACAATTATAATAACCTTCCTGCTCCTGGGATTAAAGAAAAGAATAAATGTCTATGAGACTTTCATTGACGGAGCTAAAGAAGGTTTTACAACCGCTGTAAAGATCATACCATATCTTGTGGCTATTCTTGTCGGAATAGGAGTCTTTCGGGCATCTGGGGCCATGAATTTTTTAACCGAAGGGATCAGATGGTGCGCAGAGGCTGTAGGAATTAACAGCGATTTTATCGGGGCACTTCCAACTGCCCTGATGAAGCCTCTAAGTGGCAGCGGATCCAGGGGAATGATGATTGATGTCATGAGAAATTCAGGAGCAGATTCATTTGTAGGTAGACTTTCATGCATCGTTCAGGGTGCCGGAGACACCACATTCTTTGTTCTGGCCGTTTACTTTGGATCCATAGGAATAAAAAAATCAAGGCATGCACTCTCATGTGCCCTTATCGCGGATTTAACAGGTCTTATTGCGGCTATTCTGATTGGATATCTGTTTTTTCACTAAAAAAAAATTCCCGATAAACCATTTGTTTTATCGGGAATCTAATCTTATTATAGCAATGCTGCTTATTTCTTAACTGCTTCTTTTTTAGCAGCGTCACCTTTAGTACACGCAGCTTTATCTTTGCAACATGCTTTTTTGCAGTCTTTTGAACAAGCTGTAGTAGCTGCTGGTTTGCTATCCTTAGCATTTACATTTGCAGTAGCCAAAGTCATACCTGCTACCATCACGAACAAATAAATTAATTTTTTCATCTTTAATAATTTTTTAAATGAATAATAAATCTTTTTAATGGATAGGCTAACGACAATATCTTATTTACCAATACAAAACCGGACGTGTTGCCTTCTACTAACTAACCTCAAATTTGGTAAATTTAATTCGTTTTTTCACTAATCAGCAGCATAATTTATAAATAATTGTTTTTCAGTTATTTAGATATAATCATTCTAAATAATATGACCTAATAAATGATAATCAAAAGTTTTCAAACTCTTAAGTACACTTTCTTTGGACCGAAATGTTTACCATTGTGATGAAATAAAGAAAATCATTCGATATTAAAATTAAGTTTTCAAAAATGGGTTCAAATAGAATAGCTATAGACGTTGAAAAGGTTTTTAACGAATTAGACGATCATATTACACGGACAAACACAAAAACGGGAATGAAATGTACATCGCTTTGTAATTTCTGTTGTAGCACAACAAATATTGAGGCCAGTCCCATTGAATTTATTCCTTTAGCTGCCTGGCTTTATGAAAACGGAAAAGTTGATGATTTTCTTTTAAGACTGGATAAGAGTGAAAAAACGGGCCATTGTCCGCTATATTTACCTGAGGCCTGGAAGGAGGGAAAAGGGGGATGTCTTCACTATGAGAAAAGAGGTTTGGTTTGTCGGCTTTTTGGATTTGGATACCGGCATGATCGGGAAGGGATTGCGGGGCTGGTTACTTGTAAGGAAATGAAGCAAACTATCCCCGTGGCCGTTAACAGAGCACAGCGCCTGGGAATTGAAAAGCCCGATTCAATACCGGTTTTCAGAAACTATTCCATGCAACTTTTCACGATAGATCCTGAGCTGGCACTTCAGCAATTACCAATCAATAAGGCGATTAGGATTGCAATTGAAAAACTGTATTTTCAATATGCTGCAGATGTAGAGGATTGCGAAACAGGAGAGAACGAATAAGATTTATAAATATTTAAGTTGTATATTTTCACATGAAAATATTGTTTTTATTCATGTACAAAGTCATACGATGGGCATGATTTATATCGTCACCGTTTAATTTCTGCATGATTTTTTCCAATTCTGAATTTGGCCCGGAAGTCATGAGAAATTCGAAATGGGACTCTCCTATTGAATTCTCTATTCAAAAGCAAGTCTAAAAGCCCCGGCTCTGGTCTGGTTTTCTAATTTAAACTTTTCAATATTATGGCTTAGAAAAGCATTCATATTCCGTAGTTCCTGAGTCTGCACTTCAATTTTATCCCGGGGGAGTGAAATCTCGGATAGAAATATGTCGTTAATCGATTCGATTAATGCAGCATGCTTCATCTCTTCGATGGACAATTTCCACCAGAAAAGATAATCTTCGGCAAATTTTGCGCTAAATTGCTGGTAAAGATCTCCAATATTAAGCTCCAACGCAATTGACTCTTTCAGGAAAAGTCTAATCACCTCACTCATAATCAATAAAATAAATTAATCGGTTGAATTTATCAGGTTTGAAATATAGTTAATATTTTAGTTCCAATAACTTTGATTTTTTCATACTCATTTGACAAATAAACAGACAAAACAGGCTGATAAACAACGAACAGTCAAATTTACATTTGGATTTATTACATTTGCAACAGGAGTATGATACAGTTCAATATACGCTGGTATAATTCCAAATTTGCCACTAGAATTAGGTTATGTTTAAAACAATATTTATTGCAGGGACAGGGGGGTTTATTGGAACAATCTTACGGTATTTGATTTCCCGTTATTTCCAGGAGAACACACTCTCTCTTTTCCCATGGGGGACCTTTTCGGTTAACATAGTTGGCAGTCTGCTGATTGGCATTTTCTATGGTCTGTCTGAAAAAGGGAATCTGCTTAGTCCTGATGTTCGAATATTCCTAACGGTAGGTATTTGTGGCGGATTTACCACGTTTTCCTCCCTTACCAACGATGCCTTCATGTTAATGCAGGAGAAGGAGTGGTTAAAGCTTAGTCTCTATACTACGTTAAGTTTTTTTCTTGGGCTGGTTGCTGTTTATCTGGGACGCTTAATGATAAAATCTATTTAATATGAAGATCAATTCAACGAATAGTTTACTCCGAATATTTTTAAGTTCTACTGATCAGGTGAAGCAGGATCTTCTCAGTGAATCGATTGTTCTTTCTGCCAGAAAAGAGGGACTTGCGGGAGCCACTGTATTTAAAGGAATAATGGGTTTTGGTGCCAGTTCGGTACTTCATTCGTATAAGTTCTGGGAGATAACAGATAAAGTTCCCGCTGTAATTGAGATAATTGATGAAGAGAAGAAAATAAGGGAATTTTATGAAACAATCAGACTACAACTGGAATCAATGCGTTATGGTTGTTTAGTTACCATTGAAAGCATTGAAGTTCTGATGTTCAAATCCGGAAGAAAAAAAGATTAGAATCCCCGTCATTCTTTTCGTGTAAGGTGTGCGAAAGGATTTTAGAATGACGAGGATTCAACTATTTTTACCGTTTCAATTACAAAATCAAAGGAGCCATTGCACTTAATAAATTACAATCCGATGGATTCCAATTTAAACCACGAGCATTGCCTTTCGAAGGTTCTCAGAAGCATCACCACCCAAAAACAGTTTTACAATTTCGAGCGAGAATTCGAGTGCTGCCCCTACTCCCCTTCCGGTTACGATTTTACCTGAAGTAGTAACTGGTTCGTATACAACTTCAGCCTCCTTAAGATGCGATTCAAAACCGGGATAACAAACAGCACTCTTTCCCTTTAAAATTCCGAGATTGCCAAATACCATTGGAGCAGCGCAAATTGCAGCAAGATATTTTTCACTGGTATAATATTCCATAATTTGGCTTTTAAGACCAGCATGAGAATCCAGATTTTTTGCTCCAGGCATACCACCCGGCAAAATAAGCATTCTTCCTTTTGTATAATCAACCTCATCAAAGAGCTTATCTGCCATAATATGAATATGATGTACTCCTTTCACCAGGTGCTTATCTGTTACAGAAACTGAAATTACATTTAATCCTGCACGACGCAAAACATCAATTACAGTTACAGCTTCAATCTCTTCAAACCCTTCAGCCAAATGAACAATTATTTGATCCGCGGCCATAATTAGTAATATAAAGATTAATATTAGTTCTTTAATTCAAGTTCCTTTATAATAGCCTGAATCTCCTTTAAACGATCAATTACATGGTCTGTTTCACTTATAGTACGTGCCTTTTCATAATAGAATCGGGCTCCGGGATACTCCTTTTTTAAGTATGCATCATCACCTTTTTTAACAAATACAAGGAAGGATTTTTGATCTGTCAGAGAAAGCTGATCTGTTATTAATTTATCAATTATTTTAAGTTGTTCCAAAGGATAGGTTTCCCATCTCATAATTTCTAAAGCAGTGCGATAATAAAACCTTGCGGAACTATAGTTATTGGATTTCATCTGGGCATCTGCCATAGCAATTTTGTGATTATATTCTTTGATCATTTCACCAGTAATTTCAGAGTCGATCATCTTTCCACAAGTTTCGATCTTATCGATTAGGTACTTGTCATCTGCTTTAAATTTCAGAGCTTCTTTATAATAGAAACGTGCAATAACCCATTGTGCTTTGCTGAAATTCTCGTCTCCCAATCTGGTTTTATTGAAATACGACATATCCGTGTCATTTAATTTCTGACCATCAACATTCACGGGTTTGGCAACTGCAGCCTTTGCTGCCAATGCATCCAAAATCGCCAATATCTCACTGATCTTTTGAGGTGGCAAAGGTTCGGATGGTCTCATTCTTTGAGCTTCACGATAGGTTGATAATGCCGGAGAATATTGTTGCATGGAAAAATAGGAGGCGCCACGGTTTATTGCATCAAGATATTGACGCATTAATGTTAAAAGTCTTTCTGCGCTCGCAATACGATCCATCGTGGATCGATCACCCGAACGAATAACAAGCGCAGCTTTAAAGTTGGTAATACCTTCACTATATTTCTCCTGTTTCACGTTGGCATCACCTTCGGCAATTAAACGGTTGAACTCGGCGTCTTTCTTAGCCTTATCACCCATCTGCGCAAGAAGCTTTTCGGCATTCGCAATACGGTCAATGGTTGGCTGATCACCCGGTCGGATAACCAGTGCTGACTTGAAGTTAGTTATACCTTCACCATATTTCTCCTGTTTCACGTTGGCATCACCCTCGGCAATTAAACGGTTGAACTCGGCGTCTTTCTTAGCCTTATCACCCATCTGCGCAAGAAGCTTTTCGGCATTCGCAATTCGGTCAACGGTTG
>CANJNY010000129.1 GCA_947475715.1 Prolixibacteraceae bacterium
ATACAAGGCAAATGGAGAATCCCAATAATCGTTTCTTTAACCTATGGGAATAAACGATTTGGAGAGATTAAGAAGGATATTGAAGATATATCCCCTAAAATGTTGTCTCAGGAGTTAAAAGAGTTGGAGATGAATAAGCTGATATCCAGAACGCTCTATGATTCTATGCCGGTAACGGTCGAATATGCTTTAACTCCCCTTGGAAAGTCGTTGAATAATTTGTTGCAGGAACTTTTGCAATGGGGAATCCATTTCCGAACAGAGATGACTGGTAAGGAGCGGAAATTACCGGAGGTGGTGGAGCAGGAGTGAATATTTAATCAGCCGATAAGTTCTTTTGCTTTTTCCATGTTTATCTCTTTTTCCGATTTCGCGATCACGATTGTAGCAATGGCATTGCCGATAAGATTGGTAATAGCTCTGGCTTCACTCATAAAACGGTCGATCCCCAGAATCAGAGCAATTGCAGCAACGGGAATATTCCCCACAATGGGCAGTACTGCAGCCAGCGTGATAAATCCGCTTCCTGTCACTCCGGCTGCCCCTTTTGAAGCGAGCATTAAAATGAGTAGCAGCGATAACTGGTGCGATAATTCCAGAGGGGTATTGGTCGCCTGTGCAAGAAATACCGCGGCCATAGTCAAATAGATAGAGGTCCCATCAAGATTAAATGAATACCCGGTCGGAACGACTAATCCGACAACCGGCTCAGAGCATCCCACTTTCCGCAGCTTATCCATTAAGCTGGGAAGTGCCGCTTCAGACGATGAGGTTCCCAGAACAATTAAGATCTCTTCTTTAATGTATTTGAGTAGTTGCCATAGGCTGAAGCCATTGTATTTTAGGATCCCGCCAAGAATAAAAAATATAAAAACGATACAGGTGAGATAGAATGATCCCATCAATTGTCCAAGTGAAACCAGTGAACCCAATCCGTACTTTCCGATTGTAAAGCTCATTGCTCCAAGCGCACCGATAGGAGCGACCCTCATAATTATTTTTATAATTGCGAACAGCGAATCTTCAAAAGATTTTAATACAACCAACAGTGGTTTGGCTTTGCTTCCGATTTTTGACAGGGCAAAACCGAGCAGGATAGAGAAGAAAAGGACCTGGAGAATATTTCCGTTGGAAAGGGCATTTATAATATTGTCCGGGATAATATTCATAATAAAATCCTGCACGCCAACACTCTTGCTCTGAGTCATATACCCTTCAACTGCTTTCATGTCGAGTGAGGCCGGATCAATATTCATTCCGACGCCGGGCTTTAGAATATTGATAACCACCAATCCGATCAGTAAAGCAAAAGTGGAAACGATTTCAAAATAGACAATTGTCTTAATTCCAACCACCCCCACCTTCTTGGTGTTTTCCATTCCCGCAATCCCGTTTACAATGGTGCAAAAGATCACCGGACCGATCATCATTTTGATGAGCTTAATAAACCCATCGCCCAACGGTTTAAGCTGAACAACAAACACGGGGAAAAAAGTGCCGATGAGAATTCCTGCCAGGATAGCGATAATCACCTGTAGGTAGAGACTCTTTAGATATTTCATCTGTAATTAATTTGATTTTAAAGTGTGTTAGCTGGAATAGATTGCGAAAATAGTGAATTTTTGAGTTATCGTGCTCAGGAATGATTGGATGTCAATAATCACAATAAATAGTGATTTTGATGAAAGGAAATATTTTAAATGTTTTTTGATATCTAATTTAATTTATGTTAATTTTGATGCGAACGAATTAGCTAACTTCCAAATCAAGGAAGCCCTTAGACCATCTATGCGCAATGAATTAAAGGAGGAGAGTAATCTCTGGAAACAATTTACGGAGGGTGAGGATTGTGCGTTTTACACGCTTTACGATCTCTACGCTGATAGGTTGTATAGGTATGGAACACATTTTTCAAAAGATAAAGATTTTGTAAGAGATTGCCTCCATGACCTTTTTCTGGATCTTTACAAATACAGGAAAGGGCTTTCCGAGACTGATAATGTGCAGTTTTATTTATTTCGCTCGCTTCGCCGTATTATTCATAAGAAACAAACTAAGGTGATTTCGCTTGAATATGATGAAATAAAATATACGGCCAAAGATAGTCCTGTCTTTTCGCACGAAGATTTTATGATTGCTGAAGAGACTGAAAATGAAGATCGAAAGGAGTTGAATGATGCGATGAAAACGTTGACTGATCGGCAACGTGAAGGACTCTCCCTCAAATTCGAATATGATCACTCTTATATAGAAATTTCTGAAATTATGGGTATTTCAGTTGAGTCCGCCCGGACTATTATATATCGTGCCTTAAAGGAACTCCGAAAATGTTTTGAAGGCAAAAGTCATCAGATGCAAATCCTGTTTTTTTTATCACGGTACATTTACAGGTAAAAGACTGTATATTAATTATTTGTTAATTAATTAATAAATATTCTTAAAATAACTGTTTTTTTCTGTCTATAATCTGTCTCTTTTATTCTTTCTGAATATAAAGAGTCATTTACTTATGGATGGAAATTCAAAAATATCAGCAGAAGAGCTATTAGCCAAAGAAAATTTTTCTGAGCAGTTGTTAAGTCAGTACGCAAAAGATGGGGTCATTGAGGAGGAGGAGATCAGTATTACCCAAAAGATTTATTCTGCGATAAATACTTCAAATGAGCAATTGATCTCATTCGAAAAGGATCAAACCAGGAATCAAATTAAACATTCAGTCAGGAAGCTTAAAACCAAAAGGCTACTTGTCCGATTATCGGTGGCAGCCACACTTCTACTTGCTGCTATTATAACTTCAGTTGGTTTTTTAAGGGTTAACTCAACGACTGATATTGTAACTTTTGCACAGGCATTAACCACTGCTAAAGGGGTAAATGAGACACGCATTATTCTTCAAAACGGGGAAGAGATTCGGATCGATAAGAAGCAATCTCAGATCAGGTATGATGTTAAAGGAGAGAATATTATCATTAATTCGGATCAAAAAGTTGCTCAGAAGATGGACGACTCAAAAGTTGTTTTTAATACGGTGATTGTACCCTATGGAAAGCGGTCCCAGATATCATTGTCTGATGGGACTAAAGTTTGGTTGAATTCCGGTTCAAAACTAGTTTATCCGGCTGTATTTACTGAAAACAAGAGAGAGGTTTACATTGACGGAGAGGCAGTATTTGATGTTGTTCACCTGGATGGAAAATCCTTTGTTGTGAGTACACGTGATTTTGACATTAAGGTTTTAGGAACGGTTTTTAATGTTAGCGCTTATACTGATGATCAGTTTTCAGAAACCGTATTGTCCCAGGGAAGCATTGAGCTGATTGAGAGGCGATCATCCTTGTTAAGTCAAAAGAATCTAATAATTACACCAGGAACGATGGCCATTTTTGATAATTTCCAACAGACTTTTGAACAAAGGCGGGTGAATCCTCAGAAGTATTTATCGTGGCGGGAGGGTTATTTGGAATTTGACAGTGAAAAACTGGAGAATATTCTTAAAAAGCTCAGCCGATACTACAATATTGAAATGTTTGTATCTGATAATCACTTAAAGAACGAAACCTTCTCCGGAAATTTGGATTTGAAAAATACTCCTGAAGAGGTATTGGCGATTATAAGTGAAATCACTTCTCTTTCCTTCTCGAAGAATCAGGATAGAATATTTATTAACCCTAAATAAGAAGCCTATGTAAACTGAAACTTATGAAAATGCAAAAGGCCTGCAGATGTTCGAACCATCCACAAGCCTCAGACTTTAATTTACATCGCCGGACAGCGATATTAATAAACTAAAAGAAGTACAAATGTATGAAAAAAATTAAGATTTTTAATTGTAACTACTATCAAAAAGAAGTTTTTACGAAAGTTTTTAGGGTTATGAAAATAACAGTATTCTTACTCCTGATGGTTATAAGCGGTGCTTTTGCCGGATCAACGTATTCTCAAAATACGCGATTATCACTTCATTTGGAGAAAGTTCCGATTCAACAGGTTTTTGATGAGATTCAGAAAAAAAGTGAATTTATTATTTTTTACCGGGATAATCAGCTCGATGTTAATCGTTTGTCTGATGTTGATATCGATGAAGGTTCAGTGAATCAGATTCTTGACCAGGCTCTAAAAACCACTGATCTGGGATACAAAATTATCGACCGGCAAATTGTTATTCTTTCAAATAAGACCATCGATGTGATCGAATCTGAAACTTTAGCTGAGCAAAAGAGGGAGATCTCCGGAACAGTTAAGGACAATAAGGGTGTTTCTTTGCCGGGAGTGAGTGTTGTTGTCACCGGGACTACAGTTGGAACAGCCACAGATAACTCAGGTAAATTTATGTTGTCGATACCTGTTGATGCCAAAACTCTAACTTTCTCTTTTGTGGGTTTAAAATCGCAGGAGATCGCCATTGGTAATAGTAGTTCCATCAATGTTGTGATGGAACAGGAGACCTTTGCGATCGACGAGGTTGTGGCTATTGGTTACGGTGTTGTCAAGAAGAGTGACCTTACCAGTTCGATTGCGGTAGTATCTGCCAAAGAGATTGCTTCGATGGTTACCAATAACATCAGTGAGGCATTACAAGGTAAAGCTGCCGGGGTACAGGTTGTACAATCTGCAGCTCCGGGACAGGCTCCGCAAGTATTGATCCGTGGCGTTTCGACGTTTAACCTAAGCACCGATCCACTCTATATTGTTGATGGAGTCCCTAATGGTGGTGGATATAATATCAGTGCAAATGATGTGGAAAATATCCAGATCTTAAAAGATGCCTCTGCTGCTGCAATCTATGGAAGTCGCGCCTCCAATGGGGTAATCCTTATTACAACCAAGCAAGGGAAAAGTGGAAAGCCGGTTATCTCCGTCAATTCTGAGTATGGAATGGCCAACAACCTCAAGAAATACAATATGGCTGGTGCTGAGGAGTATGCAGGCATTTATAACGCCGCAACAACCAATAGTGGGATGTCAAATTTCTACGGAAGCCCCTCTTCATATGCAGGTAAGACAACCGATTGGTGGGGTGCCGGAATAAAAGGTCTTACGCCTCAGCGTAATCTTGGAATGGAAATAAGTGGCGGTACAGATAAGGCAAGATACTTTGGCAGTATTTATTACAACGATAAAAATTCGGTTTTCAAAACAGGAGGTGGTTCCGAAAAGGTCACAATCCGTTTCAATACTCAGTTTAAATTCAGCGAATATGTGGATGGTGGATTAAGTGTTGCCCCTATTTTCTCGAAATATGGTTATGCTAATAATTACAGATCATACTACTCCATAGATCCAATAACACCAATTTTAAAGACTCCGGAACAATTGACAGGGACCGAGACTGAATATGATATTTATTCACGTTCCCCATCCGGAATATGGAATCCCGTTGCTGAAGACAGAAGGCATGATGACTTTTCGTATGGAAATAGTATTCCAATCAATGCTTTCGTTAATATCAAGCCAATCAAAGGGTTGACTATTCGGAGCCAGTTTTCTTATTCAGCTGACAATAATCAAAGGAAGTATTATGGAGCGAAGTTTGTAATCGATCAGGCTAATGAGAAAAATCTGGAATCACAGGTATATCGTTATTTCAGTATGAATAATTCATATAGTTTGATGAATACCATTACCTACGCCAAAGTTATAGGGAAGCATAATGTTATGTTAATGGCCGGTCAAACTATGGATCATAATAATTACTCCTGGTTGGATGGCTCGAGATACAATACTCCAACTAATCAGGATTATCTGCGTGAAATCATGGCAGGAACCGGAGCTTCAACAAACAATGGAACTTCAGGAAGTGACGCATTGCTTTCATATCTTGGACGTTTGACTTATAACTATGACAATAAATATTACCTGACAGGTACCTTCAGAAGAGACGGTTCTTCAAAATTCATGCCTGAAAACAAATGGGCCACTTTCCCTTCGGCTTCTGTTGCCTGGAAAATCTCGGAAGAATCTTTCATGAAAGATACTAAATCGGTTCTTAGTAGTTTAAAACTGCGTTTGGGTTGGGGTCAGGTTGGTAACCAGGGTATCCCTTCAAATGTTTATCAGTCACGCATGGATTTCAGACTTATGGCTGGTCCTACCGGTAGCGGTGCTGTCGCAGGTTTGCAACCAGGTTCTATTGCCAACCGAAGCATTAAGTGGGAAACTGTTGAGGATAAGACTATTGGATTTGATTTTGGATTTAACAACGATCATCTTACTGGAAGTATTGAATACTATGAGAAAAGTACAAAGGATATGTTATTCAACAGATCTTTTCCTTGGTATAGCGGATATCCGGGCGATAATTCTGAAATCTGGTTTAATGTTGGTAATATGCAGACCAAAGGGATGGATCTTACTTTAGCCTATAATAATAAGGCGGGAGATTTTACCTATGGCGCCCAACTGAACCTCACCACATTTGATTCAAAAACGACCAAATTACCATCAAAAGCCCCGATCTACAATGGGGATTCCAAAACAGAAGAAGGCCAGGAACCCGCATATTACTATGGGTTTATTTCAGACGGAATATTTCAAAATCAGGCTGAATTAAGTGCTTATACGAAAAACGGAGTGCAAATGCAACCTAATTCGAAGGTGGGCGATATCCGCTTTAAGGATCTCAACAACGATGGTACTATTAACGGGGATGACAGAACCAAGGTTGGAACTCCATGGGCTAAATTCACTTCTGGTTTAAGTTTGCTTGGATCTTATAAAAATTTCGATGTTCGCGCAGATTTTTATTGCAGTTATGGAAATGACCTGATATTTTATGAGAGGGCAGATCTGTATGGAAATCTGCAAAACCGACAAAACAAGATTGCAGGTTTGGTCAACACAGCCTGGCATGGTGAAGGTACCAGCAGTACTGTACCGGTTTTGACCTATAACGACAATAATAATAACTTTCGCTTCAGTAATCTTTCTGTTCAGGATGGTTCGTTCTTACGACTAAGAAACCTTTCGGTAGGTTATTCTATACCGCAAATTTGGGGAATTAAAAATACCAGGATATCACTTTCCGCTCAGAACCTTTTTACCATGACAAAATATCAAGGTACGAATCCCGAGCAAATTGGCGAAATCTCGAGATATGGCGTGAGTTCATGGGCATATCCAATGGCACCTACCTATTTCTTAGGAGTTAAATTCTCATTGTAGTATTAAATAATATGATACAAATTATGAAAAACAATATATTAGCAAAAGTTACATTCTTCCTGCTCTTCCTGACCCTGATACTATCCTCTTGCAAGAATTATATCGAAATACAACCCAGAGGTAGTATGGATTTAGAATACTTCTTTCAGACAAAGGCCGATTGTGATAATTTTATTAATCCCATTTACAGACGTTCAATGATGGGTTACGGCTGGTGGGAAGTGGCAAGTCCCCGTTCTGCCATCGAAATGTCCACCGATGACGGTTGGATGGGAAATACCCAGCAAGGTAGCGGCGACTATTACCCATCTGCTTTTTTTACTTATAGCGCTCAGGATGTCGGACATGTATACCATTACTGGCGTGAGAAATACAAAGTTATCCTAAACTGCAATGAAGGAATTGCGAAAGCTCCCGGAATCAAATCGATCAGTCAAAACGACCTTAATCAGTTTTTAGGTGAATGTTATTTCTTCCGTGCAATTAATTATTTCCATTTGGTCAATGTTCATGGTTATGTACCTTTAACAACAGGTTACCTGGCTACGGATCAATTGAATCTTAAAAATAATGATCCAAATCAGCCAAAGCTGGTTTATGACCAAATCGTAAGCGATTTGAATAAAGCAAAGGAACTTTTGTCTTTTAACAAGTCCAAAGGGATGAGGATCAACTATTACGTTCCGGAAGCTTATCTTGCACGTGTCTATCTTTTTATGGGAAAATTCCAGGAATCTTATACTGCTGCCGATAACGTAATTAAAAGTGGCCTCTATTCTCTTACTCCTGATTTCATTGATATTACCAGTTACAAAAACAGAAATGGGGTAGAATCTATTTTGGAATGTCAGACATTAGCTAACATACGTCCGGAAAAATCGGGAAACATAATTAGTATGGTATGTGGTGCGCGGGCTGAACGAGCCGATTCTATGATTATTAATGGCAAAAAAGTTGCTAGTTTTATACGAGGTAAAGCTGCACTTAAAGACGGTTGGGCACGCGGAGGTGCACCTACCAGTAATCTGGAACAGGCGTTCCTAAGCGAAAATGACTCAATCAGGATGGGCTCAACAATTACAAAATACGGAGAACCTGTTTATGGTGACGAAGTGGAAGTTCCTCATTACAATCTGTTGCTTAGCCAGAATAAATCAGGACGTGGATGTCGTAAATATTACGTTCCTGTGGCATGCCGGGTTACATTTAATGATATTGATGATGCCCCGCTTCCTTTGATTGATATGAGATTGGGTGAGGTTATTTTAACCCGTGCTGAAGCGGCTTTTAAAAATGGCAACGAAGGCCAGGCATTGGCTGATGTAAATGCTATCAGAGAACGTGTTAAACTTCCTGCAAAGACAGGCTTGTCCGGATCAGCTTTATTAAGGCATATCTGGAAAGAGAGACGTTTGGAATTAGCTTTCGAGGGTTTACGCTATTACGACCTTCGTCGTGAAATTGAACCTGATGGTGTAAATGCCGGAAAGCCGGTGATTTGCTCTATAATGGGACCGAATGGCTCATTCGTGAAGTATAACACTGAACAATCCAAAGATCCTTTTGAGACGACAAATCTAATTGAAAATCAAAATAAGGGAAGTCTTTTTCAATGGCCAAAGCATCAGTATTTTCCCGTTCCACAACGTGAAATTGACAATGCAAATGGTACATTAACTCAGATTGCAGGTTATTAAGATTATCCAGACCCCGGTTGAAGAACCGGGGTCTGGTTTCCATTTTTTTTTGCTCTACCCTAACTAACTTTAAGGAAGGTGGTTTTTTGTTTTAAGTATTAAAACGCGATTCACGTTCCTTTTTATATCTTTATATTCACTGAATTTAATTCTCTAGAACAAAAATGAACCATCTGAAACCGGTATTGGGATTCTGTATCCTTTTTTTTGCCCTTTTTATTACCCAAATGCAAGTTGAGGGACAAGTCTCTTTTGGAAAATCTCAAAATATAAATTCCAATTGGAACTTTATTCAACAAGATATAAAGAATGGTCAGGAGAATAAGATTGACGAATCAAAATGGAGAGCTCTTGACCTTCCACACGACTGGAGCATTGAGGGAGTCTTAAGCCCCGCAAATGCCAGTTGTATGGGTTATCTGCCTTGCGGTATTGGTTGGTACCGAAAACTTATTACCATTTCTCCTGATCAAAAAGGACTCAAGCATTTCATTTACTTCGAAGGGGTATATAAAAAAAGTGAGGTATTCCTGAATGGATTCTCATTGGGTGTTCGTCCCAGCGGTTATAGTTCTTTTATGTATGACCTTGAACCATATCTCAAATATGGGGAGGAAAATATCCTCGCAGTTCGTGTCGATCACAGCGAAAATGCCGATTCACGCTTTTATACCGGCTCGGGTATTTACAGGGATGTTTTTCTGATTGCTGCCGGTCCCGTACACATTGAACAATGGGGTATTTATTACCAGACCACCGAGGCAACTAAAAGTGAGGCCTCTATAAATGTTCAGGTTAACATTAAAAATACTACGAAAACAGAACCCAAAGTTTCAGTAAATCTGACCCTGCTAACTCAAACCGGTGAAGTTGTAGCCAAACAAACCAAAAATATCCCGTTAAATCCAGATGGTTTAACGTTAATATCGGCTGATTTGAAGGTTAAAAATCCAAAAATATGGAGTCTGAATAGCCCGTCGCTCTACCAATTAAAAACTCAGGTTATTGAAAATGCGAAAATAATAGATGAAAATATTCAGCCATTGGGAATCCGGAAATTTAATTTTGATGTAAATAAAGGGTTTACCCTGAATGGCGAATCAATGAAACTTAAAGGCGTTTGTATTCATCATGAAGCAGGTTGCCTCGGCGCTGCGGCTCCACGAAAAGTTTGGGAAACACGGCTGCGCAAACTGAAGGAAATGGGCTGTAACAGCATTCGTTTAAGCCATAATCCTCAGGCACCTTTTATTTATGAGATCTGTGATCAGATTGGCTTGCTGGTCCAGGACGAGGTTTTTGATGAGTGGGAATTTAGTAAAAACAAATGGATAACCGGTTGGAATAACGGCATCCCCGGCTTGCAGGGAAGTGCTCAGTATTTTAATGAATGGTGTGAACGGGATACCAAAGATATGGTATTGCGTGACCGGAATCACCCCTCAGTGATTATGTGGAGTATCGGAAATGAAATTGATTATCCGAACGATCCCTATTCACATGCAGTTTTGAATGCTCATTCGATTAATCAGCCTGCCCGATTTGGCTTTTTCCCCGAAAAACCTGCCGCTCAACGGATGGGTGTAGTGGCAAAACGATTAGCTGACCAGGTGCGGAAATATGATAATACCCGCCCGGTAACAGCCGCGCTGGCAGGAGTGGTGATGTCGAACGAAACTGAATATCCAAACGCCCTGGATGTGGTAGGATATAATTATACCGAAGATCGCTACGAAGCTGACCATAAGAGTTTTCCAGCCCGGATAATCTACGGCAGTGAGAACGGACAGGGGATGAATGCATGGAAAGCGGTACGCGACAACGAATATATCTCCGGCCAATTCCTGTGGACAGGCATCGACTACCTTGGAGAATCCGGAACCTGGCCTTCGCGGGGATTTGGAAGTGGAATATTAAATATGATCGGAACGATAAAGCCCAATGGCTATTTTCGCCAGGCTATTTGGAGCGAAAAGCCGGTAACTTATATCGGAACCTACAAGATGCCAAAAAATCCTCTTGAGGTTTGGGAATCTGCCCATGCCTCCTGGAATTACAACGAAAGTGAAATGGTCCGCGTGGTATGTAATACAAATTGTCAGAAATCGATACTTTTGCTTAATGGTCAACCGGTTGGCGAGTCAAAGGCGAATGATCTGAATACCGGAGTTATTTTTTGGGACCTTCCGTATAATGCCGGTGAGCTAAAAGTAATCGGAATGAATAATGACAAAGAGGTCTGCAGTTTTAAAATACAAACTTATGGACGGCCTTATGCTATTCGGGCGACTGCTGATTCAAATGAGTTGAAGGCAGATAAAGATTTAGTGCAAATACTGCTTGATGTAGTCGACGAAAACGGAGTCCCTGTTACAATAGCCGATAATGAAATTACCTGTCAGATCGAAGGTCCGGCTAAATTGTTGGGATTGGAAGGAAGCAATATGCAGGATATGGGTAATTATCGCGACAATATTCAGCGCGTGTATAATGGGAAACTTATGGCTTATATACAAACTAAAGGTGAAGAAGGTTCAGTGAAAATTACGTTTTCATCGCCATGGCTCAAAAATTCGGAAGTGCTGCTCAAAGTTGTAAACTGATTATTTTGACAAACTATTGTAACATTCAACAATGACTAAACTATTTAGGCGGTTTATTGCATCTGTTTTACTGATTGTTTTAATTCTACCAGCGGGTTGCCAGTCTGCAAATAAATCGAAGTCTGAACCAGGTGTCCCGGTAACAGAAGATTTAATTATAACCATCGATACCCGGAAGCAATACCAGACAATGTCCAACTTTGGGGCATCGGATTGCTGGTCGGCTCAGTTTATCGGGAAAAACTGGCCCGAATCGAAACGAAATGCGATGGCCGATTTACTCTTTTCAACTGAAAATGATGCTGCTGGTAAGCCCAAAGGGATCGGACTATCACTCTGGCGTTTTAATATCGGAGCAGGAAGTGCAGAACAGGGTGAAAACAGCAACATCAACTCGCCCTGGCGCAGATCAGAATGTTTTCTGAATTGGAATGGCACATACGACTGGACAAAGCAAGCGGGGCAAAGGTGGTTTCTTCGGGCTGCAAAACAACGCGGCGTGGAAAATTTTCTTGGATTTACCAATTCTCCGCCTGTTTCAATGACTTCGAACGGACTCTCAAATTATAAGGATGTAAAAACTTCATCTTACAATCTTATAAAAGATGGGTATTCCGGATATGCAGATTTCCTGGTCAATGTGGTAAAGGGAATCAAAGAGACGGATGGCGTTGAATTCAATTATTTGTCCCCGTTTAATGAACCTGAATGGGATTGGTCAGGGAATAGCCAGGAGGGATCGCCGGCTACCAATTCGGAGATTGCGGGTACTGTGCGATTACTGGATAAAAATCTTACGGATAATAACCTGGCTACTCAGATTGTGGTCTGCGAATCGGGGAAATATGATTATTTGTACGGAAAATCAGATAAGCCAGGGTGTGAAGATCACCTTAATGATTTCTTTACTTCTGCTTCACCGGATTATATCGGAGATCTGCATCATGTTCCTGCACTGGTTACCGGTCATGGTTATTTTACTACGACCCCGGAAGCTAAACTCTTAGAGACGCGTGCACTTTTAGGCCGTGCGGTAATAGCAAAGAATACCGGATTCTGGCAAACCGAATTTTGCATGCTTGAAAATGACAACCTGGTTGGCGGAGGGCCTGGTAAAGATTTAACGATGCAATTTGCACTTTATGTGGCGAGGGTGATCCATTTCGATATCACGTCTGCCAACGCATCAGCCTGGCAATGGTGGTTAGCCATTACCACTTCAGATTATAAAGATGGCCTGATTTATGCGGATGAAAATCCCAATGATGGCTCATTTACAGATTCCAAATTGCTTTGGAGCTTAGGGAATTTTAGTCGGTTTGTTCGGCCCGGTAGTATACGGATTGATGCTAACTCAAACGGAACCGGCGTGGATAATCCAACCGGACTGATGATATCTGCATACCTTGATAACCGGAGTAAAGAGCTGGTGATTGTTGCAGTAAACTATTCATCGGATATGAAACCCTTTAAACTGAAGGTAGAAGGTCTCAATGTACCGTTATTTATTCCCTATATCACTTCAGATACGAGGGGTGACGACCTAAAACCGTTAAATCAGATAAATTCAGCAGATAAGCTCACTTTACCTGCACGCACCATTATTACATACGTTGGAAAAATAAAGTAATTTTAAACTTATGAAGCTAAACTATTTTCCGGTTCTGATTTTGACAATTACCTGCTTTTTGTCGTTATCCCTTTCCTCTGTTGACACAATAAATATCAGCGATTTTGGAGCAAACCCCAATGATGGTAAAAATGATCTGGATGGTCTGCGTAAGGCTGCAGCATACTGTACCACCCACCCCGGAACAACCCTTATAATTCCTGAAGGGGTATATGATGTTGTGGATAAAAAAGCTCAGGAGATTGAATTTAAAGCGATCACCGGAGCTTATGGCAAATTGTCAAGCGATACGCTCTTTAAACACACTTTCCCTTACGTAAAAGTCCTTGATTTTTCGGGTTCCAAAAATATTACCGTCGAAGCTAGTGGTGCAACTTTAAATTTGAATGGCTGGTACGAACCGGTTTCTATCGTCCGAAGCCAGAACTTTCTCCTGAAAGGACTCTCCATTAACTACAATCGTCCGCCAAATACGGTTGGGAAGATTTTTAATAAGCAGGCTGATTATTTTGATGTGGTAATCGACACCGCTAAATACACCTTTTTGCAAGGGAAGGTTACCGGACCAACCATGGTGTATGATATAGTAAAAAACAGGGTGAATGAACATTTGGATGTCAAGGGGAAAAATATGATCTCTCCAACAATAATGCGGGTTGCCAGTAAATCAATAGTAAATATTGGTGACTTTTTTATTGTGCGACATAGCTACCACTATCGTCCCGCAATATTGATAAAGGAATCTTCAGCAGTAACTCTTCAGGATGTTAAAATTCACAGCCAATGCGGAATGGGAGTGGTCGGTCACCGTTCAGAAAATATAACCATGAGGAATCTGCAGGTTATTCCGGAGGCCGGAACCTATATCTCAACCAATACAGATGCAACCCATTTTTCGGACTGCAAAGGAGAGATTGTTTTTGACGGATGCAAATTCGAGGGGCAGGGTGATGATTGCACCAATGTTCACAGCTATTATTATACGGTTTATCCCGAAAAGCAACGAAACCGCGTTGAAATAAAAGTTGAAAAGGCTGATGTTCACGCTTTATCGTTGAGTTATCCTGATAAAGGAGATACGTTGTCATTGGTTTCGCGTGCATCCTTGTCAATAATCAGACAATATATCGTAAAAGAGATACTTACCTCGGAGAGAGATTGGAAAGTATCAATTATTCTTGACGGCGATATTCCTGAAAAAGAGGAAGATTATTTTCTGTTCAATGAAACCCGGCGACCAGCGGTTCAGATCTTAAACTGCACGGTCAGAAGCCACCGTGCAAGGCCGTTTTTAATCAAAACCAACAATGTTTTAATTAAAGGAAATGTCATGCAGAACTGCACCGGCTCGGCGATTCAGATTGGGGCTGAAGGGGGATGGCGCGAAGGAGGGCCGGTGAAAAATATTACCATCGAAGATAACTGGATCCTTGATTGCGCCTACGAATGGGGTGCTGCCATTGCAATTGGAAATTCAGGCATCTCAGAATTGTCAGGGCAATCAAACTCAAATATTATGATCCGAAACAATGTGATCCGGATGAGTTGCCGGGATGCAATATCGGTCACCGATGCCAAAAATGTTACCATTAAAAATAACCAGATATCAGGAACAACCAATGCTATCTATTTAAGAAATACCTCAGATGTTACGATAAAAAGTAATGGTATATTGCCTGTCTTAAAAGAATAATGCTCACCTGAAGTAAGTGAGAATAAACCAGCTACAAAAAATGACAGAATTTAGATTTAAAACAATGTTTCCTAAGCAAATTAAATTATTGCTATTCAATTTCTTATTTGCTTTTTTTGTTGTTGTTACAACATCCTTTGCCTTTGGGGAGAACCGATGGAAAATTCAATCTGACGGATCGTTAAAGTGGGAAGTCAAGCAGGATATCCCGCATTATGATCATATTGAGATGAGTGGCGAGAAAGTATCAACGATTCTGCGCTATGGTGTTAATGGTGATGGTTCCTTTCAATTGGAGCGATCCCTGGTTTGGCCAATGCTTCGCACTATTCCAAACAACACGCATGCCAGTTTGATGCAGCGTTATGCCATTGATTTTCCTTCCTTGCTGACTGTTAACGGCGCCACCTTAAAAAAGGAGAACGTAAAATCGGTATCATTGAATGGAATATTAACGGTAATCAGCGAGTACAGTGTCCCTGTCCCGATTATCCTCACGCGTTCAATTTTTCCTTCAACTACCAGGCCTATGATCTGCGAACGATATGTAGTTAAAAACAATTCAGGCAAACCGATAACACTAACTATTCCTGAACAAAAAACTGTTTATCTTACCGATGAAAAAAAGGGGGTAGAAGGGAGCTATTCGGTTGAGATTGGCATACAAAACAGTGG
>CANJNY010000130.1 GCA_947475715.1 Prolixibacteraceae bacterium
AAAGGAAACAGATATAATGAATAAATAATGGAAAAGCATAGGAACAATTAAGCCAAAATAAATCAGGTTATCGATAATATTGATGCAATACCCTATTTTTGCAGGACATAAATTTCAAAAAGCAAAAAATGAACTTATCAAACAATAAAAACTCGGCTCAAAACAGAAGAAAGTCAGTTGACTACAAATTGTAGTGAACTGAAGATGCGATCTGCCGATGGAAAGTTTTACAAAACAGATGTTACAGATGTTGAGCAGATATTTCGGCTTATTCAGTCTATACCATCACCTAAGGCTGAGACATTAAGAGGTGGCTTGCTGAAGTGGCCAGGGAACGACTGGACCAGGCTTTTGAGTACACCTGGAATCCCGGGGATTTTAAGGAATTCAGTGAGTATAACTCAAGATTTATCGTGCAGACTTCCTCATTTAAACTTTTAAAAGAGTTCTATCATTTACCAGAGCAAGGAGATGGTGAACGGTTAGTATTTAAAATGCCAGTGGAGATCATTCGTGATCTCCAGGCAACTCAATAGGTTAACTCATCAATGACCACAGTAAGCGACGTGAATATCGGTAATGCTCTCAAGCAGCTTGGGTATTCACGTTTTGGGAATAAACAAAAAGGAGGGACCCGATATGGTATAATATAATACCACTCTTTTAACTCATTAATTCAAAATAAATTCATCGGTAAGAGTTTACACTATTGAAAACTTTTTATTAATTTTGCGATATGAAAGTACTCTTCAAAACAACTGAATTAGAGAATTTTTATATTACACCTCTTAATGAACTGGAAGGAAAGCTGCCTTTTCAGAAAGATGTGATAAAACAGTTCAAGAAGAAAATGGAGATTCTTATTAGTGCTGATTCTTTGGATGAACTGAGGCAATTTAAAAGCCTCAATTTTGAGCAACTCAAAGGAAACAGATCACATGAATACTCAATCAGGCTAAACCTGCAGTACCGTTTAATTTTTTCTGTTTTGATGGAAAAAAACGGTGATTATGTGATAGAAGCTATTTTAATCAATGAAATTTCAAAACACTACGAAAAATGAAACACTACGCAAATGAAATGACTCCGGGCGATGTATTTCACCCAGGCGAAATAGTAAAGGATGAAATGGAAGCTCGAGGCATTAAACAGTCTGATATCGTTGCCGGGTCAGGTTTTAGCAAGTCGTTTATTAGTCTTTTCCTGAAGGGTGAACGGAGTATAAATATCAATCTGGCCATCGCGCTCGAAACAATACTTTCTATCAAAGCTGAATTTTGGATAAGGCTCCAGAAACAATATGAAATGAACAAAGAATTGATTGAACTCAAGCAAAAGAGATTAGCATCTTAAACTCAAGCCAGAACAAAAGTTTCTGGCTTTTTAATTTCATGCAACATACACCCTTTTAAATCAATATTAGTAGGATGATTATTCTACTATTTTAGAAATATGAATCACTTTTCTTATTTTTAATATCCTGGAACAACAATCAAACATGCAATCCTGACAAACTGAAATATTCTTCAAAAAGGTCCGAATGGGCCTCTTTGATTGAATAAAACTTCATAATTAATCCATTGAATATTAAACTATTAATCCTCTTTTAAACCGTTGCAATTTGTAACGGCTTGAAAGAGCTATTAAAAATATTAAAAGAGGTGCTGAAAATTATTATTAGATTATAAAATCAAATCAACAAAAAAAGTTAAAGATTCTCCCCGGTTGTTTAAGCCCCTGAGCTGCTTCCCACAGGGCGGAGATCCTGCTCTGCAATAATTGGGGGCAAAGTATTCACTTCCTCCCATTACCGTCAATCCGGACGATTGAGTTAATGGATGATTTGTGCAATGGCAGCTGATTGAATGGGAAGTTAATCCGTCTTCATGATAAATCACGTTAAAATTATCTGCTATAAACTTAAATTTTTATATCATGAAAACAGCTTCAACAACTTCCGAAAACTTCAACGCAGCGCCAAGATTCAAATTCAATCAGAAAACCAGATCAACCGAGGATTCAGCCAGTCTCCAAGCATGGGAGGAAGAAAACGCTGAATACGCCACCTGGAACCTTGTTGAAGATGTGCAGGAAACCACCACCTGCTGATCAGGAAAAGCCTCGGAAGGGGCTTTTTTTATGTTAGAACTTGTTTATTATTGCTACATTTGAACATTCAATAATTTTGGAATGAAGACCGAAAACCTAACCCGCAAGGAAATCATTGATGTCCGCCTTAAACAAGCCGGATGGAATGTTTCTGACCATACCCAGGTGATTGAAGAATTTGATATCTTAGTTGATAAAAATCTGGCGGAAAAGGCTCCAAATCCTTATTCCGGTCATCAATTCAGCGACTATGTTTTATTAGGTAAAGATGGTAAACCGCTGGCAGTGGTCGAAGCAAAAAAGACTTCTGTAGATGCATCTATTGGTCGCGAACAGGCTAAACAATACTGCCACTACATTCAAAAAAATCATAATAACGGGTTGCCTTTTTGTTTTTACACTAACGGATATGACATCTATTTCTGGGATTTGGATAATTATCCGCCCAAAAAAGTATACGGTTTCCCTTCCCGGGATGATCTTGAAAGGTATGCCTACATTCGCAAGGGGCGAAAAGCCCTGGCAGGCGAACTAATTAATACTAAAATCGCTGGTCGGGATTATCAAATCCGCGCCATTCGAGCCGTAATGGAAGCCATTGAAAAACGAAAACGGATGTTTTTGTTGGTAATGGCTACCGGAACGGGTAAAACAAGAACTTGTATTGCTTTGGTTGATACTTTAATGCGGGCAGGTTGGGCCGAACGGGTTTTGTTTCTGGTTGACAGAATTGCCCTTCGTGACCAGGCATTGGAAGCCTTTAAGGAACATCTGCCCAACGAACCACGCTGGCCCAAGCAGGGTGAAAAGTCAATTGCCAGCGACCGGCGTATTTACGTTTCGACGTATCCAACCATGTTAAATGTAATTCGGGACGAAGAAAATTCGCTTTCGCCTCATTTCTTTGATTTGATTATTGTGGACGAAAGCCACAGGAGTATTTACAATACGTATCAGGAAGTTCTTTCCTACTTTAATACCATCACCCTTGGATTAACAGCAACGCCAACAGATGTTATCGACCACAATACTTTTAAGCTGTTCGAAACCGAAGATGGAGTTCCAACTTTCGCCTATTCGTATGACGAGGCGGTGAATCATATTCCGCCATTTCTTTGCAACTTCCAGGTGATGAAAATTAAGACTAAGTTTCAGGACGAAGGGATTAGCAAACGGACCATTGCACTGGAAGACCAGAAGAATTTGATTCTTGAAGGTAAAGAGATTGAGGAAATCAATTACGAAGGGACAGAAATAGAGAAAAAAGTCATTAACCGGGGAACAAACGCGTTGATTGTTCGCGAGTTTATGGAAGAATCGATCAAAGACAATAACGGTGTTTTGCCTGGAAAAACGATTTTCTTTTGCATTACAAAGGCACATGCCCGACGTATCGAAGAGATTTTCGATTCGCTTTATCCGGAATATAAGGGAGAACTGGCAAAAGTGATTGTGAGTGACGATCCCCGCGTATACGGGAAAGGGGGTCTGTTGGACCAGTTTACGCACAATGATATGCCCCGTGTCGCATTAAGTGTCGATATGCTCGACACCGGTATTGACATCCGTGAAATCACCAACCTTGTTTTTGCCAAACCAGTCTATTCCTACACCAAGTTCTGGCAAATGATCGGAAGGGGTACCCGTCTGCTTGAAAGTGCGAAAATAAAACCCTGGTGTACCAAAAAAGATGAGTTTCTGATACTGGACTGCTGGGATAATTTTGAGTATTTCAAACTCAATCCAAGAGGGAAAGAGCTAAAACCACAGATTCCTTTGCCAGTCAGGTTGTTTGGTTTGCGCGTTGAAAAAATTGAAAAAGCGATTGAGTTAAACCTCACTGAAATTTCCGAAAAGGAAACCCTGAAACTGAAAGCACAACTGACCACGTTACCCCAAAACTCGGTTGTGATTAAGGAGGCACGGAATGAAATACAACGTTTGGAGGATGAGAATTTTTGGATCAATCTGAGCGTTGATAAACTGGAATTTCTGAAAGCCGTGGTCAAACCATTGTTCCGGACAGTTGCCGATGCAGATTTTAAAGCCATGCGATTTGAAAAAGATATCGTTGAAGTCTCGCTGGCTAAGCTGTCAGCAGAAAAAGACAAATACGAAACCCTGAAATTAAGTATTATAGAAGAGATAGGGGAACTTCCGCTAAGTGTGAATGTGGTTGCCAAACAGGAACACCTGATCAGGTTGGCACAGACTAATCATTATTGGGCAACCATCACCGAAGTAAAATTCGATGAGTTAATTGAAAATCTCTCTCCATTGATGAAATACCGCGAATCGGTTATTCCACTTGGCCCCGCTAAATTTAATCTCAAAGATATAATCAGCGAAAAGGAATATGTAGAATTTGGCCCGCAGCACGAAGCATTGAGCATTTCCAAATACCGCGAATTGCTTGAGCAAAAAATCAATGAACTGGTGTTGGCCAATCCGATTTTGCAAAAGCTCAAAGAAGGGCAGGAAATTAGTGATGCCGAAGCCGGGCAATTGTCGGAGGAATTACACGATGAACATCCGCACATTACTATCGACCTGCTGCGCCGGGTTTACAATCACAGGAAGGCGATGTTTGTCCAATTCATTAAACACATACTGGGCATTGAGCTATTACAATCGTTTCCGGAAACCGTTTCAAAAGGCTTCGATGAATTTATTGCCGGTCATTCCTACTTGACGAGCCGTCAATTGCAGTTTTTAGACTTACTTCGCACCTTCATTATCGAAAAGGGTGAGTTAACGAGGAAAAACCTGATCGAATCACCTTTTACCTTGCTTCATCCGGAAGGTATCCGGGGCATTTTCAATCCGAACGAGATTGATAAGATATTAAAATTAACTGAAAAATTAATTGCTGCATAATGGCTAAAAAGAATATCATTGAAGTTCAGGGAACACAGATTACGATATTGGATGAATCTGGCGAAAAGTACATTTCTTTAACCGACATGCTGAGAGCCAAAGATGGAGATTTCTTCATCTCCGATTGGCTTAGAAATAGGAATACCGTTGAATTCTTGGGCATTTGGGAGTCGGTATATAATCCGGCTTTTAATTATGGCGAATTCGCCACAATTAAAAGTCAGGCAGGTTTGAATAGTTACAAGATCAGCGTAAAAGAATGGGTCGAAAAAACCAATGCCATTGGGCTGAAAGCTACTGCCGGTAGATATGGCGGCACTTATGCTCATGCCGACATTGCATTTGAATTTGGCATGTGGGTGTCTGCCGAATTTAAAGTATACCTGATAAAAGAGTTCAAAAGGCTCAAAGACGACGAAAGCGATAGGCTGAAATTAGAATGGAATTTTCAACGCACCCTTGCAAAAGTGAATTACCACATTCATACCGATGCCATTAAAGAAAACCTGATTCCCGCGGAGTTAACCAAATTGCAAATCAGTTATGTATATGCAAACGAAGCCGATTTGCTCAATGTTGCTTTGTTCGGAAAAACAGCAGGCGAATGGAGAACAGAGAACCCCTCACTACAGGGGAACATCCGCGATTACGCGAACATTGAACAACTGGTTGTACTATCGAATATGGAAAGCATCAATGCAGTACTGATTCATCAAGGATTGGCACAAAGTGACCGTTTGCTCCAACTGAATCAGATTGCAATCACACAAATGAAATCATTACTTAATCATTCAAGTTTTAAGAAACTGAAATAATGCTTCAAAACAACTCAAATATTAAATCGCTCATCGACAAACTCTGGAACAACTTCTGGAGTGGCGGAATCAGTAATCCGCTTACAGCCATTGAGCAGATTACTTACCTGATTTTCATGAAACGTTTGGACGATCTGGAAGCCAAACGTGAACGTGATGCAGAATTTACCGGTGAGAAATACGCTTCACGTTTCAGTGGAAAGTACAAAGTTCCGGGAAGCAGAGACGATGACGAAGGGATCGATAAAAGCGAATTGCGATGGAGTAATTTTAAACGCCGGCCTGCCGACGAAATGTTGCTGCATGTTCAAACCAAAGTTTTTCCATTTTTAAAAGATTTGAACGGCGCAACTTCGCCGTTTACCAAACACATGGCCAATGCCGTGTTTATTATGCCAAAGGCATCGCTACTTGTTGAAGCCATCAATATTATTGAACAACTTTTTATTGAAATAGAAAAAGATGCCAGTGAAGGGGGGCAAGCTTTTCAGGACATACAGGGCGATGTATATGAATTGCTGTTGAGCGAGATTGCCAGCGCAGGTAAAAACGGACAATTCCGCACGCCGCGACACATTATTAAACTGATGTCGGAATTAGTGTCGCCGCAATTGGGGCAGCGAATGGCCGATCCGACCAGTGGTACCGGTGGTTTTATCCTCGGCTACTATCTATATATTTTGACCGACATAGTACGTAAAACAGACCCCTCGAAATTGACAAGAGATGAAGATGGGTTTGAACGTGCTACCATGAGTGCTTTCCTAACAGAAGAGGTTAAACAAATTTTAGCGCAAAGCATGTTTGGTTTTGACATCGACACCACCATGGTACGCCTCGGGCTAATGAACCTGATGATGCATGGTATTGACGAACCGCAGATTGATTACAAAGACACGCTGAGCAAGAGTTTCAACGAAGACGCTCTATATGATATTATCATGGCCAATCCACCATTTACCGGCAATATTGACAAGGGTGATATCAATGCCAGTTTAAAATTACCAACCACAAAAACGGAACTGCTTTTTGTAGAACGCATTTTTACAATGCTGAAAATGGGTGGAACTTCTGCCGTAATTGTGCCGCAAGGCGTTTTGTTTGGAAGTGGAAATGCCTTTGTAACGCTCCGGAAAATGCTCATTGAAAAGGCAGAATTGAAAGCAGTGATAGCGATGCCCAGCGGGGTATTTAAGCCCTATGCCGGGGTAAGTACGGCTATTTTGGTTTTTACCAAAGGTGGCGAAACCAGCAAGGTCTGGTTTTACGATATGCAGGCCGACGGCTATACCCTGGACGACAAACGTAATAAGATTGAAGCCAGCGATTTGCCCGACATTGTTACGCAATTCAAAGCACGACACGAAAAGAAAGAAAATGATCGTGAGGCCAAATACTTCTTTGTTCCCAAAGCTGAAATTGTAGCAAACGATTACGATTTAAGTATCAGTAAATACAAGGAAGAGATTTACAATGAAGTGGTTTATGAAAAGCCAGAGGTTATTTTTGGCAATTTGGAAGATATAGAAATCATAATTCGATCAGGGTTGGCAGAATTAAAAGAGTTGACAAAATGAAATTTGAAAAACTAGGAAAAATTACAAAGAACCTTGATAATAAAAGAATTCCGCTTAATTCTTCGCAAAGAGATGGAAAATCAAAAGAAGGCTTGTATCCATATATTGGGGCAAATAATATAATGGATTATATAAATGAATATATCTTTGATGAAAAAATTCTTTGTCTAGCTGAAGATGGTGGAAGTTGGGGCAATGGTCAAATTTGTGCTAATATTTACAACGAAAAGTGTTGGGTTAATAATCATGCACATGTTTTAACCGAAAACGGAAAAGCAAATCTTGAATATCTAAGATATTTTCTAAATAAAGAAGACCTCAATAAATACATTACAGGCTCAACTCGAGGAAAACTTACTAAAACTGCACTAGAAAATATTTTAGTTCCTCTTCCTCCAATTCCTGTCCAACTCCACATAGCCAACCTCTTAAGCAAAGCCGAAAACCTGATATCCCTGCGCAAACAAAGCATTGCCTTGCTTGATGAGTTTTTGAAAAGCACATTTTTGGAGATGTTTGGAGATACATCATCCAATAAAATGAAATTTCCTATAGGAAGTATTAGGGATGTTGCAAGGGAAGTAAAATATGGAACAAGTAGTCCAGCCGAAGATGCAGGAGAATACCCTTATTTAAGAATGAATAATATTACTTCTGAGGGTTACATGGATTTTTCAAAATTGAAGTACATCAACATTGAAGTAAAAGATAAAGAAAAATATATTGTAAGAAAAGGCGATCTACTTTTCAATCGGACCAATTCAAAAGAACTCGTTGGAAAAACAGGAGTATTTAATTCTGATTCGGAAATGGTTATTGCAGGGTATCTTATTAGAGTGAGAACAAACGAAAGAGCTAATCCCTGGTATTTATGGGGTTACTTGAATTCTCTTCATGGAAAGCAAACTCTTTTTGGAATGTGTAAAAGCATTGTTGGAATGGCAAATATCAATGCACAAGAATTACAAAGCATTAAGATTTTGATTCCACCCATAGAACTCCAAACCCAATTCGCCCAAATCGTAGAAAAAATCGAATCGCTCAAAATGCATTACCAAAGCAGTTTACAGGAGTTGGAGAATTTATATGGAAGTTTAAGCCAGCGGGCATTTCGCGGTGAATTAACTCTAAACCAGGCCGAAGAACAGGTTTTAATGGCGGCAGAACCAGAGGGGGAATATCTGGCGTACCGTGGTATGTAATCTTAAATAAGCGATTATGGAGGTAAAATTCTTCGATATAAAAGGCTGGAATGAACAGCAGTGGTTTAATACCGGGGGAACACGTGATAAAAAGTATGTTCAGAGCCCTGAAGGAGAATACTATTACTTCAAAACCTCCATGCTGAAACCAGGGAAAGACTATAAATATGAGTTTTGGAGTGAGGTTATCGCCTCTCAAATAGGTCTTTTATATGGTTTCGATATGCTGACCTACGATGTTGCTTACGATGGCATAAAAGTAGGTTGTATTAGTAAATCGATGTTTAAACCAGGCCATGAAGAACTTATTGAAGGAGGAAAATATTTACAGGCATTCGATAATACTTTTGATCCGGCAAACATGCAACTTCGCAAAATGTACTCCTTTCAACTTATCGAAAGTACATTGAAATTTTTTGGTTATGAAAAAAACATCAAAGATATTATTGAAATTCTTGTTTTTGATGCGCTTATTGGTAATAGTGACCGACATCAGGAAAATTGGGCTTTTATAACAGAACTGTCACTAATAAGTCACAGTCTTAAAAATTTCGAAGATTTATTGAAAGAAAAGAAATTTGATTCGTTTCCTTTATTTTTCAGAAACCTTATTAAAAGGAAAATATTAAATAAAGATGCTACAGATTTAAATGCAAATGCAAAGAAGATGAAACTTTATTTCAACAAAAATGTCCGGTTTTCGCCAATTTACGATAGTGGCAGCAGCTTGGGTCGCGAATTGGTAGAGCGCAAAGTTGAATCGTTGCTTAAAAACCGGCAGGAATTAGAGGCTTATATAAACAGAGGGGAATCAGAAATTCATTGGAATAGCGAAAAACCAAAGTTTTTTAAAATCGTCGAAAACATTAAACAAAGTCAGTATGCCTCCGAGTTGAATTCAATTTTAGACCGTTTAAAAACTAAGCACGTCAAGAAGGAAATAGAAACCATAATTCTCAATATTGATAATTGCATACCATCTGAATTACAATTCAGCAAAATACCCCAAAACAGAAAGGAATTATTGGTAATATTAGTAACTTTGCGGTTCGAAAAACTAATGCAGTATTTAGCTTGAAATCAATAGGAAACATATATCTGTGCTGGCGAAAAGGTCAATCACACCATAGGCATTTAGTCGGAATTATCCGCCGGAACGCTTCTGATGGGGTGCGTTTTTCCTATATTGAGAAAAATATCCCTGCAGCAATTGAGGATGGATTCTCACCTTACACCGAGTTCCCCGATATTGCAAAAGTATATTCCGATAATGTACTGGATATTTTCAGTCAGCGGCTAATGAAATCAGAGCGGGCCGATATTAAGCCATTTTTAGATTTTTGGGAAATCAAACCAGAATATAAAACAGACAAATATTATTTATTGGCGCATACTCAGGGATTAGTCACTACAGATAATTTTGAATTTTTAGCCGATTACAAACCGCATAAGGATTTATCATTTGTAACCGATCTTGCTAGCGTTCGTTCCAGAAAACTTCTGCCCGGATCAGTAAAAATTGGCGATATTCTGTCATTTGAGATTGAGCCAGAAAATGAGTTTGATAAATATGCCGTGAAAGTATTTAAAGATAAAATTGAGGTAGGCTATATTAAGAAAATTCACTCCCGTGTTTTTTTCCAGTCAAATGCTAAGAACTTAATAATTAAAGTCAAGGCCTTAGATCAAAACGGAATCATCAGCAGGATTTTCGTGAAGATCAGTTTTTGACTATACATTAAATTTTATTAATTTATTAGCCTAAAAAACTCATATGCAATTATCCCATGTAGAATAAGATTAAATACTTAAATCCTAAATTATAAATATCCAATAATATTCCCCGCCCCACCAGGCGGGGTTTCTTTTTTAACTCCAGTCTAGTCTGGGTTCTGAGAAAGTTTGCTGTTACACTCAAATTCCGGTCAAAGTTATTGATCGCCGCCCGGAAACGTCAAGGGGCTCCGGTCGCTGCGGATGATTATTTCCGGAGCAGCATCCTCCGCCACTTCGTGTTCGGTCAGTTTTTTACTTCTCCCTTCTGTCTGTCAACTTCTGTTTTGTAAAAACCAGACATTCACCCATTGACAAGAATCCGCCCGGCTCAATGTTGTCCGCCCGAAATTTAACTGTAACGGCGCGCCAGACCAAGTCCGTCCACTGACGGAAGCCAATAAAAGTCCTAAGGGCATAGGCATCTAAAATGAATTTAAAATTGCTCAATCTCACCAAACAACAGGAATCAAACATTAAAGGGCTTCTCTCCAATCAACTCGATCCAAAAGAATTCTCAAGTGTGCAATTCTGGATTAATCAATGTTTCAACCTTCCTTCTCTAAATGAGCAGAAAATGTGCGCTTTTAATCAGATTCTTTTCGGATTCGGAATAGAATCAGTTGAAGGAGAATGGCAAAACAGTTACTGGTGCAATATCCTGTTTACCTACGTCAGCATGGGATTCTCCGATCTGCCTACAATTATCCATCACCGGGATAAAGGCTTTATAGTTGACTCAGTCGAAAACCTTGTAATGAAATCAAACCGGCGTGCCAGAGGCCAAAATAAGTCACCAAGGCAGGTGCAAATAAAATGACCCAATATTCAAATGATCCCCGGGAAATTACTGCCAAATTCCCATCCAGTTGCTGCAAATGCAATCTGAAAATCAATAAGGCACATTAATCTATTACTGGCCATTATCCAGAGAAGTGTACTGCACAAGGTGTGGTGAGGCGCCCTACCTTGAGTTTCTCTCTACTGCAGCTGATGAAGAGGTCTATTCCGGCAATGGAAATCCATTTGCCAGGTAAATCAAAGAAAGGGGTCCCCCCTTTTTGATCGTTGGAAAAATGAGCTCCCCTATTTTTCAACCCTGATCAACTGCCCAATCTCCTTAATGGGCATCCTACTACATTGACATCAGGCCTTTAATACCTGGTTTTTGTTTAGGGAACACCTTCCTTTGGAGGCTTTCGTCTATGGCTTACACGGCATGTCTCCGCCCGATGGGAGCTGTCAAAGACTATGATACTCCCCATCTAGAGGATTTATCTTTATAGAACTGCTCAATTTCGGCCTCCCTATATTAGCCTATTGAATTAAGATTGCAATAATTGTCTATCGCGCACTTTATTTTTTGTCCTTTCCCTCCTCCTCCCTGCCATATATTTTTACCCAAAAATAAGATTATGGCAGAAATTCAAACCATCAGGCGCAACCTGGCACTCAAAGAGTATGAGATAAAAGAAACTCCGCACGGAAAACAGACTGTTTTCTCAATCAGGTTTGTAAAGAAAAACGGAGAACTAGTTTTTATCCCTCGAGCTGTCGCAGCCGTACTTCAATTTAACGGAAAAGACAACCGAATGCGTGGGGTCATGCCGGTAGACGGAGATAATAATGGTTCCGGTCATGTGACCCCGGTACATATTGATGGAATTATAGAGTGGAACGGCAAAAAAATCAGAATGTAATGGCAGATATCAAATTCAACAAATCGGGAATACCGTTAATTGCATACGGGAAAAGTTACCAGGCAACCAGATGAGCCCTGTCCACGGGTCCCCAATGAATGGTTTAACCCATTACTGGATCAGACTCTGCCGGAACTGGCAGATAAATTGGCTGAGATTAATGCTGATGCGGTGTTGAATGCAACTTGAATAATGATCAGGTAATAGTGATAGCCAAGAAATAATTTAAATAAATCACTAAATAGTTGCAGAAATGTATCAAATATGATACTTTTGAAAGATGAAGACAAACGAAATCATCAAGCTGATTGAAGAAGACGGATGGCAGATTGTAAGGCAAAAAGGGAGTCATATTCAGTTTAAACATTCGATTAAACCCGGAAATGTTACCATTCCTTATCATGGAAATAAAGACGTTCCGAAATGGCTTGAAAACTCAATTTTAAAGCAGGCAGGGATTAAATGATTTCTTAGAATTCAAATTTTTTAAAATAGCAAACAATATGGAAAAAGTAGATGTCTTGGTTCGTCCAAATCATGAAGGATGGTGGGCTGAAATAACCAGTTTACCTGGGTGCTTTTCTGCAGGTGAAACTCTTGAAAATTTGAAGAAAAACATCGCAGAAGCGATTGATTTGCATATTGAAGGACTTCTTGACGATGACCAAAAAGTGTCCGACGCGTTGATTCATGGAAAATACGAACTCGAACTGCATATTAATTTACATGATTTATTCGAACATTTCCCGCTAACTATTTCGGGGGTAGCTAAGCGTGCAGGGATGAATCGTACACTTTTGAACCAATATGCCAAAGGCGAGAAAACGATGTCTGAAAAACAAGCCCTTCGAATTACGGAGACAATACAGAAGATAGGCAGCGAACTTGCTGAACTTCAATTCTAACATTTATCCTCTTGCATAAGTCAATGATTTTGAACCGTCTATATTACTTCGAATGTATGGGTTTTTAATTGCCTTGTTTTCGAGCAAATCAATCGGCCGTTTAAAGAGTTCTTGTAATGCAAACTTCAAATTAAAATAACTTTCTGCATAGTCAAATGGGTATCCAAATGACTTTGATACGTCTTTAATAGCGGGAGTTTGAAGTTCAATTTTCTGACTGGAAAGAACATTTCGAACAGATGACACAATCTGTTTATTTTTAGAACCTTCAGCCATATTTACAGGAAGCAGTTTATCACCTTCAATCGCATTGGCATCAAAATTCTTAGTCCAGTGACCAAGTCGGAATAGATTTGACCTTCCCTTTGATGCCAGGTTAAAAAAACAACAGCAACCGGGCAATTTAAAGGGCTATGGCTGATATAATTCAGTAAACGGACGCGGCTTTCCGCCATCATCAGATCACCCCGTAAAAGTTCAAGATGTGAATCACCTGATTTTAGGGGAAGGGGTAGATGGGATGATAATTAATCCTGCCAAGATTCCTGCACAGATTCATACGACAACGATTTCAATCCGGTAGAGGCAGCCGATAAACTGATTAATAACTGGAGTGATAAACCAAAGATTGATTAGGAAGCAGCTGCCGCCTGCTACTGGCCTGCAGTGGATACAGTCTGTATTCCGGATCAGCGGACATTTTTTAAGGATGAACAGTTTTACTCCACACTGTTTCACGAACTGGTGCACAGTACCGGTCAGCGGAGCAGACTGGCACGTCATGAAAAAATCAAGAATCATAATTTCGGATCTCAGGATTACATCCAGGAAGAGTTGGTTGCGGAGATGGGAGCAGCCTACCTATGCGGGATCACTGATTTGGAACAGGAGACCATAGAAAATAATACGGCCTATATAAAAAGCTGGATCAGAACGCTTAAGAATGATCCAAAGGTGCTGGTTCTGGCGGCTGCACAGGCACAAAAGGCCGTGGACTATATACTGGAACATCAGGCTGACGGGCAACCCTGACAAACTGATATATTCATTCAGAGAGGTTCGAATGGGCCTCTTTTTTATTAACATCTTTTTATTGTAAGAATTGATCCAACTGGCATTTTCAATATCTTTATCATTGAGAATAAACATTAATGAAAGATGAGCAAGCAAAGCGCATTAAAACTGTTTGAAGATAAAAAAGTTCGAACGATTTGGGATGATGAACAGGAAAAATGGTATTTTTCCATTGTTGATGTAGTTGGTGTGCTTTCAGAGAGTATTGATCCACAGGCGTATTGGAGGAAACTTAAACAACGGTTAAAAGAAGAAGGAAATGAAACCGTGACGAATTGTCACGGTTTGAAAATGATTGCGAATGATGGTAAAATACGATTGACTGATGTTGCTGATACTGAACAGCTTTTTCGATTGATACAATCAATCCCATCACCCAAGGCTGAACCATTTAAGATGTGGCTTGCCGAAGTAGCCAGAGAGCGATTGGACGAAATGGAAGATCCGGAACAGGGTATTGACCGTATGTTGGAATATTATCACCGTAAAGGATACTCCAACAACTGGATCAATCAACGCCTCAAAAGCATCGAGGTTCGCAAAGAACTTACAGATGAATGGGAGCAGCGGGGAGTTAAGAAGGGTCAGGAATATGCTTCACTAACTGACATTATTACACATGGTTGGTCGGGATTGACCACAAAACAGTACAAGCAATTTAAGAATTTAAAAAAAGAGAGTTTGCGGGATAACATGACGAATCTTGAATTAGCTCTTAATACATTGGCTGAAGCTACTACCACAGAAATCCTGAAAAAAATAGTTTAATTTAAATTTGAAAAATAGTTCAAATATTTGATACCGAGCCATAAGCTAAAATCAATCAAATTGTTAGGGGCATTGCCCCTTTTTTTGTTCGCTGCTGTAAAATACTCCCCTTTTATTTAAGCCCCTTAGTTGCTTTTCCCGGGTAGAGGAGATCCTGCACATCGATATCTGGTGGCAAAGTATTCGTTTCCTCCCATAACCGGCAATCCAAAACGGCTGACCTGATTGAACATTTGTGCAATGGCAGCTTATTCAAGGGGAAGTTAAGCCGTCTTCCTGATAAATCACGTTAAAATTATCTACTATAAACTTAAATTTTTATAGCATGAAAACAGCTTCAACAACTTCCGAAAACTTCAATGCAGCGCCAAGATTCAAATTCAATCAGAAAATTAATTCAATCGAGGATTCAGCCAGTCTGAAAGCATGGGAGGAAGAAAACGCAGAATACGCCACCTGGAACCTTATTGACGATGAGCAGGAAACCCCAACCTGCTGATCAGGAAAAGCCTCGAGAGGGGCTTTTTTTGTGGTCGTTAATATTTTTCAGTAGAAATCACTTACTCCTGACCATATATCCAATTAGCTTTAAAATTGATTATTACAAAAATCAAAAACT
>CANJNY010000131.1 GCA_947475715.1 Prolixibacteraceae bacterium
ACGATGAGCAGGAAACCCCAACCTGCTGATCAGGAAAAGCCTCGAGAGGGGCTTTTTTTGTGGTCGTTAATATTTTTCAGTAGAAATCACTTACTCCTGACCATATATCCAATTAGCTTTAAAATTGATTATTACAAAAATCAAAAACTGCAATTTCAAAATCTATTTTATTATGCTGTTTAAACATTAAACTTTACCTTAGCAAAGTTATTGTTAAAAGAACCTGACTAAATAATGGCAAAGCAAGTAAAAGGTAAAAGTATGGAAGAGACCCTTTGGGAATCTGCCAATAAATTAAGAGGAAGCGTTGAATCAGCTGAGTATAAACATGTAGTCCTTGGGTTGATTTTCCTGAAGTTTGCAAGCGATAAATTTGAAGACCACCGCAAAAAGCTTATTGCAAAGGGTCAGGAAAAATATATTGAGATGGCTGAGTTTTATAACCAGAATAATGTGTTTTTCCTCGATGAAGTCTCTCGCTGGTCGTACATCATCAAAAACTCCAAGCAAAATGACATTGCGTTAAAGATCGACACCGCACTTCACAATATTGAGAAAAACAACAAAGCGTTAAAAGGGGCGCTGCCCGACAATTACTTTTCAAGATTGGGATTAGACATTACTAAACGCTCTTCACTTCTCGATACAATTAACGAAATTGACACCCTCAAAGACAAAGCCCAGGATATTGTTGGCCGTGTGTACGAATATTTCCTCTCCAAATTTGCATTGGCCGAAGGGAAAGGCAAAGGAGAATTCTACACGCCCAAAAGCATTGTAAACCTGATTGCAGAAATGATTGAACCTTACAGTGGTATTATCTACGACCCGGCCTGTGGCTCCGGTGGTATGTTTGTGCAATCCATCAAGTTTATTCAGGCGCACCACGGAAACACCAAAAATATATCGATTTACGGACAGGAATACACCAATACCACTTACAAGCTGGCAAAAATGAACCTGGCTATTCGTGGTATTTCGGGTAATTTGGGCGAAAAAGCTGCTGACACCTTTGCGGACGACCAGCACAAAGACCTGAAGGCCGATTACATTATGGCCAACCCACCGTTTAACCAAAAAGACTGGCGTGCCGAAAACGAATTGAAAGACGACCCTCGCTGGCGTGGTTACGAGGTGCCGCCCAAAAGCAACGCCAATTATGGCTGGAAACTCAACATGGTTTCTAAACTTTCAGAAAATGGAGTGGCCGGATTTATCCTGGCCAACGGCGCTTTGAGTGGCGGTGGCGAAGAGTATAAAATTCGCCGTAAACTGATTGAAAACAACCTGGTGGAAGCCATTTTGGTATTGCCTCAGGATATGTTTTACACGACCAATATTAGTGTGACGGTTTGGATTCTGAATAAAAACAAGAAAGTACAAAGCCGAAGCATTGGTGATGAAGAACATCACTACCGAAACCGGGAAAAGGAAATACTCTTTATGGATTTGCGACAGATTGGCGAACCTTTCGAAAAGAAGTTTATTCAATTTAATTCTCAGCATATTAAAGATATTGCAGAGACTTATCACAATTGGCAAACAGCTGAGAGGGAAGAAGTTCCTGCATCTTCCTATAGCAATATTCCAGAATATTGCTACTCTGCAACATTGGATGAGGTAGTCAAAATAGAATATTCACTGGTGCCGAGCAAATATATTGAGTTTGTAAACCGTGATGAAAACCTTGATTTCGACGAGAAGATGCAAAGCCTTCAAACCGAATTCGCTGAATTATTAAAACAGGAAGCACAATCGAAGGGCGAATTGCTGAATGTATTTAAAGAGCTGGGTTATGAAATCAACCTATAAACCGCCATTTACCATTAGCAGTAAGGCAATCAATCAGATTGCCGATATTTCAGCACAGATTGAACGGTATGCCATCCGGATGGAACAGGAGGATGGGTTGTTGTTGCGTAAAATTAACCGGATAAAGACCATCCAAGGGTCATTGGCTATTGAGGGGAACACCCTTTCAGAAACCATGATTACCGAAATTCTCGAAGGTAAACACGTTGTTGCCCCTTTACGCGAAATTCAGGAAGTAAAGAATGCGATCAAAACATACGATGCATTTACTGCTTTAAATCCATATCGGATAAACGATTTATTGAGAGCCCATGGTTTAATGATGGAGGCTTTGATGGACGATGCAGGCCGTTTCCGCCGGGGAGGTGTGGGTGTTTTTGCAGGAGCTCAGGCAGTCCATATTGCGCCGCCACCCGAACGCGTTCCGTTTTTGATGGATGATTTATTTGCATGGATCAAAGAATCGGATGATCATTTGTTGATTAAAAGTTGTGTCTTTCATTACGAGTTTGAATTTATCCATCCGTTTAGCGATGGGAACGGCCGGATGGGTAGATTGTGGCAATCGCTTATCTTGTGTCAGTTGCATCCGATCTTCGAACATTTGCCCGTCGAGAATATTGTTTTTCAGAATCAGCATCAGTACTATGAAGCCATCCGCAGGAGCACTAAGGAGACAGATTGCATCGCTTTTATCGAGTTTATGCTTGAAGAGATTCTTGCCACACTTAAAAAACGTCAAGGTAAACTTTTGAAAGAAGATACAAATGGGGTAGTAAATGGGGTAGTAATTGGGGTAGTAAAAACCGTTTACGATTTTATTATACAAAACCAGGGCTGCCGTAAACCGCAGATAGCCGAAAAAACAAATATTCCCATTAAAACGGTTGAAAAACACATTGCCAAACTACAGGAAATGAATAAAATCATTTTTATAGGAGCACCCAAAACGGGGGGATATTTTATTAAAACCAACGGATGAGAACAAATTTTAAGCCATTAGGTAATTACATTAGGCTTGATGACGAGCGAAATAAAGATTTAGAGGATTTGCCATTAATGGGATTGAGTGTTTCAAAGGTTTTTTTTCCAACAATAGCCAATCTTGTTGTAACAGATATGACAACATATAAAATTGTTTATAAAAATCAATTTACATACATAGCGGACACTTCAATAAGAGGAGATAAAATTGCAATTGCACTCAATGAGAGTTATGACAAAATGCTTGCTTCTCACGCCTACACACCTTTTGAAGTAAAAGACACGAACGAACTTGATCCTGAATATCTATTGATGTGGTTCCGGCGACCGGAATTTGACCGCTATGCCAGATTTAAGAGTCACGGAAATACCAGGGAAATATTTGATTGGGCTGAAATGTGCAACACACTTATGCCCATCCCATCCATCACTAAACAACGCGAAATAGTAAAAGAATACAACACCGTTGTAAACCGGATTAAGCTCAACCAGCAACTGATACAAAAACTCGTAGAAACCGCACTAGCCATTTACAAACAGTGGTTTGTAAATTTTGAATTTCCGGACGTGAATAGTTTGCCATATAAAAGCCATGGTAGGGAGATGGAGTTTAATAAAGAATTGGAAAAGGAAATTCCCAAGGGTTGGGAGGTTGGCGACCTTCAAGAATTGATTTTGTTTAAAAATGGCAAGTCAAAACCTTGTAGTGAAGGAGATTATCCAGTTTATGGAGGAAATGGAATTGTTGAATATGTTGATGAATTCAATAATGAAAATGTAATAGCAATTGGCCGTGTTGGAGCATATTGTGGTAGCCTATTTAGGATACTTGGGAAGTGTTGGATTAGTGATAATGCAATCTCAGCAAAGTCAAAAGATAATGCAAATATGTTTTGTTTTTACATTTTAAATGCTTTGATTTTAAACGACAGAAGTGAATGAACTGGCCAGCCGCTAATAACCCAAGGTCTGTTGAACGGAATTAGAATTTTTATTCCAAAAAAAGAAGTGATTTTAAGGTTTGAAAAATTGGCGATTGCATTATTTACAAATCATGATTTATTAATTCAAGAATTAGGAAAACTTGTAGACCTCAAAGATTTACTTCTTTCTAAACTTGCGACAATAGAAAACAAAAACTAAATGATATTTTCTACTCTCATAAGATCGAACTCCTGGCTAAGCATTCAAATGGTTTTGCTGCAATTGTACCCCGATGAACAGCAGTTTATTGAAGAGTACGAAAAGGTATTCAATGAATTAGGCATAATGCAACCCTTGGTGGGAAACATGACTATTGATGTAAGTCTGGTTGACGATGATTACGACAATACCCAATATGTAGATGTTTCGGGCTATTATACCAATCCTTCCGAAAGAATCGATGAGTATTCCAACTCCTTAGCCATTGAATTTGTGCCGTGGAGCGAGTGGTTGGGTATGGAAATAGACAAAAGCTCACTTGAAAACTTTACGGAGCTTGAGATAATTGCTCATTGTTTGCACGAAATGACTTATGCCGGTTTTGAGCAAGACGAAATACAGGCTCAAATAGACAAGTTAAAACAAATAAAGGACGATTACGATAACCTTACACCGGAAGAAAAGGCAAAACGCACCTTTACATTTGAAGAATTAAATGAACGGTTTAAGGATGATATCCTTGAGGATAAAGACAACAGTGAAAATGAACGGAATTAATAATAGCTAAGCAGATCTAAAAAATGAACAGCGAAATTCTCATCTACCAAAACCCCGATGGGAACATCAAAATAGATGTTCGCCTGGAAGACGAAACTGTTTGGTTGACACAGGCACAATTATGCGAACTGTTTCAAAAATCGAAAGCCACTATCAGCGAGCATATTAAAAATGTGTTTGAGGAAGGAGAATTAGAGCCTTCAGCAACTGTTCGGAATTTCCGAACAGTTCAAACAGAAGGCAACAGGGAGGTGGAAAGAGCCATTGACTACTACAATCTGGATGTTATAATTTCGGTCGGTTACCGGGTAAAATCGCCTCAAGGTACGCAGTTTCGTATTTGGGCTACGCAAAGGCTGAAAGAATATATCATCAAAGGTTTTGCCCTGAACGACGACCGTTTTAAGTCGGGCAGCTCCATGAATTATTTCAACGAACTACAGGAACGCATCAGGGAGATTCGGATTTCGGAACGGTTCTTCTACCAAAAAATAAAAGATATTTATACGACCAGTATCGACTACGAACCTAAGGACGAAAGGACGATTGAATTTTTTAAAGTAGTTCAAAATAAGTTGCTTTGGGCAATCAGCCAGCAAACCGCAGCCGAGTTGGTTTACCGGAGGGTCGATGCCTCATTGCCGTTAATGGGAATGCAATCGTACGACAAAAAGGGAACCACGGCAATCAAAAAATCGGATGTAAGCATTGCCAAAAACTACCTAAATGAGGATGAAATAAAACTGTTGGGCTTATTGGTCGAGCAATATCTGGCATTTGCCGAAACCATGGCACAGCAGCGCGTACCCATGTATATGGCCGATTGGATACAGCGATTGGACATTATTTTGCAATTAAACAGAAGGGAATTGCTCAATCATGCCGGAAAAATTAGCCACGAGAAAGCACTGAAGAAATCGGGTGATGAATTCGAAAAATATACATCGACTCAGAAAGTAATCGAAAAAGAGCAAAGTCTCCGGGAAATAGAGGAAGATATTAAGAAACTTGGAAAGCCTGAAAATTAAGTTTACGGAAGCAAAATTAAAAAGACAATGCCCGAACAACAAAACATAGAATACAAGCAAAGCTGGCACGATGATTACCTGAAATGGGTTTGCGGCTTTGCCAATGCCATTGGCGGCATTATCTACATCGGGCGTAACGATGCCGGGAAAGTAGTGCATCTAAGTGATTATGCCCGGTTGTTGGAAGATATTCCCAATAAAATCCGTAATGCCATGGGGATTATCTGCGATGTGCAATTGCACGACGAAGAAGGGAAAAAATACATCTCCATTAACGTAAATCCTTATTCGGTTGCTGTTTCGTTGCGTGGTAGGTATTATTACCGTTCGGGTAGCACAAAAATGGAACTTACAGGCGTTGAACTGAATGAATTTTTGCTCAAAAAAGCTGGCAAAACATGGGATGACGTTATTGAAGAAGGGGCAACCGTAAAAGATATTGACAAACAAGTATTGCAAAGTTTATAGCCGACAGCAACGAAAAAGGCCGAATGCCCGAAACAAAAGGTTTAGCTACTTTTCAGATCCTGGAAAAGCTAAAACTAACTGACGGGAAAAAGCTAAAACGTGCTGCAATTATCATGTTCAGTAAAGAGCCAATGCGCTTTTATCCGAATATTCAGGTAAAAATAGGTCGGTTTGGCAAAGATGCCTCGGATTTGAAATTTCATGAAGTGGTTGAAGGGAATTTGGTTCAGATGCTACATGAAGTTCAGATTCAGTTAAATTACAAATTTCTGACACGCCCTGTAGCTTTTGAAGGTTTTCAGCGAATTGAAAAAGACCAGTACCCCATCCAGGCACTGCGCGAAATGCTGTTAAATGCATTGGTTCATCGCACCTACATGGGAGCAACTATTCAAATGCGGGAATTCGACGATAAACTTTCCATTTGGAATGAAGGCGGATTACCATTCGGTTTAAGTCTTGAAGATTTGAAATCGGACCTCAATTCTCGTCCACGCAATCCCATCATTGCCAACGCTTGCTATTTTGCCGGTTATATCGACACCTGGGGGCGCGGTACACTTAAAATCATCAATTCGTGCAAAGAGGCAGGCTTACCCGAACCGGAAATAAAAGAAATGAAGGGTGGTGTTGAAGTTACCGTATTCATCTCCGAAGTAACCGAGAGTGGGTTGGCAGATGGGTTGGTAGAAAATGAAACAGGTGGTCAAACAGGTGGTGTAATAAGTAGTGTAATAGGTGGTGCAATAGGTGGTGCAATTAATGTTTTAACTGATAGACAAAAAGAAGTTCTTGGTCTTATTATTAGTAATAATAGGATTACCTATAAGGAAATTGTTGAAAAGCTTTCAATAAATGAATCAGCTGTTGCCGATCATATCAAAGCTTTGAAAGACAAAGGAGTAATTAAAAGATCAGGAAAAACCAGCGGACAATGGTTAATATTAATCGACATTAAATGAAATTCACTGAAGAAAAATTAGAACGTGCTTTTGTCGAATTGCTGGGGATCGAAAACTATCCTCATTTTCATGGCGATTCCATCGTCAGGTCAGTTGATGAGGTATTAATTGAAGCCGATTTGCTGCACTATTTGCTGACCAAATACGAAAGCAAACATCTGACTGTAACCGAGAAGCCAAATCGATAGTTCTTCAGGTTAAAACCCTGCCTTCGTCCGACCTTTACGAAAGCAACAAGAAAATTCTTCGGTGGTTATCCGATGGCTTTATTCTGAAACGTGAAGACCGCCACCAAAAAGATATCCATATTGAGTTAATAGACTACAATGGATTGGAGGCACAGCTTGCAAGCCCCGATTTAGACAGGATGGTCGCTGATCAGGCGGTAAAATTTACACCTGATTATAACATCTACAAATTTGACAATCAGCTCGAAATTGTTGGGAAGTAATTTTGAAATACCCAAAATGATGTTTCAATAGCTGTTGGCTACTGCTCTCATAAACAATAATTACCTTTGTAACCGTGATTACCTATTTTTCGCGGTACTCATTTCTGACTACAGCACGATCAAACTCTTGTGCAGTAGCAGGATCAAAGGCAGCCGTTTTTTTCCAGTCTGATGTCCCAAAAACACCAGCCTGTGAATAATCAAAGGAGTTGAATCCTATCTTACGAAGGAGGGCCTTATTTTTTATATGGAAATCAAATTTAGCGGGATTCACAAAGCCGGGATCGGCAATCACAGAGTGGAGATCTTTACCGCTCTTCTGCCATTCGGTAAACGACAATTTTGCAAAGCGAACATCTTTTGTTCGGGTATCCCAATAGGAATTATGATCGCTTACCATATTTATTTTTTCCCAGTTGCTGCTCAGCAAATTGCCCGAACCGAACAAAATGATATTGTTTGTAAAGGTAAATGACAAATGGTCCTCCACCCTGGTGGCCTGAAGTGTTGATTTGACATTATTGGCAAAAATATTGTTTCTGATCACATTCTCTTTTCCATAATGTTGGTGAAAACCTGCGATTTTGCAATTATAAACCAGGTTATTCTCAAGAATTATCCCCGTAGAACCTTCATCGGTATAAAGACCCCAACCCCCGTAGTCGAATGAAAAGACATGATGAATTACATTGCTGGAAACTGTTGTCCCTTCCGAACTTCCAAGGCAATAGACTCCCCCCATATCGCACAATTCCCCCCAGCCAAGATGATGAATATGGTTAAATGCCACGGTATTTCGCTTTGAAGGGCTGAAAGCATAACCCCAGACCCATCCTACAGAGACGCCGGAATAACGAAAATCGGCTATCTCATTATGAGTAATCCGGCTGTCACTGGCATTGAACAAAATGGCACCAACAGCACACGGGAAAACGTAGCCCCCCGAACGGATAATGTTATTGTCGACTGTGATATTCCTAGTGAGAAGATCTAAATTTGATGGAATGGAGAGATCCCCGATTTTTACACCTCCTGCGCCAAGGTCATGAATGTAACAATGTTCAACGCTGCAATCATTACATGCATTACGAAACCAAAAAGCATTTGTTCCTGTATGAGCAATTTCACAATTGGAAAACTGAATATTCCGGGCAAAATCGGCCATAATAACGGCTTCAATTGGAAAGGCTGCCTGAGCTTGCGGATTGCCGGCAAAGGGCATTTTGTACCCGGCGAATTGAAAAGAGAGGTTTTCGAACCGGATATTCTCAACCTTTTTACTACTCTTCTCATCACCTCTTATCGTTATAAAACGGTCAGTAACTGGTGCGATTACTTCAAGGTTTTCGAGTGTTTCCCCCGGTAGCGGCATGTAATAGAGATCTCCCGACCTGTCAAGAAACCACTCACCGCAGGTATCCAACGCAGCCTTGAAGTTTTCGAGGGTATACCGCGACCGGGTATTTATCCGATTATATGACTTAGCAGCTGTTCCAATAACAATAGCAGTTGAAGTATTGTAATCAAATGTATACACCCTGTTCCGTGTAATGTCCCAATTGTGGTAAAAGGTAATAACCGAACTTTCGAAATCCTTTTTTGAATATTTAGAGATCTGATCAGCACCGTCTGGGAAAAGGGTAAACTGCTGTATTGCCAGTTCCGGAGCTAGCTCACCGCCGGCATTCAAAATGGTATCCGAACTGTTTTTGAGATGGTAAAAACCGGTATTGGGGGATTTTGCCCTGGTGGCCCTTTTCCCGTTGACATACAACTGTTCAAACTGCCAGCCATAGGCAACAACTTCCGGCACTTTTGCCCTCCAGAGGGTTTCGGAGACCTTTTCGAAGCCGACTATTGGTTTTCCACCACAAAAAACGGGGTGAGCCCCCTCCTCTGCCCTGAAGGTCACGGGCGCATCAGCAGTTCCCGAATCATCCGAAATAAGATCAAGAGGTTCCGCCATGAAATAATTCCCGTCACCAATGATCACCTCAACCGGATTGTTTAAACCTCCGGCACTTCTTAGACTTCTCAATTTATTAACCGCTCCGTTTAAACTTCCAAAAGGCAAATCCTTTGTCCCCGGATTCCCATCCTTGCCCGATACCGCAATATAGATTTTCAGGTCGGCAGCAAAGAGCTGCGGTCCTATGAATATGAGGCAAAAAGCCAAAAACATTACCGGAAAAGGTGATTTACTTCGGTTTGCTAGCATGGTTAATTAATTTATTGTTAAACTATTAGCTGTTAATAATTTTCTTTTTAATAAGTCAATACGATCGCAGAATTAATGCATTACAACAAAATATTTCTATTTTAAACCCTACGAAATTACGTATTGCTTTTCAACTGATCTGCATAATGGAAAGTTGCGGGTAGCCCGCCGGTGTGCCAGAAAATTACATTTGAACCCGCCGGTATTTTCTTGTTTCTGAGGAAATCAACCATTCCGTAAAAAGCCCGTGCTGTATAAACCGGATCTAAAATTACACCTTCGGTTGTCGCCAGTTCTTTAATGGCAAAAATTTCATTTTCAGTTATTACTCCATATCCTGCTTTATCGTAATCTTTTACAACTGCAATATCTGCAATCTGATAATTATTTTGAATTCCAAGTACCCTTTTCCCATCAGAAAGGATATTTAGAACAGCCTGTTTAAGTGAGGATTCCTCTGTTTCTGATTTATCAATATTTATTGGAATTAACTCAAAGTTCATCTCAAACAATTCTCTTCCCAACATAAGACCAGCCTGAGTACCTCCGGAACTTGATGCGAAAAAGATGTAGTCAATGTTTAGTCTGGCCTGGGCTAACTGTTGTTTTAACTCTCCGACTGCATTTATAAAACCCATCGCACCTGAAATGTTCGATCCTCCATAAGGAATCGTATAAATTCGTTTTCCGTCCTTTTTCAATTTGGATTTTAACCACACAAGATCTTCTCCTTTCCGATTCTCCCCACTAAAATGAATATGGGCACCCAAAAGGTAGGATAGCAACAAATTGCCATCATATCTGGAAGGTTCAGATCCTCCAAGTATTAAATGACACTCAAGCCCGGTGGCTGCACAGGCTGCAGCAGTTTGGCGGCAATGGTTCGATTGTTGTGCTCCGGCAGTGATTACTGTGTTACAATTCTGACGCCTTGCTTCATGGATCAGGTATTCCAGTTTTCTGGTTTTGTTTCCGCCACTTGCCAAACCGGTTTGATCATCCCGTTTAATGTAAACTGTGTAATCCGGATATTTTTCCGAAAGCCTGGGAAGTAAATGTAAAGGGGTAGGGAAAAATCCAAGGTTGACTTTATTTTCCAATAGCATATCTTATTAAATATTATCTGGTATTTTTAATTAACTATATATTAATCTGAAAACGTTTTTCAAACCTGGTCCATGAATGCAAATTACTCTTCTGCATGAAGAGTTGCATGATTAGGATCAAGTTTCAAAAAACCATTGATATGGGTAATGCCAAGTGCTTTATCAATAGGCTCAACAACAGGATCAGACCCGGTCATTCCAAGGTTTTTCCGAACTTCTCTTTGTAATCACAAATATCCTGAATTCCACGACTAAAGGTGATGCCCATGTGGTTTACCGAAAACCGTACTGATCGATTCATGAAAGGCAGGCAGAAAGGGCTGCTCCTTCTCCATTCTCCAGACCAGTTGATCGTCGCCTCATTTGGAGTTCCTACCATGGATCAAACCATCCAGATAATTTGCCCCATCATTCATTGAGGAACCAGGAACCTCCGTTATTTTATACCCCGTTCGATTATTCTTTCCCTATGAATGAATAAAAAATCCCTTTAGTCAGAACATTCCATCCGAAATCAATATATCCTATAATCCTTATAACAACAAATTAATTACCAAATCTTTAATTTTAGCTTAATGTATAATTCTATATCGATATTATGTTTTCCGAAAAAAAACCATGATATAATGAGTTCTACTTTAGAGGTCCGAAAATAATCCCCTCTGTTTTCCAACGATTCAGAAAATAAGGTATTGCTTTCTCAAAGCGTCCGAAATTTTTCTTTTCAGCAGAGGTCCAGCCACACTCGGCATAAGCAGCCAGGCGGGGATATACCCTTAAATTCATACTTTCAGTTGTCGGAATAAATTCTCCCCACATCTGGCATCCCAAACCCAATACTTTGGATTCCATATCTTTTGGTAGACCTTTCGGAATTGGATTGAACGAATATGCTTTAGACAAAGAGATAGATTTATAATCGTAGTCCAGATAAGTGTATTCGTGGTATGAGTTTACAATTTCATATCCTTTTTTTATTGTACTTAATATTAACGATGAATCGCCCTTCCAGAATTGGACAATTGTACCGTCGGCCAGTTTTTGACTAACTGTTTTGGCATCAGCGTCCGACTGATATTCATGCAATTTATCGCCCGTGATATCATTCCATCCCATCATCCGTTTATTTTTGGAATGTAACATATTGGATATATTATTAGTGAAAAAGAGCTGTATCTCGGCCGGTGTTTTGAGTCTGTTTTTAGCCATAAATGATTTAACCTGGGCGGAGGAATTCCACTGATTGTATCGAACTTCGTCTCCACCGATATGGAGTACAGTGGAGGGAAAAAGGGTGATCACCTCATCGATCACATCATTAAAAAATCCCAATACCCGGGGATCGGTTACGTTAAATATATCATATTGAACACCAAATTTACAGGGAACTTTAATCTCTTTCCCTGTCGTGCCAAGCCATGGATATGAAGCAATTGCAGCACTCGAATGGCCGGGCATCTCAATTTCCGGAACAACCTGAATATGTCTGTCGGATGCATAGTTAACAATCTCCCTGATATCCTCCTGAGTATAGAATCCACTATGTGGTTTACCATCAAAAACGTTACTGTTGAAGTGGTTAATTTCGGTCGAATCGCGAAATGATCCAAATTCAGTAAGTTTAGGGTACTTCTTTATCTCGATCCGCCAACCCTGATCATCTGTTAAATGCCACTGAAAAACGTTCATTTTTAACAGTGCCATTTCATCAAGCAATTGTTTTACGACCTGTTTCCCTTTGAAATGGCGTCCTTCGTCAAGCATAAACGAGCGCCATTGAAAGGAAGGAAAATCTGCAATTATCCCTTGCTGAACTATAAATTCACCCTCTCTTTTTTGTACCATCTGACGTAACGATTGAATACCATTAAATATTCCGGTATTGGAATCTGAATTAATTGTGATTACTCTTTTACCAACTTCCAGTTTATAACCGCCGGATTTGACCGGTTTATAAGCGGCATTCAGGTCCAGTAAAATATCTGCATCGTGTTGGTTTTTGACCGTTAGAACCTTAATCCCAAAATCCTTTAAAAGATAATCTTTCAATAATTCGGCTTCCTGTCCCAAATCTTCAGGAAAAAACACCTTGATATTTTGATGCCATGAAAGGAGTCCATCTGTGTAATTAATACTCTGCGGTTCAGGAATTATCTGATAATTAGAAACAGGCAATTGTTTACAGGAAAATAAAATAAGAGATAAGCAGATCCAGAAAAAAGGATTGAATTTCATAGTTAAAGTAGTTTAAAAGATAGTAAATTGATCAGTAATACGAATAATTAAATGTGGTCTTATACCCTCCAAATCAATTAATTAATTATCCCGCATATAAAAATATTATTTTGTTTGGCATTTACAATTTATTCGAAAGTTAAGCTTCACTGCTGAACCGATGATTCCTTTTGTTTAAGAAATCCAAGTCCCTCCCGGACAAAGTCAGAGGCATCGGGGCAAACATTTTTAAATATTCCACGCGTAATACCGAATCCGTCGATCCCGGTATTATAGGTTTCCATCAGAATACGGGCATTTGGACATACCTCAGCCAGCGAGCGGAATACGTCATCCCAGGGGACGAGACCTCCGCCGGGAACTCCGCGATCACTTTCACAGGCATGGATTCCCCACAAAGCATTACCGCAGGTTTTTATGGCCTTTGCATAATCCCTTTCTTCGGTAATCATGTGGTATGTATCCAGATTAATATAGAGGTTTGGATGACCAACCCAATCAATCAGATCAACCGCATCCTTTGCCGTGTGCACCAAATGAGTCCGGAACCGGCTCATGGGCTCGATCACAAGTTTGACATTTAAACCCCGGGCAAAATCGGCGAGTAAATAAAGATTCCTGGCAATCCTTACCAATTCAGCAGTTTGCCTTGGTTGTCGTAAAATATTTCCGGGATGACCATAAGTAGCTCCGTTATAAGCCACAGCTCCAAGTTCGGATGCCCTGCGGATAATCTGACGGTGCCACGCCATTCCAAGTTGTTGATTCAATTCGATTTCCGAAGAGATATCACATTCCATTGGCCAGAAGTTCCCGGGTCCAATAGTCAGTTCAATTCCAAGCTCCTCTGCCTTTCTCCTGACAGGAATGGGATTAAATTCAATATCATCCCCAAGTGATATTTCAAAACAATCCGCACCCAGGGCGTGCACCTGGTCAAGGATATGCAAACAGTTATCTGTCCAGTGTTCTATCCATAGAAATTGATGCGCACCATATTTATAGTTAGTCATTTTACAATTCTTAAGCAATGTAACCTTCCCGGTTTAAAAGATTCAGTTAAATTATTGAGCATAAAATTAAATAAATATTCAAATTAACTTTACTTAATTCTTTTTCTGAATATAACATTTCCTTCCACCTCATATATTTTAGCATTGGAGTTTATACCCTAATATAGAAACTATGATTTTGTGTGCAGGATTAAAAGCCACCCTTTCTTGCTTTGAACGGGAATGCTCTCATTGAGATTGAATGTTTTAGCGTCCTGAAAATCCTGAATTGCAGGTGCTTCAATTACACTATTTTCGGGATTCATACCCAATGCCTTCCAATCGAATGAAAGCGTAACATTCTGATCATTTTCATCAAAATTTCCGATAGAAATGAGTACTTCCCTTGCTTTGACATACACTGTTGCCTTGACATTGGGGTGGTTGGTATGAACCGGAGAATCCTTATCCCAATAACCGATCATTTTGGCATCCGTAATACCGAAGGTCTTCCAGAGGTTCCACACCGGTCGAGGGGAAAATTCGCCATACGAATCGCGTGCAGTTTCACCGTAAACCATTCCCAGATAGCGGTTTCCGCCATCCTGTAGCATTTCAGCCATTTGCCCGAAAGGGATTCCCGATGCCGTTACCAGCCACTCGTCGGGGGTCATTTTATTATATTGGAAACTTTCGCCAAACCACAACCGGTCGACATAAGGGAAAAATCCGGTATATTGGTTAGCCGGTCCTATCGAATAAGCCGTATTAGAGTGCAAATCAATCAAAGCTTCCGGACGGTATTTTTCCATTATTCTACGAATTCGCTTCATAACCGGTCTGTCAAACGAAACGTCATCCATATAAATTCCGTCGATCTTATAATTTTCAAGCATCCAGCGTAACCCTTCAAGGTAATAGTTAATCCAGCGGGATGAGCCGACAAGGACTAAAGCTGCATCCGAAATCTGATCAGGCAATTCGGTATACCATGCCGGTTTATAGTTGTCGATCAAATGCTCACACTCCCAGGGAAGACCATATCCCGGGCCCGGTTCAAAAATCTGATTTTTCAGACTCATCAATGCATAAACTTCAGCGCAATGGGTAGTGAGCTCGCGAACGGTATAATAAAGTTTAACTTTCCGGTTGGCCAAATGTTGTTCGCCAATGAACTTAATGAGTGAATCACGGACAATGAACGGATAATTTATAAACGGATTGAGTAGTCCTGCATGATGAATATTGGCAATATTAGCACCACCCTCCTCTGCCGCATTTGAAAAATCTTTGGGGTTGGCATGGAAATAACGTTCTGAGAAATGCTTGGGCGAATTTGTTGGACGATCAGGGGTGATTAAGAACTC
>CANJNY010000132.1 GCA_947475715.1 Prolixibacteraceae bacterium
CCTATGATCTGCGAACGATATGTAGTTAAAAACAATTCAGGCAAACCGATAACACTAACTATTCCTGAACAAAAAACTGTTTATCTTACCGATGAAAAAAAGGGGGTAGAAGGGAGCTATTCGGTTGAGATTGGCATACAAAACAGTGGTGTCTATAACCTGAATCCGGGAGAGGAAATTCAATTTAATACATCTATCCAGGCTTATTCAAAAACTCAGGAGCCTCTATTACCAAATGTGGGGCAAGAGCTCGAAGCCCGCCATGCATTTGTTCAGCAAATGTGGAATAATCTGGTGTTTGAATCGCCCGATGAATCGATAAACAAGATGTTTGCTTTTTCCAAGATCAGGGCATCTGAGAGTATTTACAGGACAAGCGGCGGCTTGATGCACGGACCCGGTGGTGAATCGTATTATGCTGCCATCTGGGCAAACGACCAGGCAGAATATGTCGGACCATTCTTCCCATATCTGGGATATAAAACCGGTAATGAAGCCTCCTTAAATGCCTATCAGCAATTTGCACGGTTTATGAATAAGGAATACAAACCTATTCCAAGCTCAATTATTGCGGAAGGAAAAGATATCTGGAATGGAGCCGGTGACCGTGGTGATGCAGCAATGATTGCCTATGGTGCTGCAAGATATGCACTCGTGCGCGGGGATAAAGCAGAAGCTGAAAGCCTTTGGCCACTTATCGAATGGTGTCTGGATTATTGCCGCAGGAAACTTAATAATGACGGAGTGGTAACCTCTGACTCTGACGAACTGGAGGGTCGATTCCCATCCGGAAAAGCCAATTTATGCACCTCAACACTTTATTATGATGCACTTTTGTCTGCCACCTGTTTGGGTCGCGATTTAAACAAACCTGCATCACAGTTGGCCGGCTACCGGAAACAGGCTGACAATCTTAAGACTTCAATAAATAATTACTTTGGCGCAACGATCGACGGATTTGATACCTATCGCTATTACGAAGGAAATACAGTGCTTCGTTCGTGGATCTGTATGCCTCTTGTTGTTGGGATAAAGGAGCGAGCTAAAGGAACTATCGATGCCCTTTTTTCTCCAAAGTTATGGACCAAAGATGGTTTGCTGACACAGGCAGGTAGTGAAACGTTTTGGGACAGGTCTACGCTTTATGCGTTGAGAGGTGTATTTGCAGCCGGTGAAACCGAAAAGGCGCTCAATTATCTCAGCTACTATGCCAATCAGCGGTTGCTTGGCGAGCATGTCCCTTATGCCATCGAAGCCTGGCCGGAAGGTAGTCAACGCCACCTCTCTGCAGAGAGTGGACTGTTTTGCCGAATTATCACGGAGGGAATTTTTGGTATCCGTCCCACAGGCCTTAAGACTTTCACAATGACACCCCGCTTACCAAAGTCATGGCCTGCGATGAACCTGAAAAAAATCCATGCTTTCAATTCTATTTTTGACATCGAAGTAAAACGCGAAAATGATAAGTTAAGGGCTGTGATTAGGACTTCTGAAAACAAAGAAATTCTTAATAAATTGATTAGGGATGGAGACTCAACGGAAGTGAAATTATAAAGTATCTTAATTTAAATCAGTAAATTAAACATTCGAAAATGGCTGGGATTAACACACTGAAAATAGCAGCTCTATTGCTCCTTCTTCCATTTTTTCTTAGCGTTACTGCGCAGAAATCGCCTGCGGATTACGTAAATGTGTTTACCGGGACTTCCAATTCCCGTTGGATGCTTGGTCCCTATGCCGGAGTTCCCTATGGGATGGTTCAGCTGGGCCCCGACAATCAGGAATCGGGTTGGATGGCGGGGTACGATTATTCGATTATGAATGTGACCGGTTTCAGCCATATTCATGCATGGACCATGGCCGGGCTGATGATCATGCCGCAAACACTCGATTTTACGAAAGAAAATGGAGCGAGCTCCAAAGCTTACCGCGGTGCAGGAGCCGGTTTTCACTCCCGGATTTTAAAAGAATCAGAAATTGGATCTCCCGGTTATTACTCGTGCGAACTTTACGATGCTGATTGTAAAGCAGAAATGACTGCGACAACCCATTGTGGTTTTCATAAATACACGTTCAATAAAGAGCTGCAGAATGCCCGAATTTTGCTCGTTTTGAAGTTTCCCTCTGAATATAAGTTTGATGTTGAGGATGCTGTTATTGAGAGAGTCAATGCGAATTCAATTGAAGGCTATGCCCTAACCCGGGCAGAATCGTCAGGCAATTATAAACTTCACTTTGTTATCCAGTTCAGTAAGCCGGTTACTACGTTAAACGGATGGGTGAATGACAAACTATCAAATAACGATAAAAAAGTTTCAGGCAATGGTGATGTCGGTGCATTTGTGAATTTCCAGGTTAAGAAAGGTGAATCGATCCTGATTAAGGTCGGTCTTTCTCTTGTTGATATTGAAGGCGCCAGAAATAACCTTAAAGCCGAGCTTGATCCCTTTGGCTGGGATTTCGAAGCGGTGGTTGCAGCGGCACGCCAGAGTTGGAATAACCTCCTTTCAACGATTGAAGTGAAAGGAAGTGAGGAGAATAAAGGGAAATTCTATACCAATTTTTACCGAAGCTTTGCCAAGCAGACCTGGAGCGATGTTGATGGCCGCTATAAAGATCCGTTGAACAGGACTCAACAATTACCTGCCGGCGGTGCCATGTATGGCGGTGATGCCTTCTGGAACACTTTCTGGAACTACAATACCATTCTCTCCCTGGTGGCTCCGCAGATTATGAACAATTGGGTAACCACCCAGCTGGAACTCTTTGACAAGACAGGCTGGACCAACGACGGTCCAACGGGCATCAAGCTGACAGGTATCATGGAGGTAACCCATGAGATTGCATTGATGGTGTCGGCCTATCAGAAAGGTATCCGAAATTACGATACTAATAAACTCTATCAGGCTGTGCGGCATAATGGATTGGAGCAAGGGAAAAAGCTTGCCGGTACTGGCCTTTCGGGGATGGAACGGCTGGATATTTACAATAAACTGGGTTATGTGCCGCTTGAAGCCGATGCGGCATCGCGTACTCTCGATTATGCCTATACCGATTTTTGTGCCGCCAACCTCGCTAAAGCAATGAACCACGGCGACGATTATACGTTTTTTATGAAACGATCCGAAAACTGGAAAAACCAGTTTAACCCTGAGCTGAAATTTCAGATGCCAAAAGATTCTAACGGAAACTGGATGAAAGATTATGATCCCTTTTCAGGAAAACACTGGATCGAAGGGAATGGCTGGCAGTACACCTGGTATGTGCCCCATGATATCCCCGGTTTGATTCAATTGATGGGTAAGGATTTGTTTAATAGCCGTCTCGAAGAGGGGTTTCAGAAATCCGTTAAACATAACTTTACCGCCTATGCGTTCGATCGCCATCAGGATATTGCCTATGAATATTACATTAATCATGGCAATGAAGCCAATATGCAGGCCTCTTTTCTGTTTAATTATTCCGGAAAACCCTGGCTCACCCAACAATATTCTCGGGCAATTCTTGATAAATACTATGGAAACACGCCTTATCACGGTTGGGAAGGGGATGAAGATGAAGGTCAGATGGGCGGCTGGTTCGTGATTGCATCCATGGGTTTGTTCGAAATGAATGGAGGGGTGACTGATGAACCCACTTTTGACCTCACTTCACCTTTATTTAATGAAATAACAATTCATGCCGACAAAATGTATAATGGTAATAAGCCATTTATAATCAGAGCATTAAATAATTCAGATGAGAACATTTATATTCAATCGGCAACGCTCAACGGGAGTCCATTAAACGTTCCTAAACTGAGGTTCAGTGATGTTGTAAAAGGGGGTGAGCTTGTTTATAAAATGGGAAAGTACCCGAATAAAAAATGGGGGACAGCATTTTAGGAAATTATTGTAATTGCTTGTAATTTAATTTATTATATATAAAATCATTAAAATTTAAAATATTCTCATTAAATGGAAAACAACAATTCAAGACGAACATTCCTAAAAGCGGGAGCAATAGGAATTGCCGGAATTACGATCGTTCCTGCCTCTGTTTTAGGAAAATCAACCGGTAAATCAGACCGTGTTTCTCCGAGTGACAAATTGAATATCGCAGCAGTTGGAATCGGTGGAATGGGACGTAGCAATATTAACGGCAGTATGACAGAAAATATAGTGGCACTGTGCGATGTGGACTGGCGATATGCAGCCAAAACTTTTAATGATTTCCCGCAGGCAAAACGGTATTGGGATTACCGCAAGATGCTGGACGAAATGGGGAAAAGCATTGATGCCGTCATTGTGGCCACTGCCGACCATACCCATGCAATTATCGCCGCCGAGGCTATGACCATGGGAAAGCATGTCTATGTTCAAAAACCACTGACCCATACCGTATATGAATCCAGATTGCTGACCAGCCTGGCTGAAAAATACAAAGTTGCAACTCAAATGGGGAACCAGGGAGCCTCCGGCCTTGGCACGAATCATACCCTGGAATGGCTTTGGAATAATGAAATTGGAGAGATAACCCGGGTGGATGCAAGTTCCGATCGTCCGATCTGGCCGCAAGGATTAAATCGTCCGGAACGGGAAGATTTAATTCCCGATACCCTGAACTGGGATTTATTTACCGGTCCTGCAGCCATGCGTCCATTCAATGAAATTTATCACCCGTGGAATTGGCGGGGTTGGTGGGATTATGGAACAGGTGCATTGGGCGATATGGCCTGCCATATTCTGCATACCGCTTTCGAAGGATTGCAATTAAAATATCCGACTCAGGTACAGGGAACATCAACTGTTGTCATGGCTGACTGTTGCCCGACCGCTCAAAAGGTAATTTATAAATTCCCTGAGCGGGGAATGAAAGATAAATTAAAATTACCGGCAGTGGAAGTAACCTGGTATGATGGAGGTTTCACCCCTCCGCGCCCTGCCGGAGCTGAGGGTCGCGACCTTAATAACTGCACGATTTTCCACGGGACAAAGGATACCCTCATTTGCGGAAGTCATGGTGGGGAGCCCTGGCTAACTTCCGGCAGAATACCAATAGTGCCCAAAAAATTAAGGGAAATAACTGTTGAACATGAACAGGACTGGATTCGTGCCTGCAAGGAATCACCTGAAAACAGGGTGAAAACCGCTTCAGACTTCAGTAAAGCCGGACCATTCAACGAAATGGTTGTTATGGGTGTTTTGGCAGTCAGACTTCAGGGACTTCGCAAAGAATTGATTTGGGATGGTATAAATATGAAATTTACAAACATCGGTCCTGAGGAGAAATTGAAATTCAGACTAAAGAGTGAGTTTACTGTCTTAAATGGCGATCCCAAATGGAATAATAAAGATACGGAATTGGTTAATGCACAACAGTTTGCCCAGGAGTTAATTAAGCACAACTACCGCGAAGGGTGGAAATTACCCGATATGCCGGTGTAACTGTGAATCTTAATAAATAAATTGTAAGTCATTGAAATATTAATATTTGATTCATGAAACGAACCATTTCCCGCACCATTTTTATAACCCTCTTTTCTTGTTTAATCTATCCGCTATTTTTTTTCGCACCTACACTTTACGCGCAAAACAAAGCTGTTTTGAAGTTGAAGGCAAATCCGGAGATCGAATATCAGACAATTGATGGTTTCGGTGCCTCCGATGCCTGGAGTGCGCAGTTTTTAGGTAAGAACTGGCCTGTCGAAAAGCGGACAAAAGCTGCGGACCTGCTGTTCAGTAAGGAATTTGATTCCTCAGGAAATGCCAAAGGGATCGGCCTTTCGATCTGGAGGTTTAACCTGGCTGCCGGAACTACAGAGCAAGGGGATAGTTCTGACATCGGCAACCCCTGGCGAAGGGGGGAATGTTTTCTGAATGGTGATGGCACTTACAACTGGACCAAACAGGAGGGACAGCGTTGGTTTTTAGAGGCTGCCAAAGCGCGGGGCGTCGAAAAATTTCTGGCCTTCCCCAATGCCCCTCCGGTATATTACACTAAAAATGGGAAAGGTTTTGCACCTAAAGGGGAGATCCACCTGAATTTAAAACCAGGATTTATGGACGATTATTCGAAATACATGGTCGATGTGATTGACCATTTTAACCGGGAAGGGATATTCTTCGATTACGTGAGTCCGGTGAATGAACCTCAATGGAACTGGGATAGCGGAGGTCAGGAGGGTTCACCGGCCTTAAACGAGGAGATCTATAATTTAGTTCGATACTTATCACATGATCTCTCTTCTCGGGGTCTGAAAACTAAAATTGTCATTGGTGAAGCCGGCTCAATCGGTCACGCCTGCATGACAATGAATATCATGGGTCTGAAAAGCGATGGGCGCGATAACCAAAGCCAGTTCTTTTTTAGTAAAGATTCTCCCTTTTATATTGCCGACCTTCCAAATGTAGAGAAAACGATCTCTGCCCACAGCTATCAATCCGTATGGCCTATCGACAAACAGATAGAGTACCGCATGATGCTGAATAGCAAGATTAAACAGGCCAATCCTGATCTGGGCTACTGGATGAGTGAATATTGTATTCTCGAAAATAATGATGAAATAGGTGGCGGAGGTGGCCGGGATCTGACCATGAAAACAGCATTATATGTTGCCCGGATTATTCATAATGACCTTACGCTGGCTAATGCAAAATCGTGGCAGTGGTGGACTGCCATTAGTGCGGTTGATTTTAAAGATGGTTTACTCTATCTGGTTGATAGTCCCAAAGGAGATGCCGGGAAGACGGGAGGAGTGGTCGAAAACCTCCAAAATGATGGCGAATTAAAGGATAGCAAACTTCTTTGGGTGTTGGGTAATTATTCCCGGTTTATCCGCCCTGGTATGGTGCGCATACAAACTGCATTTTCTGTAGAGCAATCGGTGATTAATGGATTGCTGGTCTCGGCTTACAAAGATCCCAAGAATACAACCCTGGTTTACGTCCTGACTAATTTATCGGAAAAGGAGATGCAGCTTGACCTGGGACCGAAGAAAAAGGTAAAGAGCTATACGACTGATAAAAGCCACGATTTAGGTTTTACAATGCAGGATCTGAATAAGGTAATTGTACCTGCCAGATCGGTGGTGACGATATTGAATTAAGTAGGTCTTTATCAAATAAATAAATTCTGAAAGTGAAAATAAAACTTATACACCTGGTCATTGGAATTCTCCTTGTTTCAATGAATGTAACCGGACAGGATAAAGAGTGGGAGAATAATGTAGTTTACAGCGAATCAAAAGTTCCGTTTTACGAACTTCCTGATGTTTTGGTCACCAGTGAGGGGAAAAGGGTAACAACAGTTCAGGAATGGGAACAGGTTCGCCGGCCTCAGATCATGGGTATGTTTGCCGGTTTGATTTATGGCAGAGTTCCTGAGCCGGAGCAACCGGTCACAAAGGTTTACGAAGTTATAAGTGTCGATAAGAACTTCCTGGATGGAAGGTGTACACGGAAACATCTGTTAATCCGGTTTAGTAATCATCGTGGCGAAGTTAAAATGCATATGGTGGTTTATACGCCCAATCATGCAAGTGGACCGGTTCCTACTTTATTGCAGATATCTTTTTCCGGAGTAGAAAACAGCGGTGATATTGGTGCCAATAATGTCCAGTCATACGGGAATTTGAATAGCGGATTACCTCTGATCTATTTTCTAAATAAGAGTTTTGGAGTAGCGATCATCCATGGTGGTGAAGTAGTAAGTGATGAAAATGGGTTTGGCGGAAATTCAATTCAACGCCTTTATTATCATGGAAATCAAAGTTTGCCACGTGCCGATGAATGGGGCGTTTTGGGCGGTATTGCCTGGCAGGCTTCCCGGGCAATGGACTACCTCGAAACAGATACCGATGTTGATAAATCCAGAGTTGCTATTCTGGGCTTTTCGAAACTGGGGAAAAGTGCTTTGTGGGCAGCTGCAATGGACACCCGTTTTGCCATGGCTTTTTCACAAAACTCAGGATGCGGAGGTGCAGCATTATGGGGACGAATATATGGTGAAAACATGAAATATACCTTCCGCAATAACCGCTGGCTATGCGAAAACGGACGAAAATTTGTTGGGAATGAAGATGACCTGCCGGTCGACCAGCACATGCTCCTGGCTGCAATCGCCCCACGTCCGGTGTATATTACCAGTGGCATCGATGACAACTGGGCCGATCCTATGGGCGAATATTTATCGGCTCATTTTGCAACCCCCGTTTTTGAGCTTTATGGACTAACCGGACAACCTTCGCCCGAACGTCCCAAACTCAATGAACCTTCCGAAGACAGGGCGCTGTCGTATGTTGTTCGTACTTCAGGCCACGGTTACTTCCAAAGTGATTGGGACCGGTATATCAAATGCATGGAGTTTCACTTTAAAAAACAGGGGAAATGAAAAATAAAATGATCCGTTTAGCACTTTTCGTCGTGTTTTTGATTTCCACCCGGGCCTATTCCCAGGAGGATAAATTTGCAGGTGCGCTTACCCGGGAAAGTGATGTTCCAAACTATACGCTGCCTGATCTGCTGACCACTTTTGGCGGGAAAAAAATAACTTCTATCGGGCAATGGGAAACATTAAGACGCACCGAAATCGTGAAATTTTTTGCTGAGAACATCTATGGGAAGGTGCCTGTTCCGGCAGAACCCGTTACGAAGAGCTTTAAATTATTGTTCGAGGATAAAAACTTTATGGAAGGGCTGTGTACTAGAAGAATCATTTTAATAACCTTCTCCAACAGCAAGAATTCGCTGGATATGCAGTTGGTGACTTTTGTCCCCAATAATGCAACCAAACCTGTGCCGGCAATATATCATGTGAATCATGGCGGTGTGAAAGGGGGAGGATATGACCTTTCAAACAGTCAACGATATGGGCAGGTCAATTGTGGTGTCCCGCTAAGGCAATTAATTCTTAGGGGGATCGGACTTGTTGCTTCAGATATTGGGGAGTTGATTGGCGGTGACAACAGGGCCGAAGTACTAAGCGGTGGTATCCTGGATCTCTATTTTCAGCCCGGTCAGACCAATACCAAAGATGACGAATGGGGGATGATGGCTATCTGGGCGTTTGGTCTAAGCAGCGGAATGGATTACCTGGAAACACAAAAAGAGATCAATCCCCGGCAGGTGGCATTAATGGGATGCTCGGTTCTAGGTAAGGTCGCACTTTGGGCAGCGGCACAGGATCAGCGGTTTGGTATGGTGCTTTCCAATACGACCGGTCATGCAGGGGATGCGATCTGGCGTCGTCAGATTGGTGAAACATACGATAATATGTGCGAGTGGCTACCCCGCTGGCTAGTACGAAATGCTCAGAAATATAAAGGACGTGTTGCTGAATTGCCTGTCGATCAGCACATGCTGCTTGCCTGCATCGCTCCGCGACCACTTTTTATCAGCAGCGGGGATTATGATTTCTGGGCCGATTCGAAAGGTGCGTGGATTTCAGCAAATCATGCAATACCTGTGTATAAAATGTACGGAAAAAACGTCGCTTTTGAATCTGAAAATCAACCTGAGGTAAATACCGTGATTATGAAAAGTGCCATCGGCTATAACCTTCGAACCGGTTTTCATGGGACCGACCAACGGGATTGGGAGAACTACATGCAGTTTATCGAATACCATTTCATGAAAATTGAACCCCGCGATGCTCAGGCGGTCTATTATCCGGAAGGTAAATTAATCGATCATTATCCAAATAAATCAGGGAAGGCATTAATCGTCAGATAATAATTATAACGAATTATAAACCATAAATTTCGGAAGATTGCTTCGGCACTCCAACGATTAATTATTTAATTATGAGATCATTTTGGAGTGCCTCGCAATGACATTTTCGTCATTTTAAGGGTAAAGGATAGGGGGGAGCAGGCGGCTGCGCCGCCTGCTCCCCCCTATCCTTTACCACAACCCTTGATAGCTGTCATTGCGAGGAGCGACGAAGGAGTGACGAAGCAATCTCATGTCATTGAGATTTCACGATGATGTCGTTAATAGGAGGAACAGCCTGCCCCGATAGCGCAGCGTATCGGGGACGAAGCATTCTTTAAGACAACAAATTGTTCTTATTGCTTAATTCTAAATACATTATCTATTCATTATCATTACATAATCAATTAAAAACCAACAATTATGAACTTTAAGAATTTCAAATTTTATCTGAACACCGCTTTATTCGTGTGTTTATTCATGTTTCAAGGTATTAAAACCTTTTCTCAGGAAAAGGAAAAAGAACTTACCGAGCCAAGGGTGATGCAACCCGGAAAGAATGGCAAAGCTCCTTCAGATGCAATTATCCTTTTCGATAAAGGTTCTTTGGACAACTTTGAAAGCATTAAGGATGGAGCTCCAGCCAATTGGAAGGTTCGGGGCCGAAAGTTTACAGTAACTCCCGGCACAACGGATATCCAGACCAAACAGGCATTTGGTGATTGCCAGCTGCACATTGAATGGAGTACCCCGGTAAAGGATGTCAAGGCGAAAAAAGAGGGACAGGGTTGCGGAAATTCGGGTGTTTACCTTATGGGAAAATACGAGATCCAGGTCCTTAATTCGTACAATAATAAAACCTACTTCAATGGTCAGGCAGGGGCAATTTACAGCAAATTTCCTCCGTTGGTAAATGCATCCCTGAAACCTGGGAAATGGCAGGCGTATGATATTATTTTCACCGCCCCAACCTATACAAACAGTATCCTCAAAACTCCGGGTTATTTCACAGTTTTCCACAATGGAGTACTTGTTCAGAATCACAAGGAAATTGGAGCACCAACGACATCCGCCAATAAAAATGCCCCGGAAGGGGTTTCCAAATTACCGTTGATGTTGCAGAATCATGGCAATGAAGTAAGCTACAGAAACGTCTGGATTAGAGAATTATAAACCTATAAAATCTAAAGAAATGGAAAATTCAAACAGGCGGAAATTTCTCCGCGATTCAGTGGTTGCTTCATTGGGAATAATTGCCGTACCAACAATTATCTCATCTTGTGCGCGCGGTGGAAATGGGAGGATCTCACCTTCTGATAGAGTTCGCGTTGCGTTGGTCGGCTGCGGGAATCAGGGGAGTGGCGATATTATGGAAATGGTTCAGGACGACAGGGTCCAGGTGGTGGCAATATGCGATGTAAACAAGAAGAGCGCCGGTTATTGGGGTGGAAGTATTGGCGGGCGCGATCATGTTGAAGCCAGACTGACGAAATTCTACACCGAAAAATTTGGTAAACCCTTCAAAGGTTTGCGCCTGGAGGAGGATTTCAGGAGAATTATTGAGATGAAGGATGTGGATGCTATCGAGTTTGCAATTCCCGATCATTGGCATTCCATCCCTGTGCTGATGGCTGCAAAGGCAGGAAAAGCAATCTATTGTCAGAAACCGCTTGCACTGACTATTCCTGAGGGACGGGCAATGAGTAATGCAGTGAAGAAATATAAGGTCGTTTTTCAGACCGGAAGTCAGCAGCGCTCAGACGAAAATTTCCGGATTGTTTGCGAGCTTGTACGCAATGGGAAGTTGGGAAAGATCCATACCGTTTCGTGCGGCCTACCCAGTGGAGTTCCTGACTATGGGCATAACAAGGATCTGACGAATCCAATTCCACCTCCTTCGGGATTTAATTATGATCTTTGGCTGGGGCCTGCCCCTGAAAATCCATGGAGTCCCGCCCGAACCGGGGTAAACTTCAGGTGGAGTTTGGACTATTCCGGCGGACAAATTACCGACTGGGGTGGCCATCATCCCGACATTGCCCAATGGGGAATGGGTACCGAACATACCGGTCCTGTGAAAATAAAAAGCTCCAATACTGAATGGGCAAAGCATCCGATATGGAATACCGCAACCCAATACCATATCGAGGCAGAATTTAAAGAAGGTTTTACCATGATTCTTTCATCCAAAGCAGATCATGGTGGTGTGCGTTTTGAAGGCGAAGACGGACGTTGGGCACAAGCTGACCGCGGATCTCATAAGCTTTCCGACAACCTGAAGGATATTACACTGAAGGATAGCGATATTCATCTGTATAAAAGCGAAAACCACTTTCGGAATTTTATCGATTGCGTGATTTCAAAAGCAGAACCCATCGCACCGGCAGAGGCGGCGCATCGTTCAATCACGATTGCTCACCTGGGAAATATCTCCATGTTGCTGAATCAGGATATCGAATGGGACCCAAAAACCGAACGGATTGTCAATAATACCCTTGCAAATGCCCTGTTGGATCGGCCAATGCGCGCACCATGGGACTCAATCTACAGGGATTTAGTAGCAGAAATCTAAATAGTTAAAAGAATACGAAAATGTTCTATTTCCATTGCACAAGATTTTTTTTAAAATCAAAATAATTTGCCACGAAATCACGCAAAGTACTCGGGAGTTGTGAAACTCCAACATCAAAACAGATAACTACAAAAAAATCACGCAAAGGCGCTAAGGCACTAAGATTTAAAACTTTGCGTCTTTGCGGCTTTGCGTGATGAAAAAGAGTTATATAGAAGGCACCAAAAGACACTCGTAAACAATTAATTTTTGGTGTAATCTGGTGTTTTGTAGTAAAGAATTGATCTTTTAACTTAAAAATTAAATCTTGAATTGTAATAGCCTTTATTCTAGCTACTTAGAATAATTATAAACAATAGGAATAATGTACTTTAAAATAGCATCGATATTACTGATTTTTGTATTTGCATTATTCTCCTGCAATTCCAAAGTGAATGTCATTCCGCTATCGGAACACCCGCGTCCTGATTTTGAGCGACCGGTATGGCAAAACCTTAATGGATACTGGCAATTCAGGGCCGATTCTGCTGATGTTGGATTAACTGAAAAATGGCAAACCCAACCCGGATCATTCACCCGGAAAATTCTCGTCCCCTTCTCGTGGGCCAGCAGCCTAAGTGAAGTGAAAATGCCCCGGGTTGATGTGGGTTGGTATACGCGCACTTTTAAGTTAGCAAATTCGGATCAATGGAAAAGGAAAAATACATGGCTGGTTATCGGTGCGAGCGATTTTAATACCACCGTCTGGGTAAATGGAAAACAAACAGGAGCTCATTCGGGTGGTTATGTGCCGTTCGATTTTAATATTTCCCCTTATTTACAGGCAGGGGAAAACCAAATGGTGATCAGGGTTGAAGATAAACAGGTTGGAAACCGCCCCTCCGGTAAGCAATATTACGGAAATGCCAAAGGGATCTGGCAAACTGTTTATCTGGAAGCCAGGCCCGAAAACTTTATATCCGGCATCAGGTTCACCCCCGATATTGACAGCCGCAAGGTTGAAGTTGAGGTGAAACTGTCAAAAGTAGCCGGTTCACCTCAGGAGTTTACACTGGTAGGGAAAGGTAATGGGATCAATTTTCATGGTAGTATTCCGGCAAATCAATCAATAGTGAAATATAGTGTTCCGATTGAAAACATGAAACTTTGGGACCTGAACAACCCTTATCTCTATGAGGTTGTTGCATCCGTTTCTTCTGAATCTGACAAAGATGATGTTTCTACCTATTTCGGCATGCGGAAGATCTCAGCAATGAAAGTGTCTGGTGAAGAGTTTCAGTTTGTCGCTTTGAACAACCGGCCGATCTATTTACGGATGGCTCTGGACCAAAGCTTTCACCCGGGGGGATTTTACACTTTTCCTTCCGATCAGTTTATGAAGGAGGAGATTCAACGGGCGAAAGATCTGGGATTAAATGGCCTGCGAATTCATATCAAAGCCGAGATTCCCCGGAAATTATACTGGGCCGATAAACTTGGACTGCTCATCATGGAAGATATTCCCAATTTTGGAAGTGACCCTGACAGTATTTCCAAAGCGAACTGGGAGTATATTGCTGAAAGGGAAATAGAACGCGACTATAACCACCCTGCCATCTTCTCGTGGGTTCTTTTTAACGAAACGTGGGGTTTAAATACCGGGGGCCATTACCTACCCGAAACACAGAAATGGGTTGCCGAAATGTACAATAAGACAAAGGCTTACGATTCTGGCCGGCTGGTTGAGGATATGTCGCCGGCTAACTTCGACCATGTTGTCACCGATTTAAATTCCTGGCATGACTATGTTCCCGGACCTCATTGGGCAAACTTACTGGATGCCTGGGTGAAACACACCTATCCCGGCGGAAAACATAATTTTGTGGATGATAAGACGCAGGCAGATCAGCCCATGTTCAATTCGGAGTGTGGTGCCGTTTGGGCTTACAGCGGAAGCACCGGTGATATTGATCTGACCTGGGAGTACCATATCATGATGAACGAGTTTCGTAAACGGCCGAAAATTGCAGGTTTTGCCTTTACCGAGTTTCACGACGTCATCTCGGAATGGAACGGTTATTACCGGCTAGACAGGACTAAAAAAATGTTTGGTCTTGAAGATCTTTGCCCGGGAATGACCCTGAGCGATCTTCATAAGGATTTGTATGTCGTTGCAGGTGAGGATTTTTTTCAAACATACAAAGGGGAAACCGAAGTCGAAATACCTGTCGGGGTCAGTGCAGTGACCAGCGAAATACCTGGAAATCTTAAGATAAAATATTCAATTACCGGATGGGACGCGTTGGGCGGGAACTTCACACTAACCTCGGGAACTATTGATGCTTATGCACAACCTTTCCGTTTTATAAGTGCAAAGCCCGTGAAATTTAAAACTCCCGATAAAAGTGCAGTGATGGTTTTTGCAACTTCGCTTGAAGA
>CANJNY010000133.1 GCA_947475715.1 Prolixibacteraceae bacterium
CATAACAAGATCAAAAAACAGCGCCCCCTGAAACCTCTGGTTAATAATCTGAGATGCATAGAAGGACATGGAATAAGATTCCCTGCCGCTCTTATCCCAGGGTTTAAATCCTAAAGGGAGGTAATCTGTTGATGTAATTACATTACCGGAATTATTCAAAATTGAAACACCTGCGAAATAGCCAAGGTACTGGAAGCCATTTCCAATCTGCAAATATTCTTTAAACTCTGTGGGATATATTTTACGCCACTGGTCAAGAAATACTGAGCCTTTAAAACCAACTTCGGTATTTTTCTCATTAAATAATTTAGTGAAGTTACCTCCAAACCCAAAGGAGGTATAGGTGAACTCATCGGAAAAGAACAAATTGGCTCCCCACAGCTGATTACGGTCGTCGGAACTATGGCTATAGTTGGTAAGTATTGTATTTAATTGTTCACCACGTGAAGCCCCTGAGGACGCGAGCCACGGTGTTCCGGTTGGGTTGATTGCATTCTGAGGACCACTGGGAGTACCTCCTCCGCCTGTGTTTACTCCGCCTCCGCTGCCGTGCGATGCCCCACTGGCATTGAGACCTTTATTTCCCCACGACACACTTTTTAAACCATTTGAATTATTTGACATCCAGGGATTAATATTGCTTGAGGAGGCCGAGGTATAAGCAGATATCCCGGCATCAACGGTCAGAACATCATCTGCATTTAAGGGAATACTTATGACTATCGCGGTAGTCCGGTCGGAAAGTTGTTCAGTACCAATTCCTCCGTTTACCGGTGAATGAACTCCATCCTGACTGTACATGCTCATTAAAAGATCGATCTCAGTGTTCTCCAGAACCCTCTTTTTATAAACCTTGGTAGTATCGATAATTTGGGCATTTGCAATATTGACAAACCCAAAGATGCCAAAAGTGTAAATTAGAATCTTCTTCATGTGATCTCTTAATTGCATCCGCAACCTCCGCCTGTTTTACCGCCATTAGCTCCTGATGCACCTTCACGATAGACCTGAAAAGTACTCTCATACCGTTCATTTTCAAGAGAAGATAATTTCATATCAGGATCATTCACATAAACTTTCTTGTACTCCTTAACCGCAACACACGACGAAAGAAGAAACAATGCGAACATTAATAGTAAGATATTCCTTTTCATAGTTTAAATGGATTCATTTTAACGTGCTCTGACTCATACATTTTTCCCTGATCGTCAACAACAACAAATTCAATATCCTTAATTTGCTTTAAAAGGTTAATTCCAACATCCTTTCCCATCACAAAAATAGCCTTTGTAAGTGCAGTAGAGAGCTCTGCATTAGGCCCAAAAATCGTAACACTTGCGATACCTTGAACCGGCCATCCCGTACGTGGATCAATAATATGGGTATAACGCTTCCCATTGAACATCACAAAATTTTCATAATTCCCGGATGTGCCAATAGATTTTCCGAAATAGGGGAACCACGAAAATATTTTCTCCTTATTGAACGGGTTCGTGATTCCAATCATCCATGGCTTTCCATCAGGTTGATTCCCCCACGCCGTAATATCCCCCGAGGCATTCATTATTCCTCCGGTAACGCCCATTGATTTTAATAATTCAGCACCTTTGTCGGCGCCATATCCTTTCCCAATACCTCCAAATCCCAGGCGCATCCCTTTCAATCTTAGAAACACCGTAGTATCCCTTGCATTCAGAACGATATTTTTATACCCAACCGTTGAAACCGCTTTTGCCACCTCCTCTTCGGTAGGCAGTCTTTTCATTGAACCGTCAAACTTCCAGATTTGATTCATTCCTGCCCAGCTAATGTCGAAAGCTCCATCGGTTAATTGTGAAATTTTATTACTTCGTACGATTAGGTCAAAAACCTCTTTGTTAACTTTTACCGGTCTGATTCCAGCATAAAAATTGACATGTGAGATCTGAGTCGTGGAATCCCATTCTGATATTAACTTCTCAATCCGGGTGACTTCATTTGCAGCAATATCAATGAATCGATTTCCCTCTGCCTCGTTAGCCGCAATAACAGTAATATCATAATGGCAACCCATTAACTTTAATGTACGGGTGTATTTCTGCCGGGCCACAAGCATAACCGGCAGCATAAGAAACAATAACAGAAAAATATTTCTCACGTTAATTTGATTCAAATGAATGAAGAAGCGCGATAAAATCCTTAGGAGTAATATTTTTATATCCGGTCGACCCACGAATTTTACCATTTTTGTCCAATACCAGAACCAGTGGAAACAACCCCTGCTGGTTATATATCTCAGCCAGCTTATCATTTCTCTCCTGCTGTTCCTTAGAGAGCGCATTGCCCTTCTTCTTAGGAAAATCGGCACGGATTAAAACAAAATGATCCTTTGAATATTCCACAAATTCCTGAGATTCCCAGATATTCTTTTCAAGCTTCATACATGGAATGCACCAATCAGAACCAGAAAAGGTAAGGATGATATTCTTTCCCTCTTTATCTGCCCTGCTCTTTGCCTGCTCAATATTGGATTCCCATGTTTGAGAAAATAAAGTTGTTGTTAAGACCATCAGAACGAATAAAGCTGTAATTTTCTTCATTGCATTTTTAATAATAAATTAATAATCAAGACTAATTTCAGGTAAATCTGCCACAAGAGTAAATAAAAACTTCGGGATTGCCCTATGAAATACAGACTTAAACTCAAATTTTAACTAATATTACATGTTTAGACATCTAATTTCGGCTAAGGTTTAATTGCAATTTGACTTTTTCTCAGGATTAAATCTAAAAATAGGTTACCAGAGGGTTACTGGTTATAAAAAGGGACCAAAAATTGAACTGAAAGTAAATAGGATTAATTTTGTCACTTTAATTACAGTTTTTTATGAATAAACAAATCAGTTTTTCAGGTAAAGGGTCACGGGCAGATATTGGGGATATGACCATTTTTCGGATTTTACCCAACAGGTATGCAGATGCCGTTGGCCCCTTCGTTTTTCTGGATCATATTGCCCCAAAAATCCATACATCGCTGAGTAAAAGCAAAACCAGCGCCCATCCCCACCGCGGTATTGCCACGCTAACCTATGTCGTAAACGGAGAAGACACTCATCTTGACAGCGCAGGAAACCATGCCACCGTATATTCGGGTGGAGTACAGTGGATGAAGGCAGGCAACGGAATTATTCATGACGAAAGCTTATCTTTTGATACAAAAACTGAGAGTAAACTAACTCACGGTTTTCAGTTTTGGATTAATCTTCCGTCCAGGAACAAGGCTGAAAATCCCGAATACCTTGCCATTCAAAAGGATGAAGTAGCTCAAAAAATATTGTCAGACGAACGGGGATGGTTAAAAATAATTGCAGGAAAATATGAAGATATCCCTTCGTCCATTCCCGAATATACGGAACAATTTATCTATCATATTCAGTTAAACGGAGGAAAACAAATTAGATTGGAGTTCATCGATGAAATTGAAGTTGCAGCATTTCTTCCATTACAAAGTATGATGATCAACGATCAGGAATTTGAAGCAGGCGATTTTATCGAATTTGACCGAAAGGGTGGTACTGTTGAAATTAGGAATCATGAAGAAATGGCCGTTGATATTATCCTTTTTGGTGGAGAACACTATGCGGAACCGATTATCGCCCAGGGTCCTTTTGTAATGAATACCCAACAGGAGATATCTGAGGCGTACCTCGATTTTTATGACGGGAAATATGGTGAAATAAAATACTGAAAAATAGATTAATCCGGCAGATCCGATGGAATCGGAACAAGCAAAACCGGCAAAATAAGATATCAGGTTTGAGAGCTGCAGAACCTTTGACATATAGACACAAACCTTTGTATAATTAAGATCAGTAAGAACAGGTTCTGAATTTAGCTTTCTACTCACTGATTTTTGATTATAATTTATCTGTTTAGTTTTGAATAAATTATTTTTAAAAGTATCTTTATAGTTAAAATAATGATATAATTCTAAAAATTAGAGCCATGAAAACATTTATTTTATCAGTTACAACTTTTCTGGTATTTTTATTAATTATTCCTGGTTGCAATAAGAAAGAAATTTCAAACTCTTCCAACGTTAAATCCGATATTTTAAAATCGGCCACGTTAGCGATAAAAACATTATCCTTTTCAGGGTATACCTGGTATGTGAAATCGGGAACTGGTATGGGTCCGGGCCCCAATAATTGGAACGAAAATAATGTTTGGGTGGATGCTCTTGGAAAACTTCACATGCAGATAAAGTATTCAGCAACCACTAAGAAATGGGAATGTGCCGAGGTTTGGACAACCACTGCATTGGGATTTGGAAAATATGAGTGGTTTGTTGAAGGACGAATTGATCTGCTGGATAAGAATGTGGTCGTAGGATTATTTAACTATCCGACCTCAACAATCGGACCTGATGGAACCAATGAAATCGACATAGAATTTGCAAAATGGGGAAATCAGAAGAATAAGATGGGAAACTTTACAGTCTGGCCAGCAGTATCAGGGTACTCCAATACAACATATCCATATAATATTGCACTCACAGGCACCTATACTACCCACAGGTTTACCTGGTCTTCAACAAGTATTTATTTTCAATCACTCAATGGCTGGAGAACCGACAATGCGAATATTATCGCAACCAATACTTTTGCACCTTTAGTTTCCACAACTTCGTTGATACCTCAAACCGCAGAGCCACTTCACATGAATTTATGGCTATTTAGGGGCAATCCGCCAAGTAATAAGACAAATGTAGAAGTCATTATAAGTAAGTTTCAGAAATACTAATCAAATCATTACTTAGTCAAGGCTTTATGACATCACCTTAAAAAGCAGATAGGAAACCACAAGGGTAAATATAACATTGAATCCCTGAGCGATTAGAAATGCGTAAATCGGGCGTTTATTTTCTGCATTTTTCAGGTCACCGAAGCGTGTCTCAATACCAATGCTAACAAAGGCCAGATTGAACCAGAAACCACTGAACGATTTGATGATCTTGCCTGCACTGGCAGCATGTTCGTGACTGATAAAGAACGAGAACAATAATGAGGCAGCCATAAAACCCAATACAAATTTAGGAAAACGTTCCCAAATAACAGTTAATGGCACCCGTTCACGCTTTCCTATGCCATTGTGTTGGCGATAAGCCCAGAAAACAGAGATTGCAAATGCGGCAATTCCGAGTAAGACATTCTGAGAGAATTTAACGATGGTGGCATATTTTAGTCCTATTTCCCCGACGATTGTTCCTGCTGCAACAACAGCACCGGTGGTATCGATGGTTCCACCCAGCCAGGCACCTGTAACTTCGTCAGATAACCCCATCCATTTTGCCAATACCGGCATGAAGATCATCATTGGTATGGCAACTATCAGTACCAGAGAAATAATGACTGACAATTTCTTTTTATCTCCATTGATAGCCCCGGAGGTGGCAATGGCTGCCGATACCCCGCAAATGGAAACAGCACTCGAAAGCATGGTGGCATATTCATCATCTACTTTAAGCTTTTTCGAGATCCAGAAAGCAAAATACCAGACACAAAACACTACGATAACAGATTGGATCAAACCGTAACTACCCGCTGAAAGCAAATCGGAAAACAGTATAGTTGCACCAAGTAAAACAAGTCCCATCTTAACATACAACTCCGTTTGAGCTCCACCCACAAGCCAATGACGCAAATTGCCAATATTTCCAAACAATAACCCAATTACCAAGGAGAAAAGCACGGTTTCGAGTCCCAGATTTTTAAATGGAACATAAGAGGACAATAATTGAGAGATCAAAGCAAGGACGAAAATAATACTAAAGCCGATTAAGAATTTACCGGGTTTTTCGCCGGTAAAAAACAATCCAATGATTGCAATACAGATGAAAAGAAAAAAAGTTGCCGCAATCGAAGACAATAGTGAATCAGACATTATTACCGCCGAAAAAGTTGAAATGTCATGCCACCCGATTTTGTCTCCAAATGAAGGCACTTTTATTTTATACCCAGTTAAAAGAACTAAAAAAATAAGTCCAAAACCACCAATCACGGTGGCCCAGTCTTGTCCAACCTTAAAAATATTTTTCTTTAAAATGTTATTTAATTCATTCATCAGGAGCCCGATTTAATGTTAGTTAAATTTGTTTGTCGCTTAATCTAAGAGGTTCAGTTTAAAAATGCTAAAAATATCATAACTCTTTGTATAAAAAAAAGATTATAATTTTATTTGATCAATTAAGACGCAATATTTCTTTATTTTTGGCTCTCTATAAATCGATAATGACCCCCTACGCCACATTTACTGAGCTTAATTTATAAAACCGACGGGTAAATTCAATGAAATTGGCGGATTTTCAAAATTAGGGTCAAATTTGGATTTAGTTAAAGCGTTGCAGACCAAATAATTTTTTATATTTGCACCCTCAATCGGGGGATTAGCTCAGTTGGCTAGAGCGTTTGACTGGCAGTCAAAAGGTCATCGGTTCGATTCCGATATTCTCCACAGAATAATGACATTGAAAGACAAGGGGTTACGAATTAAAACTACAAATTCTTAACCCCTTTTTCATGCTTTAAAATTATTCGCTTTTTAAAATCTTTTGTTTTGCATTAGACTTTTCTTAAAACCAATGTAATCTCTGATGCCTTTAAAATCTGGTGACTGACCACAAATTAATGAACAATAATAAAACCATTTATAATCCCATTTATGGGCACACGGCATTTAGCATGAAATGTATACTAATTTTAATACCTGTTGTTGGTTTGTTGGTATTAACCTCATGCGGCAATAAAAACAAACAAAATAATTCGTCGAATGGAGAAACAATCCCATCTTATAACATAATTACGTTACAACCAAGGTCAGCAACGCTAAATAATGATTATCCGGCAAGTATCCAGGGTTTGCAAAACATTGAAATCAGGCCAAAAGTCGAGGGCTTTGTTGAAAAAATATTTATTGATGAAGGGGGTATCGTAAAAAAGGGGCAGCTTCTTTTTAAAATTAACGCTCCTCAATATGAACAGGAAGTACGCACAGCTGAAGCCGGCATAAAGACTGCAGAAGCTGATTTAAATACGGCAAATTTACAGGTCAAGCAGGTCAGACCGCTGGTTGAAAGAGATATAATAAGCCATTATGAGCTTGAATCAGCCCAGAATGCGCTTCAATCAAAGCAGGCTGCATTGGCTCAGGCAAATGCCGCACTTATAAATGCGAAAGTTAACTTAAGCTATACAACAATTACCAGCCCGGTTGATGGGGTTATCGGTTCGTTACCCTATAAACTGGGGAGCCTGGTTAACAGTACTACTGCCGACCCATTAACAACGGTTTATAATACGGCGACCGTTTACGCTTATTTCGGTATGAATGAAAAACAACTGCTAAGTTTTAGCAGGGATAGTACCAATTCAAGCTTTCACACTAAATTAAATAACATTCCCGAAGTTACACTTATTTTATCGGATGGGATCGTTTACGAAAATAAGGGCAAGGTTGAAACGGTGAATGGATTGATCAACACCGCCACCGGATCAGCAAATTTCAGGGCTCAGTTCATTAACCCCAAAGGTTTGCTGCGCAGTGGGAGCAGCGCAACAGTACGAATTCCTGCATTGGTAAAAGATGCCATTATTGTACCTCAAAATATCACCTACGAGCTGCAGGACAAGCGTTTTGTTTTTCTGGTCAACAATAAAAACCAGGTTGAGAATGTGGCTATAACTGTTATGGACAATACCCCGGGGCAGTTTTATATCGTAACCGATGGTTTAAAAGCCGGCGACCGGATAGTTGCTGAAGGTGCAAATAATTTTAAAGACGGCACTGAAATTAAACAGGTTGAAGTTAGCGCCGAGTCTCTTTACAAGGGGCTTAAGTAAGGGAACCAAAAGACACAAAGTATAGCGACACTATCGATAAAAAATATGCTGAAAATATTCATTGAGCGGCCCGTATTATCCACTGTTATTTCGGTGTTGCTGGTTATGTTGGGTATTATAGGATTAGTAAACCTGCCTGTTTCCCAATACCCTGATATAGCTCCACCAACGGTAGAGGTATATGCCAACTATAGTGGCGCCAATGCCGACGTGGTGCTTAAAAGTGTTATCATACCGCTTGAAGAACAAATAAACGGTGTGGAGAACATGACTTATATGACTTCATCGGCAGGGAACAATGGCTCTGCATCTATCACCATCTTTTTTAAAGTAGGCACTAACCCCGACCTTGCGGCAGTAAATGTGCAGAACAGAGTAGCCAGGGCAACCAGCCTGTTGCCGCAGGTGGTAACACAATCGGGGGTGACTGTAACCAAAAGCCAGAATTCCAATCTGCTAATACTTGCCCTTTACAGTGAGAACAAAGCCTACGATGCGACCTTTTTACAGAATTATGCACAAATAAACCTGGTGCCAGCGATACAAAGGGTAAACGGTGTGGGCAATATCCAGATATTCAGCAGCAATGATTATTCCATGCGGATATGGTTAAAGCCGGATGCCATGTCGGCTTACGGCTTGGTGCCTGACGATATTACCAATGCTTTAAATGAACAAAACATTGAGGCAGCTCCCGGTAAATTTGGAGAAAATAGCAACGAGGCATTTCAATATGTTATAAAATATACAGGGCGTTTAAAAACAGCCGCTGAATTCGGGAACATTGTTATCAAATCGGCAGGCAAAGGGCAACTACTTCATTTAATTGATGTTGCGCGTGTCGAACTTGGCTCTTTGGATTACTCTGTTGTTCAGAAAAATAATGGTTTACCGTGTATCGGGGCAGCCATTTCCCAGGCATCAGGTTCCAATGCCCGTGATGTGATCAATCAAACAAAAAAGATTCTTGAAACCGCTGCTGAATCCTTTCCAAAAGGAATTAAATACACGTACTATGTGGATGCTAATGAATACCTTGATGCATCGATCGAAAAAGTGATGCATTCGCTTTTCGAAGCATTTATTCTGGTTTTCATCGTTGTTTTTATTTTCCTGCAGGATTTTCGTTCAACACTTATACCTGCCATTACTGTTCCGGTAGCGCTAATAGGAACATTCTTTTTTTTAAACCTGTTTGGGTTTACGATTAACCTGCTTACCTTATTTGCGATGGTTTTGGCCATCGGAATTGTAGTGGATGATGCTATTGTGGTGGTTGAAGCAGTGCACGCCAAACTGGACAAAGGGTATAAGTCCGCATATAAAGCCTCCATTGATGCGATGAGCGAAATAACCGGAGCAATAGTATCAATTACCCTTGTAATGTCTGCTGTATTTTTGCCGGTAACATTTATCACTGGTTCAACGGGGATATTTTACAAACAATTTGGGATAACACTGGCTGTTGCCATTCTGCTGTCGGCAGTAAACGCATTAACACTTAGTCCGGCATTGTGTGCTTTGTTATTAAGACCTCATTCCGCCGTGGAAAAAAAGAAACGCCTGTTTAATTGGTTTTACAGTCGCTTTGATATTGCATTTGATTCAGTCAAGAAAAATTATGAAAAAGCGGTAGGATTTTTAGCCCGTAAAAAATGGATCGTTATTGTTGGCATCGCTTTTTTTGCGATAAGTCTGGTCATCCTGATTAAAACCACCCCATCAAGTTTTGTCCCCAGTGAGGATCAGGGGATAATAATTGCGAGCGTGATTTTGCCGCCTGCCTCAGGCATGCAGCGAACATCTGCCGTTACAAAAAAGATAGATAGTCTGGCAATGACAATTCCATCAGTCAAGGACGTTTTTCAGGTTGTTGGTTTCAACTTTTTGGCAGGCAGCGGAAGCCAGTATGGTTTAGTATTCTTTAAATTAAAAACCTGGGATGAAAGGAAAAATGAAAGTATTCAAAGCGTGACAGAAAAACTATATGCCAAGACAAGGAGCATTCGCAACGCTAATATTTTCTTATTTTCACCCCCTACCTTACAGGGTTTTGGCTCAGGCAATGGGTTTGATTTCCAGCTGCAGGATAAAGGAGGCCATAGCAGCGCCGAAATTTATAAAGTTACGAATGACTTTTTAGCTGCATTAAATAAACGCCCTGAAATTCAAAATACCAATACTTCGTTTAATCCCAACTTCCCTCAATACCAGGTTGAGGTAAATGTAGCCAAATGTAAAGAAGCCGGTATTATGGTTAATTCTGTAATAAATACACTTCAAGGTTATTATGGCGGTCTTTATGCATCTAACTTTAACAAGTTCGGCAAACAGTTCAGAGTTATGGTACAGGCCGATTTCCCCTACAGGGCAAACGCACAAGGGTTGAATAAAATATTTGTCAGGAATGCCAATGGGAATATGGCTCCTATTAGTGAATTTGTTACCCTTACCAAAGTATTCGGTCCGGAATCTATCGACAGGTTTAACTTATTCAGGGCTGTTGCCGTTACTGGTGAGCCCAACCCCGGCTATAGCACCGGCGACGCCATTAATGCCATAAAGGCCGTGGCATCCGAAAAATTGCCACCGGGATATGGTTATGATTTTTCGGGCTTAAGCCACGAGGAAATATCCTCAGGTTCCCAATCACTCTATATATTTATCCTTTGCTTATTATTTGTTTACTTTTTATTGAGCGCACAATATGAAAGCTATATTTTACCATTAGCTGTATTGCTCACTTTGCCTATTGGTTTAAGCGGCACCTACCTGTTTGCAAAAGTTGCAGGGATTGGCAGTAATATCTATGTACAGATCTCACTAATCATGCTCATTGGCCTGCTATCAAAAAATGCCATTTTGATAGTTGAGTTCGCACTCGGCCGTCGCCGCGGTGGCATGCCTATTGTACAAGCTGCTATCGAAGGTGCAAAAGCGCGTCTAAGACCTATTTTAATGACATCTTTTGCGTTCATTTTTGGTATTGTGCCGCTCATGTTTGCATCCGGAGCCGGCGCCCTGGGTAACCGCTCAATCGGCACCGGGGCAGTTGGCGGAATGCTTATCGGGACTGTATTTGGAATTTTTGCCATCCCTGTACTGTTTATAATTTTCCAGACTTTTCAGGAAAAAGTAAGACGAAAACGACATAATGAAGAAGAAGATAATGAGGCGATTATAGTCCCCGGCGAATAATTAAGTATAGATATTGGTTATGAATAAACTCTTTTACAAGATACTACAATAAATTATTCTTATCGCTTAATACCCATAATCGAACCGTTTTTAGTTAATTGCAAACAACTATTTTTTTGAATGACCGAGGGTTCCTGGAATAGAAAGGTTCCGGCTTGTTGATTTAAAAAGTGAGGGTCGGACATATTCCATTCAGAAGAGAGGTCCGAACCTGATCAAGATTTGAAGAAGTCCGGTTCTCACCTTCCAAAAATTTATTTTGACGGCATTTTCGATTTATCCTCTCCGGTTGTCTTTGAACAGGATTTCATAGTTGAATCACTTTTAGTACTGTAACCCATTTTTTCGCTACAATCTTTTTTCATTTCACCAGGACAACATATCCCCTGATGCATCGGGGGAGGACACCCCATACCTTGGTGCATACCATGCGGACATCCTTGAGTCATCTCCTGCTGGCAACAGGGATGACCACTCTTATAACCATTGGTCACTTTGCAGATCACCCCTATGAAAAGGATAAAGCCCACAACGACAAAGAACCACGAAACAAAGAGAAAGAATTTGCCAAGCGCCTCTTTCCTTGTTCTAGCAAGCAACAATACCCCGGCAAGAATTGCCAGCAGCGAGATCGGTAATAAATGCATTTTTTTAGGTTTTAAGATCGACTACTCTTTTAACGGTTTTCGTCATTCCCATTAATCATGTAAATCCATAAAAATGAACCCATAATCATAGCAAATGTAAATTAAATCCTTGATATATTTTACAATGAGCCTTTTATACTCAAGTACAAAAAAGAAATCATCATCCTTGATAAAGTTATCCCTAAACTGATGAATATCTCCCACCATTCTATCGTGATCTGAAAAACTCAGTGTACTATTAATCGAAGACTTTTTAATAATTCAGACTTATTAAACCACAAACTAAATAAACCTGACTAAAGTAATTGTATTCGATCATCCCTTCCACCTACTTTACACCTATCAAGCGAGAACAATTTAAATTTCAAAATTTTCATTAATTAATTTCAACACAATGGGCCTTGCTCCAGGCTGAATGTATAAATTCTGAAACACTTGATTTATAGCAGTATAATTCTCTTTTCAAGCATCTTCGAAAAAAAAACGATTACAAATTATGCCACCCGTTTTTGTCCTGTGGATTGCATTCGCGGCATTACTACTGAAAAACAAAATACCGCCTGACCTACCTTAGATCCATATCATTGCAATACTTATAATCATCAGGCCAAACAATACAATTCCCAAAATCTGTTGAGCTTTTGCTGACTTTAGTAATCTTGAAATCATATCTCCAAACAAAATCCAGACAATCATAGAAGGGATACCCACTATCCCGAATATCATTGCAAAAACAAAAACACTCCAGTGAATATTCTCAAAATGAGGTAAAAAAGCGCTCGCACCCCCTATTGCCATAACCCAGGCCTTAGGATTCACAAACTGCATAAAAAATCCACCGAAGAATCCAATTCTTGATTTTACATCTCTATTCTCCCCTGATTGAATTTTGCTTAATACGATCGCCAGATAAAACAACCACATAGAGCTTATGATCTTTAACGCAATTTCGAAGAGTGGATTCCGGGTAACCATTCCGGCGATACTATAACCTGATACATAAAGCAACACCATAAAACCCCCAAAAATCCCAGCCATTAATTTGCCGGAATCCTTCAAACCATAATTCCTGCCGTAAGAAAAGAGCATATAATTATTTGGTCCGGGGGTAATTGTAGTTACAAATGCAAATATCAGATATCCTGCAAGGTTATAGCCTATCATGATTACGAAATTAGCTTAAACATTTCTCAAAACTAATGTAAATAATCTAATCTATTTTATATCCAATCAACGGTGTTGACAGATCAGCCTGGATTTATTTTTAGTCTTTCTAAATTGAGCCCTTCAGTTCGAATTTGAACATCTGCCTTCGTTGTTGGAAAAATCCAACGACTTCGATTTAACAACCTAAATTTAAACTAATTGCACTATCATTTAGAATAGCTTAATTGCTGTCAAATGCTCTGAATAAGAAGAAATTCCGAAATTAAAATCATTTTAAATACCATGCCGGTTATAAAGTTCATATTAACTATTTTGTATGTTTACGGAAACTTTGAAAACAAATTTTATTTCTGATGATATTTTTTTCAAAACAAATAACTCTCAGAACTCACCAAAATTATAAGGAGGCCTTACAATGGACAATGTTGATACTGTTTCAACAGATGTGTTAATTATCGGTGGCGGACCTTCCGGCCTTGCGACCGCAATTCATTTAGCAGATACTTTTAAACAAAGCGGACAGAATCACCGAATATTATTGATAGAGAAAGGTAGCTCCATCGGAAGTCATATCCTTTCCGGAGCAGTAATCAAGCCCGATGTTTTTAAAGAGTTATTGCCTGATGTGGAATTTTCAGAAATCCCGTTTAATGCCAAAGTAACCTCAGACTGCATGGTACTTCTTGGAGAAAAGAGCTATTTTAAAATCCCTTTTCACCTTCCTTATATGAACAATATCGGATACTATACCGCTTCGCTGGGTCAGCTATGCAAATACCTGGCTGTTAAAGCACAGGAAAAGGGAGTTGAGATATATACCGGTTTTGCTGTGGATGAAATTTTGTATCGTGAGGGTAAAGTTATCGGAGCCAAGACTAAGGACACAGGTCTTGATCACCACGGAAATCATCTGGATAATTTCCAGGCAGGAACAAGCATCGAGGCTCAAGTTACGGTTTTCGCCGAAGGTCAAAGAGGACCTCTCACACAAATGCTGGTTAAAAAATTCAATCTTACCGAAGGAAAAAATGAGCAGGTTTACTCGCTGGGCTGCAAAGAATTATGGTCTGTTCCTGAAGGAAATATCAAACCGGGTGAAATATACCATACGCTGGGCTATCCCCTTCAGACTGATGAATTTGGAGGCGGTTTTATCTACGGGTTAAACGACAACCGGGTTGCCATTGGGATCGTTGTCGGACTCGATTATAAGGACCCAACTTTTGATGTTCATGATGCCATGCAAATCTGGAAAACAACCTCCTTTGTTTCCAGGATCCTCAAAGGGGGCAAACTGGTGGAATATGGTGCTAAAACACTTCCTGAGGGTGGTTATTATGCAATTCCGAAATTATATGTCGATAATGCCCTTATCGTTGGTGACGGAGCCGGCCTGGTTGCGATGCCTACCTTGAAAGGGATTCACCTTTCGGTTAAATCGGGAATGCTGGCCGCTCAGACTATTGCTGAGGCCCTTAGAAATAATGATACTTCAGAAAAACAGCTTTCAAAATATGAAGCCTCCGTTAAGAGTGGCTTTATTCGCAAGGAGATGTATAAAGTCCGAAATTTCAGACAAGGATTTGAGAAAGGGCTGATCATCGGAGGGCTTCATTTTGGAACCCAGCTAATCACCGGAGGTGCCGGATTCTTTGGCAGGTTAAAATCACATGCCGATTATAAGACGACTTCAAAATTAAGCGAACTTAA
>CANJNY010000134.1 GCA_947475715.1 Prolixibacteraceae bacterium
CCGGATCTTTAAGGCGGCCTGTCGCTGGTGGCTTACCTTATTATATGGCAGGCTGTCGGTTTTTAATGCTAATTTGTCAAGCATAAAAACTGCCTCTTTATGCAACCAATCGGCACTCCAGTCGGGCGCCTGATAGGCACCATGTCCCCATACCGTTCCAATTTCCTGTCCTCCGACAGATTGCCATACATTTTGGCCATCCATAATGTCCTCACCCGTAAAAAGTACTTTTCCGTCTGCGGTCATCACCTTATCAGGAATGGGAGGTGCCTGACGGTAAATCTCCCGACCATAATAAATAAGCACGGCAAATGAAATTGTCATTACCAGGATAAAGCTAATCCATAGTTTTTTAGTGTTCATCGGTTTTTAATTAAAGTTGAAAAATAGTGATTAAAAGTCTGAATGTTAATTATATGACTGTTCCAGGAGGGCAATTCTTTCGATAAAGTCACCCTTGGTCTGATTTGATTTATTTAGATTTTCAAGTTGTTTGAATTGTTGATATAACGATTGCTGGTCAGAATCCGAAAAGGCATTATCGGCCATTCTGAAAAGCATATTATTTTCCTTGTAAATATGATTTTGAAGTAGCTCACCGTAGCCGTGTATATTGGCAAAAACCATATTCAGTGCCGAAAGATCTCCCTCTTTGAGAAGTTGAATGTTTTCAGAAATTCCTTTCACAAATTCTCTTCCTGCTCTGTGTTCCTGCAGCATTACACCAACAGGTCCCTGCGTGGACGAAAATCCGCGTTCGCCCAAAAGTGGAAAAAGTAAATTTTCTTCTTTGGCATGATGCAGCCCGTCCGCATAATTTCTGATTAAATCGACAGCCTCTTCTAAATGAGTAATTTCGGGGGAAGCATGAGTCGTCATCTTTTCCATCACATCAATAAGTCTCAGGATATAGGTGTGATCGTCTTCGAGATTCTGAGTAGCCTGATTCATAATTAATTATTTAATTTTAAGGCTGCAGGATAAAGGATATTATTTTCAAGATGAACATGAATATGCAAATCATCTTCAAACTGTTCAAGTAATCTAAATGCAACCTGATAGGTTCCGCAACTGTCAGCGGGAAGCTTGTAATGATCTGTTAATTGATTGATCCGGTCCATGGCACCACCTGCGAAATCATGTTCCCCAATCATCCTGTTAATTTCCGAAACAATCAATGCTTTTGATGCTGAATCATTATGCGCGATTACATGTTTGATTGCCGGAAATAATAGCTCCTCCTCATTTTTAAGATGCATCAGAAGTTCTTCATTGATTTTTGCGAAAAGAGAAGCGACCTCCAACAGTTCCGGATGGTGATCACCATGAACAGAAGCAATTTTTTGAGTATACATAACTAAGTCAGGCAAGGTTTGCAGAACATATTTATGATGCGTATGGACAATGAAATCGCAAAGAAAACCTGGTCTCCAGGACCGATAATCCTGTGCGGGATCCGACGGAGTTATACTTACTTCGTTTATCTCATTTTCGACTCTCTGCCGATCAATTCCCAGTTCCCGGCAGGTATCTGCCAACGATTTTTTACCCCCGCAACAAAAATCAATGCGGTTTTTCTTGAAAACGGAGGCGGTACGAAAGTCGTTTGCGACAATTTCGCCAATTGATACTGTTTGAAGATTAATTGTTTCCATTTTATTATCGATTAAATACGATGCAATATTAATCAAAAATATTAAAAGACCAAAAGGTCTTTTAATATTTTATTAATTTTTTTTTATATTTTTGAGCAGAAATAAATTTAAACAAGATATTACGATGTTTAATAAAGAGACAGAATATGCATTAAGAGGACTTGTATATGTTCAGCTTCAGCAGATAAAAGGGCTAAAGCCCGGAATTAAAGAGATAGCCATTGAAATTGATGCACCCTTATTTTACACGGGTAAGATTTTGCAACGGCTTGTCAAAATGGGATTTTTACAGTCAACAAAAGGGAAGGGGGGAGGATTTTACTTTGATCTGAATAAGCCCGACGTTCCGCTGAAATCAGTTATTCACGCTATCGAAGGTGATAAAGCTTATACGGGGTGTGGATTTGGGTTGAAATCGTGCAGCGACGAACAACAGTGTTCATTACATAGCCAGTATGCACCTATCAGAGCATCAATAGATAAGCTTGTCAGCGAGAATACGGTACAAAGTTTAGCCCGGGATTTTAATCGGGGAGAAGATATTTTATTAAAGCGGTTAAAGAGTTAATTAAAATAGTATATTTATTATATTAATTTTAGTCTAATCATTAGACCTTAACTTGCCGCAATAAACTGAACTGATAACCTGACGTTTTTGTGCCGTTATTTTAAGATAGAATAAACAGAAAATTGTTGGGATGAATGATTTGCACGATATGTTTTTTTTCAATAACTCTCCGGATGCAAGCCTGATTATTACCGATGGACGGGTTTCTGACATTAATCTGGCTGCAGCGAAAATGTTTCGCTGTGAAAGTGACCAGATAACCGGGAAAGCTATTGAAGTTTTATTTCCGGATTTTCAGCCCGATGGTCGGAGATCGTCCTTGTTGATCAACGAAATATTCGATCTGACGGCAATTTCTAATTACCAGCTTGTTGAGTGGGTAATTCGCAGGTTTGATGGTGAAGATTTTTATGGCGAGGTTTCTTTAGCTCCTATCTCTCATGCAGGTAAATTAGTCATTTATGCCTGTTTGCGAGATATTTCAGCTCGTAAAACGGAAGATAATCCCAGGGGTAATGAAATTTCTGAAAATCCCTGCTTTGAAAGTGAAGAACGAAAAAGAACGGCAGCAACGATCTTTAGCCCGGATGGGCGAAAACCTGTTTCAACTATCGCCCAGGGCCAGGATATATCCAGGAGAAAACTGGCGGAATTGAGACTCTCTGAAAGCGAACAACGCTATCGGCTTTTAATTGAATCAGCCAATGAAGGAATTCTTGTCGGGCAGGGGCTTAAGCTAAGATTTGTAAATCAGATGGTTGTACAGATGACCGGTTACAGCGAGGATGAGCTTCTTATGGGGCAGATTTTAGATTTCATTCATCCGGACGATTTAAAATTATTAATGGAAAACCAGGCTAAACGCCTTAACGGAGAGACAGTAGATTTGCGGTACCAAATCCGGATTGTGCGCAAAGATAAATCCATTATTAATCTGTCAGCTAAAATCAATGGGGAAAATTGTATTGAATTTGCAATTCGGGATACAGGAATCGGAATGAGTCAACAATTAATCGACGAACTGTTCAGGCTAGGTGTTCAAACCGGTAGGAGAGGGACTGCAGGCGAGGAGAGTACCGGGCTGGGATTATTGCTCTGCAAAGAATTTATTGAAAAACTTGGAGGGAAATTGTGGGTTCAAAGTATTGAGGAAAAAGGATCTACATTTTATTTTACGATTTTACAAACTCAATTAAATTTGTGAACAGACGAAATGCGACATTATATCCTTCGTATTACTTATGTATTTAGGGGGTAAAATAATTCCATCTATTCATTGGATTGAGAAGTAATAACTATCTTGCCGAAAATATACTGTTAAAACCATGGAAAAAGTAAATCAATATATTGCCCTCCATCAGGATCGGTTTCTGGAGGAGTTATTTGGATTAATCCGTATTCAATCAATTAGTTCGTTGGCTGAGAAGCGCTCCGAAATGGATCGTGCGGCCGATTATTGGGTAAAGATTCTTACCGAAGCGGGTGTCGAACGTGCCACTATTTTTCAAACCCCGGGCAATCCTGTGGTCTTTGCCGAAAGGATTATCGATCCGGCAAAACCAACTATTCTTGTTTATGCCCATATGGATGTAATGCCTGTTGATCCGATCGATAAATGGGTAAGCAATCCCTTTGAGCCAGAGATTCGCGACGGTAGAATCTGGGCAAGGGGGGCCAATGATGACAAGGGGCAATCGTTTATTCAGGCAAAGGCGTTTGAGTATATGGTTAAATCAAATACCCTGAATTGCAATGTAAAGTTTCTCATTGAGGGTGAAGAGGAGGTCGGTTCGCCAAATTTAGCAGCCTTTTGCGCGGAGCACAAAGAGTTGCTTAAAACCGATCTTATTTTGGTGTCGGATACCGGGATGATTGCTCATGATATTCCATCAATTACAGTGGGGCTGCGTGGACTTGCCTATTTACAGGTTGAGGTAACCGGACCTGACCGCGACCTTCATTCGGGATTATTTGGCGGTGCTGTCGCAAATCCGCTCACCGAGCTCTGTAAAATGATTGCTGGCATAACAGACACGGATCACAAAATAACGGTTCCCGGTTTTTATGATGATGTAGAAGAGGTTTCAGAATCGGAGCGGGCAATGTTGGCAAAAGCACCGTTTGATGAAAACGGCTATATCGCTTCCATTGGGGCTAATAATGTTCAGGGTGAAGCAGGTTATTCTACCATGGAACGGACCGGTATCCGGCCTGCGTTTGATGTTTGCGGTATCTGGGGAGGGTATACCGGTGAGGGGGCAAAAACGGTAATTCCATCAAAAGCATACGCCAAGATCAGTGCACGGTTGGTACCCAATCAGGATCATCATAAAATTGCAGACCTTTTGAAAAATTACTTCGAATCAATTGCTTCTGATTGTATTAAAGTTAAGGTTACCTCGCTGCATGGCGGGCCCGGTTATGTCTGTCCCATTGATTTACCTGCCTATCGGGCTGCAGAAGCGGCCTATCAGGAAGTATTTGGTATCAGACCTGTTCCGGTACGAAGTGGGGGAAGTATTCCGATTATCTCGGCTTTTGAACAGATCTTAGGGGCAAAAACTATTTTAATGGGTTTTGGACTGGAGTCTGATGCTATTCATTCACCCAATGAAAATTTTCTGTTGCAGAACTTTTTTAATGGTATCCGGACTGTCACCCGATTTTATCACCATTTTGCCGGATAAAATTAATTGCAACTTAAAAGGGGAAGATATTTACGGTAAATCGGGAATAAAAATGAAAATGAAAGCAGAAAATTTGATAAAATAAGTCATGAAGATGTTATTTAAGCGATTAATGTTAAAATATTGTGAAATATTAAAATTACAAGCCAAAAAATGGGGGTGTATTTGAATAAAGTGTATTTTAGCTGAAAATTTCAGAAAAGTAAATTTAATTGTTAAATATCACTAATTATGGCTACATTGAGATTTAAAGCTCTGGAAGTGGTTAATTCCAGAAGACCTGTTGCGGTAAAAAGGGAAGAGAACCTCACTTCTGATTATTATGGGATGTTGGTTTTTGACCGCCCAAAAATGAAGAAATATTTATCCAAAGAGTCGTTCAAAGGGATTGTTGATGCAATTGATAACGGAACAACAATAGACCGTAAGATTGCAGATCAGGTAGCGATTGGAATGAAAGCATGGGCCATGGAAAATGGTGCAACTCATTACACCCACTGGTTTCATCCCTTAACCGACGGAACAGCAGAAAAACATGATGCTTTTATTGATCATTCTGAATTAGGCGGTGTTGTTGAGGCCTTCTCGGGTAAACTACTTGCACAGCAGGAGCCGGATGCTTCTTCTTTTCCAAGTGGAGGTATCCGCAATACTTTTGAAGCCCGTGGCTATACTGCCTGGGATGTTTCATCACCTGCATTTATTGTTGGGACAACACTTTCAATCCCAACTGTATTTATCTCCTACACGGGTGAAGCACTTGACTATAAAGCACCACTTTTAAAAGCATTGAATGCTGTTGATAAGGCTGCCGTGGATGTTTGTCAGTATTTTGACAAGAATGTTACTCAGGTTTCTGCAAATCTTGGCTGGGAACAGGAGTACTTTTTGGTTGACGAAGCATTGTATTATGCGCGCCCTGACCTTATGCTCACCGGTCGTACCCTGATGGGACACTCATCGGCAAAAGATCAGCAGTTGGAAGACCACTATTTCGGGTCAATTCCTGAACGGGTGGCAATGTTTATGGAGGACCTTGAAAACGAAGCCTATAAATTGGGTATTCCCTGCAAAACCCGTCATAATGAAGTAGCTCCGAATCAGTTCGAACTTGCTCCAATCTTCGAAGAGGTTAACCTTGCCAATGATCACAATCAACTGATCATGGACTTGATGGCTAAGATTGCACGTCACCATGGTTTCTGCGTTTTACTTCATGAAAAACCTTTCGCAGGTGTGAATGGATCAGGAAAACATAATAACTGGTCACTTTCGACAAATACCGGAGTAAATCTTTACTCTCCTGGGAAGAATCCAAAATCAAATCTTCAGTTCCTTACTTATATCGTAAACACAATTAAGGCTGTTCACGACAATCAGGACTTATTGCGTGCCTCTATTGTATCGGCAAGTAATTCTCATCGGTTAGGTGCCAATGAAGCGCCACCTGCTATCATCTCTTCATTTCTGGGGACAGAAGTTAACCGGATGTTAGACCTTCTTGAAGAGAATGTAAATGACCGCAAGATGACTCCGGATGAGAAAACATCACTTAAGCTAAATATTGGTCGTATACCTGAGATTCTGCTTGATAATACCGACCGTAATCGTACTTCTCCTTTCGCCTTTACCGGTAACAGGTTTGAATTCCGTGCTGTAGGATCCTCTGCCAACTGTGCATCTGCAATGATCGCCCTTAATTCAGTGGTTGCTTTCCAGTTGATCCAGTTCAAAAAAGATGTTGATGCATTACTTGAAAAGGATGTTAAGAAAGATGAAGCTATCTTCCAGGTGTTGAAAAAATACATCATAGAATGTAAGGCAGTTCGTTTTGACGGAAACGGTTATAGCCAGGAGTGGGCTGACGAAGCTGAACGTCGTGGTATGACTAACATCAAGAGTGTTCCAAAGGCATTGGAGGCTTATCTTTCTGATAAATCCCGCAAAGTGTTTAGTGATCTTGGAATCTTTAATTCTATTGAAATTGAAGCTCGTGTAGAGGTTGAATTTGAGAAATACACCAAAAAAATCCAGATTGAATCACGTGTACTTGGTGATCTTGCCAGCAATCATATCGTCCCTACTGCAATTACCTATCAGACCTCTCTGATCGATAATGTTAGAGGTTTGAAAGAACTCTTCTCAGAAGCAGAATTCAAAGAGTTGGCAGGTGCCCGTCTGGATCTGATCCGTAAGATTTCCGGTCATATCTCCACAATCAAATCTCAGGTTAATGAGATGACCGAAGCGCGTAAAGTTGCTAATCTTATCGAACATGGCAAAGAAAAAGCTCATGCTTATGAGTTAACTGTTCGTCCATACCTTAGTTCTATCCGTTATCACATCGATAAACTTGAAGAGGTTGTTGACAACGAATACTGGCCATTACCAAAATATCGCGAATTACTTTTTACAAGATAATCGATCAAATTGGTGAACAATTAAAAAGCCATCCTCTAAAAGGGTGGCTTTTTTGTTGGTTTTCGTAAATTTGCAGAGACAAGTCCGCTTTGGAGTCACTTTGAGAAATAAACTCTGGCGGCTCAGTAGAAAAAATGTTTTAATATTTTAATCGCAGAAATTTATCCTATGAACAATAACGATATTTTAAAAAAGCTTCGTGTTGCACTTAGCCTCAAAAATACAGACATCATTGAAATTCTTAAATTGGTTGATTTTGCCATCACCGAAAGTGAACTGGGAGCAATTTTCCGGGCCGATGACCATCCGAATTTTAAACTTTGCGGCGATCAATTGTTACGCAATTTCCTCAATGGTCTGATAATCTATAAACGTGGCCCAATGGAACCTAAGGGGCCGCCTGCCAGGAAAATTCTACGTTAGCAATCTCAAATTTTATTTTGCAACGATCAGATCATTCTGAAGCAATAGGGCAATAATGCCAACTGTCATAACCACAATGAACAGACCGGTTAAAATGATTTTATTCGCCTCTTTGTCTTTCAATGGATTCCTAATAAACAGATTCACCGGGTTAATCCTTGATTCACTGTAAAGGAGAAGTTTGTAAATCAGGATTCCGATTATTGTCCCCAGAATGGCTCCTCCCACGATATCTCCCGGATAATGAACCCCAAGGTAAACTCTGCTATAGGCAATTAAGGCGGCCCAGGGAAGAATAAATAACGTGTAGCGATTATTCCTGAAAAGGAGTAATGAGAAGATCGCAAAGGCAAAAGTATTGGCCGCATGAGCCGAAACAAAACCAAATTCTCCACCCTTCTTAAAAAATAAATGGGTAAGCTGGCTGATCGAGGGGTCGTTTGAGGGGCGAAGACGTTGAATCGTGTGCTTGAGCAAACCCGCAAACTGATCTGCAAAAAGAATCAATAACGCGAGTGAAATAAATATTAAAAGTGATTTACGGTCATATTTTTTTACAATAATTATCAAAATTATTCCATAAAAAATTAACCATGTTGTGGTTAACGTGAACAACGTCATCGAATAATCCCACAATGGGGAGTGCATTCCATTTAGATAGAGGAAAAGTTCTTTGTCCCAGCTTTTTAGAAGATTAAGAATTTCCATAATTAAAAAAGGTTTAGCTATTGAGCGATTTCCAGATAAGATCTTTTAATTCGGTTAGTCCCCGCTCAAGAAAAGAGGAGAAAAAAATATGAGGAATATCTTTCATCTCCTTACTGATATCATTCATTAAGTCCTGATCAAGCAGATCGCTTTTTGAAATTGCTACAAGGCGCTGTTTGTCAAGAAGATCAGGGTTGAACTGGTTCAATTCGTTTAAGAGAATCTGATATTCGTTAAGATGATTTGCACTGTCAGCAGGAATCAGAAAAAGGAGAATGGAATTTCGTTCAATATGACGCAAAAACCTTAATCCTAAACCTTTTCCTTCGTGAGCCCCTTCGATAATACCGGGGATATCTGCCATTATAAATGATTGATTATCACGATACGCAACGATGCCCAGATTAGGTACAAGTGTTGTGAATGGATAATCTGCTATTTCGGGTTTGGCTGCAGAAACTTTGGATAATAAGGTCGATTTTCCTGCATTGGGAAATCCCACAAGACCCACATCGGCGAGGATCTTAAGTTCAAGAATTTTCCAGCCCTCCTCAAAATCTTCACCGGGTTGAGCGAACCGGGGGGTTTGCATCGTTGGTGATTTGAAATTTGTATTCCCAAGACCACCCCGTCCCCCTTTGGCCAGAATTACAGTTTCGCCATCGTGGTTAATTTCAAAAAGGACCTCTCCCGTTTCTGCATCTTTGGCTATGGTACCAATTGGAACATCAAGGTATATATCTGCTCCGTCTTTTCCTGTACTACGCGATTTCCCTCCTGATCCTCCGAATTCTGCAATAATATGTTTTCTGTATTTCAGATGAAGCAGTGTCCACATTTGTTTATTTCCGCGCAGGATAATATGTCCACCCCGACCTCCATCACCCCCGTCAGGCCCCCCTTTAGGTGAAAATTTTTCACGTCTGAAGTGCCTGGAACCCGGCCCTCCGTGCCCTGACCGGCACATTATTTTAACATAGTCGACAAAATTCGAATCCATTTTCTAAAATCTAATATAGTGTGCCAAAGGTACACTCTTAAATCGAGATATTAAACACTACCTTAAGCCCTTTGTAAAGGAGCCACCAAAGGATTAAATTAACAGGAGTTTGTCCGCAATTTAATTATCTGACAGTTATAGGTCTGGTATTAAATTTTTCGATACTCTGAATGAGATTTTCGGTAATCTCCCCGATCGTTCCCATACCCGGAATCGGATAATATTTACCCTGGCTTTCATAATACGTGATTAGCGGAGCGGTTTTTTCGTTGTATATATCGATTCGATGCTCAATGGTGGCTGTTTCCAAATCGTCGCATCTTCCTGATGTTAAACCTCTTTTATGAAGTCTGTCTACCAGCTCCTGCTTCTCAACAACCAGGCATAACATCACTGAAACTTTCGAATGATGCTTTGTCAGCAATTTGTCAAAGGCAATTGCCTGTGCTACCGTTCTGGGGAATCCGTCAAAAATAAATCCCACGGTGCACCGTGGCTTCTTCAACCTCGATTCAATCATTGAAATGACAACATCATCAGGTACAAACTCACCTTTGTCTATTAGTTCTGCGGCTAAACGCCCAAGTTCAGTTTTGTCGGCAATTTCCTGACGTAACAGATCCCCAGTGGAAATATGCACCAGATTAAATTTTTTTGCTAAAAGGATGGCCTGAGTACCTTTCCCGGCCCCTGGAGGGCCAAATAGCACTAAATTAAGCATTTGTGTAGTATTAATTCTTGAATTGTTCCTTTACAAGAGAGTATATATCTTTTAAATTACGACCCCTGCGATCGTAATCAAGTCCAAAGCCCACAATGAAATCATTTGGAATCTCAAGTCCTACATAATCCAGTTTGATATCTGCTCGTAACGAATTCGGTTTAAAAAGTAAGGTGGCAACTTTTACCTCACGGGCTCCTTTGGCAAGAAGTTGATTTAATACCTCTTTAATTGTTTGACCTGAATCTACAATGTCTTCAATAATCACCACCGTACGCCCGGTGATTACTTCGTTCAGACCAATAAGTTCCTTTATTTCACCTGTTGAATTTGCTCCGGAGTAGGAAGAGAGCTTCAAAAAGGAGATTTCTGCATCCGTTAGTTCAACGGCCTTCATTAATTCTGATGCAAACATAAATGCTCCGTTCAAAATGCAAATGAAAAGTGTCTCTTTGCCTTCCAGATCAACTTTCATTTGCTCGGCTATTCTATTGATCGCTAATTGGATTTCAGAGTGAGGTATGGAGATTTCAAACACTTCGTCCCAAAGCTTAATTCGTTTCATTCGTCTCTTTTTTATCCCCGATCGGGATTATTATATTGGATAACTTATATTTTTTAAAAATAATTCAGCCTGTATGTTCGACGCCCGAATTAAGCATGCAAAGATAGGGAATCTTTTTACTACATCTAAAAATTACGGGAGATGAACGGAAAATTGTCTCCAATTGCATAAAAAATCTTAATTTTGTTTGTGTAAAAATAGATAAAACTTTATAACATAAAACAAACATTAATCATATAAATGAACTGGCTGCGATATGAATATCACCAACTGAAATAAATATTTAAGCCTCTGTCAACCGACCGATACCAGTTGAACTTTTTAAAACAAATTATATACAGATGAATCCAAAAGTAAGTATTATTATGGGAAGCACCTCTGATCTTCCTGTTATGGAGGGGGCCGCCCGAATCCTGAACGATTTTGAAATTCCGTTCGAAATGCATGCCTTATCTGCTCATCGTACTCCCGAAGAGGTTGAGAAGTTTGCCAAAGGGGCTTATGGACGCGGAATTAAGGTGATTATTGCTGCGGCAGGGATGGCTGCTCATTTGCCAGGATTTATTGCAGCTAATACCCCCCTTCCCGTTATTGGGGTACCTATTAAAGCCAGTCTTGACGGATGGGATTCGATTCTTGCAATCCTTCAGATGCCACCGGGGATTCCAGTTGCCACCGTAGCACTCAATGGATCGGGCAATGCGGCTATTCTTGCGGCCCAGATTATTGCATCAGGTGATGAACTGCTCATGGCAAAACTGATTACCTTTAAAGAAAAGCTTAAAGCCAAAATTGTTGAAGCGAATGCCGAATTATCAAAAGTAAAATTCCCATATAAAACGAACTGAAAAACACATTTCGTATTTTATTTTTTCTTAAATTTAGAGGAGGTGGCCCAATAGTCGCCTCCTCTTCTGTTTATTGAAAATTCCCGGTTTGGAAATATCAACATCCGGAGGATTTAGCGTTTGGAGATTTGGATTGTATGAAGCAAGCGAAATTAAAATCGGTTCTTCTAACCCTCCTTCTAATTTTTATCTTTCTATCAAAGGGTTATTCAATCGGAAATGAAACTCCGGTTGGCGCAAGGGAAATGGCAATGGGTAATGGTTCAGTGGCTCTGATTTCACCATTTGCTGTTTTTAATAACCAAAGTGCACTGGCATATTTAACTAAACTTTCCATTGCTGTTGATTACCGACAACCCTATCTGATTGATGACCTCTCGGAGCGTGCCCTTGCTCTGGTTATTCCACTTTCGCCTGCAACCTTTGCCATTGGAATTGAGCAGATTGGAATACAAAATTACCACGAATCCCGTTTTGGGCTGGCCATGGCGAAGAAGTTTGGTGATAAATTTTCAGCAGGGCTCCAGTTTAACTACTTTATGATCGATTTCCCGGAACAGGGGGAGTCTCGCGGAACCTTACTGATTGAATTCGGGATTTTTTATAAGACGAAGGATAACCTTTCTATTGGGGTTCATATATTCAATCCGGCAAAAAGCTCAATTGAATCTTTAAACATGCGGTCAGAATATCCATTTCACGCCAATTCAGGAATTGCATTAAAACCCTCTGACCATTTGATTCTTACAGGCGAAGTGGGGTACTATGCTGATTTACCTGTGAACATAAGTATGGGGGGCGAATATCAGTTTTCTGATCGCTTCTTTCTTCGTTGCGGGGTCTCGGGTAAACCAATCCGGCACTCCATTGGCCTTGGCTATCGGTGTAATTTATTCGGGATTGATTTTGCCATGATTCACCATCAAAAGTTAGGGTATACCCCTTCTATCTCCCTGATTTTAAAAATCTGAGAATGAACCGAAGATTGAAATATCCGCTGCTCATATTTTTAATGATTGCCCATTTTGGCTTCTCTCAAACGAATGAAGTTCAAAAAGAACAGCAAATGGAACAGGTGTTGGAGTCAATTGCAGAGTCAGACGAAGTTGACATCAATAATTCTACTATTCTTGAAGATTTGACCCATAATGGCGAAAATCCAGTCAATATCAATTTCGCTACCGAAGATGAGCTTACCCGACTAAACCTGCTCGATTTTAATCAGATACAAAATATAATCAGCTACCGCAAAAAATACGGCCTTTTGGTTTCAAATTATGAACTCTCCGCAATCGAAGGATTTACCCCCGAAATTGCAACTTCAATAGCTCCGTTTATCACTTTTGAAATCCCGTCAGATTCTGTAAACGGGGTAAGGAGGGTTTTAAAGAACGATTTAATAACACGATTAAAGGTTAGCTTCCCCCAATCAAAAGGCTACCAATCAACATCTGAAGGGAAAGAGGCGGTCTATCCCGGACCCCCTCTGTCGACTTATACCCGCTATCATCTTGAATATTCAAAGAAAATTGAACTGGGGTTTATTACCGATAATGATGCCGGGGAGGTGTTATTCAAGGGGAGTAACAGACTGGGATTTGATTATTATTCGGGATATATTTCGTTTAAAGGGAACCGTTTTGTGCGCCAGTTAACAGTTGGTGATTTTCTTCTCAAAGTAGGGCAGGGGGTGAGTCTTGGAGGTGGATCGGTACTCGGAAAGTCAGGAAATACAATGGGGATCCTGAAATTTGGTCAAACCATAAAACCCTACACTTCGGCAGATGAAAATCGCTTTTTCCGGGGAATTTCAGCCATGCTTGGGAGCGGACCATTTAAACTGGCACTTTTCTACTCAAACAAAAACAGGGATGCCAATATTCTGTCAGATCCGGTTTCCGGAGCTCCCTATATTACATCCTTGCAAACTTCAGGATATCACCGCACACAAGCTGAAATTGAAGATGAAAAGAGTCTTAATGAACAATTTGCGGGGGGGTATGCGGAGTTGAAATTCAACAGGATTCGTATTGGGGGATTGGTAGCCATGCAGCAGTTTAATATACCTATGGTTGCCGGTACCTCGCCCTATAAGGCAAAAAGTTTTTCCGGAAGTACCAATTATAATCTGGGATTGGATTATCAGCTTGCTTTTCCCCATATTCAGTGTTTTGGCGAGGGTGGGGTGTCAAAAAATGGAAAGCCTGGTATGGTTCAGGGAATAGTGTGGCATGCACACCCTCAGGTAAGTTTGTCGGCCTATTTCCGTTATTTTGATCCGGGATACCAGGCATTTTATGGTAGCGCACTCTCTGAAGGTTCGGGAAACAGAAACGAAACGGGCCTTTATACCGGCTTTATGATCTCTCCGTTTCCCAAAGTTAAGGTTTTTGGCTATGTCGATATTTATCACTTTCCATGGTTAACCTACACCACTACGGCTCCTTCTGACGGAAGTGATTATTTGGCTCAGATGGATATCTCACTTTCCAGAAAATTAATTTTGTCTGCCAGAGGGAAATTCGAATCCAAACCTCAGAAAATAACCGGCGCCAGGGGGATGGCTGCCGACTGCGATGAAATGACGACCAAACTGCGGTTGCAAACCGAATATTCCGTCAGCGGAAAAGTTACATTACGCACCCGTTTTGAGTATGCCGGCTATAATTTCAATAACCTTTATGAAAAGGGATTTTTGGTTTTTCAGGATATTGTCTATGCCCCGTATAAAAAAGTAAAGGTTTGGCTCAGGTATGCATGGTTTAATACAGATGGCTATAATTCACGGATTTATATGTTTGAGAACGATTTGTTATACAGTTTTTCAATTCCTGAGTTCCATGGAAGCGGACACCGATTCTATCTGAATCTGAAATGGACCCCTTCTTACCGAATCACCCTCTATCTCAAAGCCGGCTCTACAATACACAACGGAGCCACCTCGTGGGGTTCAGGAAACGATGTTACAGATGGAAACCGGCGGCTCGAATTCAGAGG
>CANJNY010000135.1 GCA_947475715.1 Prolixibacteraceae bacterium
CATCAATGCATAAACTTCAGCGCAATGGGTAGTGAGCTCGCGAACGGTATAATAAAGTTTAACTTTCCGGTTGGCCAAATGTTGTTCTCCAATGAACTTAATGAGTGAATCACGGACAATGAACGGATAATTTATAAACGGATTGAGTAGTCCTGCGTGATGAATATTGGCAATATTAGCACCACCCTCCTCTGCCGCTTTTGAAAAATCTTTGGGGTTGGCATGGAAATAACGTTCTGAGAAATGCTTGGGCGAATTTGTTGGACGATCAGGGGTGATTAAGAACTCTAAACCATATTTTACAGGTACTTTGGTAACGGTGAAGGGACCGGTAGACGCTATTAAAATGGTCTCTTTCCCTTTTTCACCAGTCTCGGTGATTTGACCTTTGCCATTATTCGCCCAGTTTTTAGGTGCACCCGGTTTATAGTCGGCAATTAACGGGCCGTGGTATACATCGCCAATAAACTCTACATGCAAACCGGAGAGGTCGCTTCCAATCCAGTAACTGTCATAGGGTCCTTTCCAGTCCCAGGTATGGCTTTCGGGGCGCAAGCCACCGGCAAATCCTGCTCCCATGAAATATTGTGACGATTCAGCAGAATAAACGGTATTTAACCGGACATCCCGAACAGAGATATCCTTCAGCTTTGCCGACAGCTGAAGATTATATTTTATGCATCCGTCGAATTCCATAATGGCATCGCAGCTCAATTCAAGACCTTCTTGAACAGCAGAGGTTGTCCAGGTTATTTTCCCCGATGAAACCTGGTTAATTTTAAGGTTCTCGCCATGATACACGATGGTCCCTTTGTTGGTTACCACCTCAAAGCTTATCGGTTTTGCCAGTACCTGCCGGTCATTGAGATATATTGAAGCAGGCAATCCGTTTTTGTTAATCACCAAAGTTTTTCCTGATCCCACAATGGTGTCCCCGGATATGGTCATCTGGTTATAGGGTTTTACCGGTGAATCATCCATCCCGATTTTAGAGTTCAACCAACGCAGACGTGAATATCTCCAGACCTCGCTATCCCCTTTATCAGCAAGAATCTGATCATTAACCCGAATGGCAATTTTTATTTTTCCTGGAAGTGCCCCATCGGCAGTTAAGGTGGCTGTTGCTATATATTCACCAGGGATCGCATTTTGCGGAATTTGAATACCACACCATAAAGCCTGAACACTCCCTTTAGCCACATTCACTGCAAAGTTTATTGGATTTCCATCCCAGTTTATCCCTTGCTGATTAAAACAGGTTACCGAATCTTTACTAATTCTGCCATGAGTACCTATAAAATCAGTAAAAGATAACCGAATATTTTTGACTTCCGATCTCACTGCCCAAAGACCAATTTGCCAGGTGTAGTATTCGTTTTTTGAGGCATCGCCTACAAAAGCAGAATTTGGAATCCTATTAGCCCAACGCGCCGGAATTGTCTGAGGCAAACGGATCGGAAATGCCCTGTTTTCAGTATAGATCAGGAAATTATCTTTCTGTTTTGCTAATACCGTGGCAATCTCCTGTTTGGTTGCAATAAGTCCTATTGAAGTAAAGGCATCAAATTTTGAACGACTTTCAATACGTTCAACGGTTGCCTTATGAAGGGTTAATTGATCCCTTTTAACGGATAATACCCAGGAGGAATCGCTACTGTAAACAGGGACAAGATAGTCGTTCCAAGGTTTTCCATATCGTGCATCATCCCAGAGTCTGCGGAATTTATATGGAAGATAATAAACATAGTAATTTGTTTCTCCGGGATTCGGTTGGAAAGCTATTCTCCCCTTTTCGGAAGAGAATTCCAGAACATGGACATTTAAGATCTCCTTTCCTGATTTAGCGCCATAAACCACCACTTTTTTTGTTTCAGGTCGCAAGTCAGGACGACGCCATGGGATGTCAACCACAACACTCTTTAATGCTGAATTATCCACTTTCACAACCGCGCGGTGATTTCCTTTCATATCGGGCATAAATGCCGAATCGGCCACAACAAATGGAATACCATCCGGAGCGAATGAATCAAAGGGAGTTTGCCCATTAATAATCTGACCTTTGAGAATAAGTGTTGAACTTCCAAACAGAGTCAGGAGGATAAATAAACGCCAATATGTTTGCATGTTAGACTTAGTTTAAGATATACGTATTATTTTAATTAACACCGAAATGCAACACCTGAGTATTCGAATTACTTAAAGCCTGTTAAGAGTGGTATTTCTGCAGTGAAAGCGAGTTCAGGGTCACCACGTCGTTGCATTGTTTGGCACAAGGTGCGCAGACAAGGTTTGATTTTACAGGAGCTGCTTATCCCGTTTAATTCAATTCTTACCGGTTTTGTGAAATCGATCAACCTGCTGTCCATCAGAATAGAAGGTGAAATCAGATCGGTGGTGACCACAAAATGATTCTCCTTGCAGGTTGCATTGAATTTTTTTCCGGCTTCCGGTTTTGGCACATGGAGCCAGAAGAAATCGCTGATAACCGAATCACTCAACTGCCAGGTCAGCTCATTGGGTACAGGATTTCGGACGTTTGCATACATTTCAGCAATCTTATCGCGGTCGGGAAGACCCGAATGTGGGTGCTCCGCCACGATCTGGGTAGTCACGGGATAAATGTCTGTCCGGTCACCCCGCAAACTATTCACCTCCAGATCAAATTTCTTCACCAGAGTATACCTGCCGTAGCTGGTATCCTTTTCTCCTACCATGGTCGTAAAAACGGTATTTCTTAATGTAACCGGACCGGAACCATCGGTCGGAGCAGCGGCGCTTGCATGAATAGCGGCAAAATAGTCTGGCATCTTGGGACCTATCGCAAACGCGCCATATCCTCCATGAGAGTAGCCCATTATAAATTTTTTATTGGGATCGATATCCCCAAAAATTGAAAACTGGCGAAGCAGATTCTGAACAAGGGGATAGGCATACCCCGTGTAGAAACCGTTCCAGGTATTGTCGGGTGCCCGCAATGCCACATAAATATAACCTCCAGCTTCAGGGTGATCACGGTAATAAATCTGCATATGCTTCCACTGACTGTCGTTGACTTCCTGAGGTGCATTACCACCGCCATGCATAGCCACAAACAACGCCCAACCTTTATCGGGACGTGTACCGACCGTTTTAACCGTGTAGGGACTAATATGATCTTCAAAACGGACCTTTTGATTTTCAAAATCACCCTTTAATGAATCGTGTGTCCGGGAACTCTTATAGCATTCCCAGGTGATTTGACGTACTGCCTGTTCATTATTTAGAAGAAGTTTATCAAGAGCGGATGAAAACCTCCATTGGTCCTGCATTTCGGAAGAAGCTGCAAAGAAATCGCCAAGCTCCTGTCTGAGCAGTTTATCTGCTAATCCGTCAATAGGCTCTTTAATTATTGCAGGAGTATAAAACGATTTTACCAGGATAGGAATAGTTGAAGGACCGGTCAGAAAAATGGACAACTTATCCGATTCGCCAGTTCCGGTTGAAAAGTATTGACGATGTTTTTCGACACCTTGCTCCGCCTCAATCAGGTAGGTTCGCTCTTTGGGTAGTTGAAAGTAGAGGTGATCATTCATATCTGCGGTATCACCCTTGCTTGTACCATCGAACTTCACCAGTGGATCTGCATTATCCGTCACAGTTACTTTAGCTGCCACACGTTCTCCTACCGGACGGTTAAAAACATCAACCATCAGACGCAATCCGGAGATTACTTCAGGTTTATCTTTAGCGGCATACCGTTCTGTGACGTTTACAGCGTTAACATAATCGACATCTTTTGCCCACGTCAGGGGAAAAGTCAGTCCGGTTTTTTTAAAGCTGGTTGCATAAATAGCTTTTTTTCGATCGTCCATAATCGCCTGCGAAGCGTTGTCGACAAACCATCCGCGATTAAAGCCTGCCGGGTCTTGCTCCGCGGCACCTGTGAACAGCCATTCACCATCCCATATTTCAACCCAGGTATGGTTACCGCTATTGTTGCTCCACAGCGGTGTACCGGCAATACGGGCAGGGATACCAACTGCACGGCATGCGTCGACCAGCAGAATAGATAATCCGGTACAGGTCGCGATTCCGCTCTCCATTGTCTCAAGCGGCCCCTGATCAGCCGCGCGACGTTTGGTCGAGTATTTGACTTTCCGCAGAGTGAAAAGTTCCTGATTCAATACCTTCGCTGCTTCAGCTGTTGTTTTGCAATCCTTCACAAGGGGGATGCAGATCTCGTAAAGTTGCTTACGCCAGTTTTCACGCGGCTCGGTGGTGCTTGCATAGGGAAGTACTTCATTGAGAAAAATTTCGGCTGGGATTCCCTTTGTCCAGGAGATTTCCTGTCTGACTTGGTAGGCCATTGAGAGATTATCGATCAGGAATTCAGTGGAAAGAGACCTCAAATCCCGAAGAGGCATATAGGTAAGAAGGTACTGAATCCCCTCGCGCTGGTTTACACTTGCCAATTCCAGAGCACGTTCCAGTTGCGGACGGTTAGTCTCCGATTGTTTTAGTGACGACTCAACCGATTCAGACCACCATGGAACGGATGGTTTTAGATTTTTTGTCTGAGAAATTGCGTTTCCTAAAGAGAGAAAAATCACTAAAAAGAGGAAGAAAAATCCGCGACCGAAAAGTTCCGGTTTGTACCACTGGCTGAAAAGTTTTCTGTTAAATGTTTTCATTTTAAATTAATATGAAGTTGTCATCTCAAATTTTCGTTCGTCAGGATAATCCGATTTGATTAGAGGTCGGGTCATACAGATTTCATTTTACCAATGAACTAAATAGATACCCGCCCGATCCAACATGAATAACCGCTTTCCCGTTTTCAATACGGAGAAATTGGACATTCGGGTTTGTCGAAAGCGGGCGATTATTTTCCTTAACCGATTCTTTTGAAGCTGCAGGAATATAAATAGTTGCCGTTGTGTTTGCCGGAATGGTTACATCATAATGAATCTCATTCCCACGTTTGTTCCAATTGCTGACAATGGTGCCATAAACTGAATTATACGAACTATTGACCCAATGCAAATCACCAACGATATTTGGTTTTATAATAATCTTACTGAAACCGGGTGCTCCCGGCCGAATTCCTCCCAATGATTCATAAATCCATCCTCCGACATTTCCTGCCAGGGAAGGCATAAACACCTGCCCCCCGTGCCACATCTCTTTCATCAGACTATTATCCGACCCGATTGTATTACTGTACCATGATGGATAATCCTGCATGCCAACCATCCTCCAAGCGGTCTCGGGTGAAAAGTCTTCCAAATATTTTAACAAATAAGTTGTCGAACAAAAACCCGTAGAAAGGTGCATGTTGTGTGATTCGATTTCTGACATCAACGCTTTTTCAACCAAAGGAATCACTTTTTCAGGCACAAGACCAAGGGCTAAAGGTAATATTTGTCCCGCTTGTGTAGGAACTTTTTCACCTGTCCACCAGATTTTATGCGGAACGATCCCGCCAACAGCACTCAGGGGATAACCCGGTGTAACTTTCCATCCTGATTCACCATAAATACCAGTCTTAGAATCCAAAAATGTATCATTAAATGACAGTTTAATTCGCTGTGCCAAATCAGAATAGTTTTTCTCATCACTCTTTATCCCCAGAAGCGCAGCCGTTTTACTGATAATTGTGGCGTAGTAATAATATACCGGGGTATTAATCATTCTTCGGGGTGTCTCTTCGATTGGACACCAGTCTGAAAGTCCCCAATCCTGTAAGCCGTCATTAGTTGAGCTGGTCAGAAAATCGACATATCGTTTCATTGCCGGATAAGAATCTTTCAGGAATGAGAGATTGCCATAGTATTGGTAGAGATTCCACGGGGTCCAGACCACACAGCCGCCCCACCAGGGAGAGTTATAATCGTCGAAGTATGCACCGGGACAAACATTGGGTACATTTCCGTCTTTGCGCTGATCGTTTATCATATCGAGCTGCCACCGTTCATACATACGTTGTGAATCAAATAAATAGGTATTTGAAACAAACATCGTGGTGATATCCTGAGTCCAGGCTTTCCATTCGCGCGTAGGGTCGTTGGGCAAAAAAGTGGTGTAGTAGGCCGAAGTTCGCCGGACGATATCTTCCAGACTATTTATAAGACCATCGGAGCAGCTAAACTTTCCGGTTCTCTCCCATCCGCTTGAAAGAATAGAGGCTGTAACATCCTCCAATTTTGGCACCTGTTGGAAGCCTGAAATTTCAACTTTATTAATGGCAATATTGTAAAACCGGGGATTATACAGTTCATCAGCTCCACTGCCGGCAAGTATAAATTTGCAACTGCTACTCGAATTAGGGTTAATAATTTCGGTCTCAGGAGCTGAGGATATTGGAGTGATGGTAATCACCGTACCTGCTTTCCCTTTTGTACTAAAATGAACTGTACCGGCAACTTCGCGACCGAAATCAAATGAACAACTATTTTTTGCAGCATCGTAGGTCATCGAAACCGGATGAATCTCTTCGATAATTCTGCAGGGCGGTTCCTTTTGCCGAACCAGTTTACCTTCAGGTCCACTGACTATGTTTACCGGTTTCCAGGAGCTGTCGGCATATCCTGTCTTATCCCACCCGGGATTTAATTTTCGCAGATCTATATCTTCCCGCAATATATGCGACCATGTTATTTCGCCAAATGACCATTTCCAGTTTTCATCCGACACGATGGTGGTGTCTGTTCCGTCAGCATATTCAACAACCAGGTTAAGCAACAATTTAGGCTGATCTACATAACTGTTTTTTTCAAAACCATGCCCGTGTCCCTGTCCATACCACCCATCAACAAGTGTTACCCCCAATCCTTTCCAACCGGGGAGAGCCAGTTCTCTGGTAACATCATAAACCAGATATTGTGTAAGTTTATTATACGTAGTAAATCCGGGAGCCACAAAATCTGTTCCTGTTTTTTGTCCCTCAATATGCAATTCAGAAAACCCCAAACCACTAAAAAATACGATTGCACGTTTTACCGGCTTTTGAATCTCAAGCTCTTTGCGAAGGTAAACTGCTCCATGTTTACTGTCTGCATTGGCACCGATCCACTTTCCTTTCCAATCATACTGATTCAATTTACCTGTTACAAAAGATGCCGGCTCACTCCATTTGAAAATCTTTTTGCCAGTTGATACCACCTTTACTTTCCACCAGTATTGTTTTCCTGACTGCAGTGGCTTTCCTTCGTAAGAAATATCAGTTGATTTAACACCGGAAATGGCGCCGCTATTCCACATATCCCCTTCGTTATTCATTAAATTTGCCTTATTCGAAGAGACAAGTATTTGGTGATTAACCTGCAGAATTCCGTGCTCCGAAGAGGAGAGCCACCATGAAAAACGGGGATTATTCTTGTCGATTCCAACCGGATTTTCTTCATTTTCGCAACGCAGATGATGAATTGCATCGATATTCCTTTCTGAAATTTGCTTTGATTCCAGAGGTGTTGGATTGGATTTTATACCGTAGGCTTCGATTTCTGCCAATTGAAAACAAAATTTCCCGCTATCGGCCAAATGCAACCGGGTAGCCTCAATTTTAATATACCGCGCCTTGGAGTTGTTAAATTTAAAAACCTCTCCTTTCCAGTTCAAAGGGACCGGATAATTCTTTTTTTCCACTTTAATATTCCATGGCTCCCCCTGCTCACACATCTGAATGGTAAAATCTTCCGGAAAGCCTTTGCCTGCAATTGTGCTATCTCCACATGGAAATAATGAGATCTGCTCCAATTCAAACGTTCCGCCCAGATCGATCACTACATATTCGGGATATAATAGATGTTCAGCATACTTTGGGAAAGCCTTACTGCTCCATCCTATACCCCCTTTTTCTCCGTCGGTTAATTTATCGGCCGACCATCCGTTTAATTCGAGAGAAGAGAATACTTTAACCTTCTTTCCCCGCGCAATATTTTCAACTGCAATTGCTTCAAAATTGCTGAAAAATAAAGCAATGATAAGAATGGGTAATCTGGAATGGATTAGTTGTTTTATCATTTTAAAATTTATTACTTTTTCACCTTCCTGAATTCATCGGTATAAAGACCCATCTTATCAAAAGGAAGCGGTTCAAAGCCGGGTATCTTTTTAAACACAGCGGCATCCGGGCGGAGATTGAAATTTCCGTTTTTGTAATCCACAAATCCGGGATCCTGATCTGTCTGAAAATTGTTAATATCTTTACATTGAGCATATTGACCACCTAACAATGAGATTGGTTTTGCAGCTCCTCCGACAATGAGATTTTTTGTCAATTCATTCCCGCGTGAGCGCATCCCTCTCCACTCCTTCCCCTCCACGATAGGGATAAGATATTCAAGCAGTTCCGGATATTTCTCACGATAGGGTAATTCATAAACATTCACATTTTTTGTCAACCGATTCCGTATCAGACCATTCTCTCCAAACATCGGGGCGCATTCATTTGCCGCCCAGGTATAATAATGGGCCGAGATTTCAAAAGTAGCGGCGCTAGGCTCGATGACAATATTGTTTTTCATTTTTAAATCCCATCCGCTATTACTGAACAGCACACCATGATTGGTATTCATCTTAAAGAAAATATTGCCATAAACAAGCACCCCGGTACTGGAGTCGTCACAATAGATTCCCATATTCATCCGTTTGGGATTTCCGCAATGATGAATATAATTATACCTGACAATATTTCCACGGTCACTCGGATCGCGGCCGATGTACCACGGAGAAGTATCGTTCGAATTGAGGGTAACATGATGGATATTATTGTATTCAAAGAGGTGGTCATTGCCTCTGACGTAGATCCCCTGCCACTCAGAATCGTATAATTCGCAATGGGAAATCCTATTTCCACAACCATCGATATTTATAGCACTCCACAGGTTTTTATTTCGCCGGTTATAGTTATGAATCTTGCAATTTTCGACGCCATTATTTCCACGGATCAGTTTACGCTTGTCGCCGCCGCTTAGATAAATTCCACCGCTACCAGTATTATAGACATCACAGCTTAAAATCAGATGATCAGACCCTGCTTTGCGGTTCCATGCTGTATATTTATAAATATGTCCCTGTAAATTTCCAATATCCCGCGAAACGGGAACTCCCTCATAATCGTCATGGGTTATGCCCGGAAAGGTTTGCTTTGCCCCTTGTCCCATAAAAATACCGCTCGTCCCAACATTGCGGACTGTGCACCCGGCAATCAGATTATTGGAACCCCGTTCAATATAAATTCCGATACCACGGCCAACTTCTACTATTACATCTCGAATAACCACATGACTTGCCCCCTCCAGGCAGACTATCGGCTGCTCAAGCAATGATACCATAACTGAATCTTCCTTCAGTTCACCAGGTGGCCAGAAGTAAAGGATTCCCGATGTTTTGTCGACATAAAATTCACCGGCGGAATCCAGTTCCTCCAGAATATTGTATGCGATATAGTGCTGAAACTCCTCCCCTCCTGCCACGCCATAGAGTGAGGGGGTGGCCAGTTTTACCTGTTTTTTTTGAACGTCTATCGATTCAACCAAAACATTATCATCTGAGAACCCGTAATTGAATGATCCCTGAAACCAGATATCTTTTTGTCCGGCCCAAACGGCATGTCTTGGATCAGAATATTCAAAAACTCCGCCACGTCCGCTGTAATCACGGTTACGGGGGACAGAACCGCTATCAATAACTTTCCCGATCCGGGTATATCCCTGATTGGGATAATGAGCCATGGCCATCGCCTCATTGTTGAAAAACAGCTCGAGTGGCGCAGGCGAAACGGTCAGGGCATGACCATATTGGGTGATCTGGCCAAAATCGGTTATCCCAAGTTCCTTAAGGCTCACCTGCATCACCTTTTCAGATGCCTCCTTAGAAAGTCGCCGAAGAATTGCATTGTCAGTGACCTTAGTAAATTTTTCAGAAGGGATACTTCTCCCACCGGTTATGGAAACCTTTTGATCCCTGATTGCCCGCCAGACAATTGGGGAACCCGGCTCACCGGAGTCATTTTCATTAAGCACCAATGGCTTAAGCTGATTATACTGTCCAGCACCGATCCAGACGGTTAGTCCACCTTTGGGCAAATCGTTATTTGACTTAAAGTGGCGGACTAAATCGCGAGCAGCTTCAAGGGTGGCTACCGGCTTTTCTTTGGTCCCCGAATAGGTATCATTTCCATTTGGGGTGACATAAATATCCTGGGCATAGAGATCTGATGCTCCAAAAAAGAGTAAAATCAGGATTAACTGATTGGCGATTTTAATCATAAGGTGCTATGCAGTTTTACGGTATTTAGTAAGGAGTCGTTAAAATTAAAAAATTTTACAGTTAATCAAAAGAAAGATATTCAAAGGTGCATCGCACCGTTTATATTTGTAGAACAGGGATAAAATGGATTCGAACAAGGTTAAGCGTACCGCAATATCTTCTTTGATGAAGTGTTTAAGGTGAAATAATATTACGGTACGCTGTACCTTCCGGCAACGGTCATTCATCTTTTTTACAAATCTTGCGGTACTCCGTACCTATTTCTCATTAAATCATTTTCTAAAGTTATCTGTTTTGAGGTTGGAGTCGCACTACTCCCGATTATTTGTTGGCGAAAAGATTTTTTTAACCTAAGGGTTTAATACCAAATATGAGATCTTTTTATTCTTACTACTAAGATCCAATAGAATAAAGACAGAACTTACTTCAAGAAATATTTTGAATAATTGACATGCAATTCATCAAGATGTTTGGTGTTAATTTTCAGTCGGCGGATAAAATCGTCATAATTTTTTGATTCATCAGATGACCACCCAATTTCGGCAAGTGCACAGGCACGTGGGAAGGTCATATATTCTGCACTTTGGCCATCAGTAACATATTCGCTCCATAAGTTGGCCTGAACACCAATGATATTCTGAGCATCTTTACCCGTTAATTGAACCGGAACCGGGTTATAATTATACACCTTATTTAACGGGATCAGTCCCGGATAGGCCAGCGGAGTAATTACACGCTCTTCATTTTCATATAGATTGAAGTAAAGTGGATCGAGCGGCGACATAATAATTTTGAAATCTGCCCGTGCTGCCTCTGCGATATGTTTATCCCCCAGCCAGGTCCGCCAATACATCAGGGTAGCCCCGGGTGCCAACCCCCCTTCCATGATCTCATCCCATCCAATAATATTCCGACCTTTTCCATTGAGAAATTTCTGAATACGTTTGATAAAATAACTTTGCAACTCATTTTCATCCTTGAGTTTCTCCTGCTGTATACGTTGCTGACAGGAGGGGCATGTTTTCCAGCGGGTTTTGGGGCATTCATCGCCTCCGATATGGATCATCCTGCCCGGGAAAATCTCCACAACTTCCGAAAGCACATCTTCCAGGAATGTAAAGGTCGACTCTCTGGTACAGTAAACATCCTCAAAGACACCATAATCGGGAGTAACTTCAAAAGTTCTGGGGAAACAGGTTAACTCAGGATAAGCTGCCAGGGCCGCTGTGGAATGGCCGGGAAGCTCTATTTCAGGAATTATGGTTATAAAATGCTCCTGTGCATAACTCACAAGATCCTTTAATTGTTCCTGTGAATAGTATCCTCCATGTCTGATTCCATCGTATTTCCGGGGTTTATCTTCAGAATGTCCGACCATAGACTCCTTGCGCCACGCACTGATCTGTTGCAGCTTCGGATATTTTTTTATCTCAATCCTCCACCCTTGATCGTCGGTGAGATGGAGATGTAAATTGTTAATCTTGTAGAAGGATAGCAAATCAACATACCGTTTAAGCACCTCCACCGGTTGAAAATGGCGGGCGACATCGAGCATAAAACCGCGGTATTCAAATCGGGGTGAATCTTCAATTTCAACAGCGGGAATCTCCCACGATTTCTGAACAGCAGTTTGATTTTCAATTTCCGCGGGGAGCATCTGCCGCAATGTCTGAAAAGCATAAAAAGCACCCGCAGCAGAACGGGCTTTAATCTCAATCTTTGCAGGAGTTACCCTTAAAACATACCCATCTTTGTTTAAAACCGTACTATCAAGAGTAAGTTCGATGTATCCCGATTCGGTTTTTTTAGGGGAATAGTTAATCTCAGCACCCAGTGGTCCTTTCAAGAATATCCTGAAAAGGTCTATGACCCGCTTTAGTTCAGGATTTGTCTGATCGAAAAATAGCGTTGTATATTTATGCAGTGTAAACTTGCCCTCCAATATCGTTATTTTCGCAGGTTTCGGAATTATTGCCACCTGCGCAGATAGCAATGGACTTATAGCAAAGATCAGCACGATAATCGCACCACAAAAAAGTATTTTCTTCATTTTGCAATTAATAATGGAAAGAATTTTCCCTCCATTTTATTTCCGGTTTTAACCGGAGGTACCCCTGCCAGAAGTTCGTCATCAGACCCCGAACAGGTGCCATCGGCAAAAACATTGAGCACAAAGGCCCGGCGTGGCCTTTCAGAGTTATTTTCAAAAGAGCCGTGCACCAGCAGCGGGTGGTGAAAGGCCGCATATCCTTTTTTCATTTCGATGGGAGTTGGCGAATCGAGTTGTTGTATTTGTTCTTCATTCAGAAAAGCCTTAATACCTTCCATCTCGCCGGTTAGAACTGGTTTATTGAGCAATCCCCAGCGGTGCGAACCGGGGATATACTGTAAACACCCGTTCTCTTGCGAGACATCATCAAGTCCGATCCACGCGGTCAGGTGCTGCATCGGGGCGGTACGGGTCCAGTATGAAAAATCCTGATGCCACGCCACTACCCCACCATGTTTTGCCGGTTTACAAAACAGCTGATCGTGCCAGAAGCGAACCCCTTTCTGACCTAAAAGCTGATAAGCAGCCATCACAAATGCTGGATTCCAAAGCACATCGTGAAATCCCGGAGTCATTCGCCAGTGACCCAGCGCATGAAAAAGCACACGATCAGGATCTGTCGATTCATTGGAATGAAACTCATAAAGCAAATCGTGATTCGGATGATTCGGATCCATCACCCCTGCTAACTCATTATTTAACTGATCTATCTGGTCATCTTCGAGCAGCTTTATCCCTGAAAGGTATCCATTCTCTTCAAAAAATGCGACCTGCTCCTCGCTAAGCCGGTATTTGTCCCATTCCTGTTTATTGGAAGGAATAGTAAACATTGTGGTAACCAGTTTATGATAATCTGCCAAATCCCTTGATAATTCCATATCTAATTAATTTAAATGATCTTTTGCTCATAAGGCAATACAAAATCGGCATACTGCTCCGACGAAATAAATCCCATCCCGGCAAACGGCGAAGAGACTTTAATGGCATCGATGGGTTTATCGCACATCTGAACAGCCAGATTAAGCACCGCGTTTGCAAATTTATCCAAAATTACTTTACATTTATCGGAATGGCCGTGCAGACTGACCAAAATGCCATCGAATCTGAACGTTTCGCAAAGGGTGATGAGTCCATCGGCAAAAACATTTTTATCGTACCAAAATTCTGCCGGGTTTGGTTTCAACTGCGTCATCATGCTGCCGATACTGAACTGACACATGAGGGGCACCCTGTCAGGATGCTCAAGGTTCATGGCCGCCCGAACTCTCTCCCTGGAGGTCAATGTTTTCATTGATGGTTAAATAAGAAAAAATAATTTCGCATTTACATTCAAAAGAATCTCAGCAGGATCTGTTCCCGTCAATATCTTTAAAATCAATTTCAAAAATCTCATCATTAGTTAAGGTTATGATCGCACCTAAGGCAGAGAAGGAAGGGGTAATTTCATTGATCCGGATATCCTTTATCGGGGATAATTCTTCATCTGTCCATTCACTATTGTCCATTTTATGCAGCATCACCGAAATCATCAGTTCCATCGATGGATTTTTGGCCATCCGCTTCTTGTGCGCATAAATTACTGTACTTTCAGCAGCCTCTGCATTTCTGTTTTCATGAACCATACAATCGAGGGTATCCCAGCCGTAATAAGTTATCAATGCGACCTGTCTTCCCGCAATGGCAGTGGTAATCACTTTTTTGCCATCACGCTCAAAATGATTAATTACCGCCTTTTTACCATCCACGTGAGGCATTCCAAAATGGCCAAGGGTCAATTCATATTCAAAGGCCAGGCGGGAACGGTCGACACGGATAACCCCTCCCGGAATAGTTATTTCTGCAAGATCCAGAATATAGCCGACACCATTGTTGGGAGGTTTACGCATGATCGCCTGCCGGTATAACACATCGTTTCGAACACCATTAAAAAGCATGCTTTGGGAGGTTGTGTATGACCCGTTTTTTTCAGAATCATTTTCAACCACCTTTCCGGTGAGGTAGAAATTTACATCATCACCCCTTACATCACGAGGGTCGAGGCTACGAAAACTATATTCCA
>CANJNY010000136.1 GCA_947475715.1 Prolixibacteraceae bacterium
AAGGTGAGATTCTATTCGACGACGACAAAATCATCATTACTGACGATGCGAGAAAACAAAAGTGGATAGTGTCATTGATGATTCTTTTACCTGCGATTTATGCTATATTGACTTTTTTGAAATCTTATAAAACCGGAGACCAATTTGATTTTTGGTATGGACTTTTATTGAGTTTTTTATGTATTCCGGCACTTACTTTGCTGCTTTTAAGGTCGGTCAGAAGTGAAAATTCTTTGAGCGATGTGAAATCCATAAGAATCAAACAAAGATTCAGGAACATATTTCTTGATATAAAGCTCACCAGTAACAGATTAAGACGAGTAAGTGAAATAACTGATTCAATGGAACTTGAAAAATTTATTAAGACAAATTTTGGCCTAAAATGGAATAAATAAAATCAAATCAAAAATGGGAACAAAAACTTTTAGCGTTGTTACCTCCATCTCTCTGGTATTAACTGTTACCATAGCAGCCCTCAGCATTATTGGTATTGTAATCACTGGCCTTTATCCGGGAATTATTGTGTTATTCTTTGTGGCTCTGATTCCAATTGCTTCCCGGTTTTACGCAAAAAAAATCGTTGGTAATTTCAGGGTTTTTCAAAGAAACTATTTTACGACACTCACAATTATAAATTTGCTATCCATCCTGGTCGTGGTAGCGATGACCTTTGTGATTCTGGTTGATCGTGTTTTTCCAGTGATTCTTAAGTAATAATAATGGCACGATAGCACTACTGAGAATAAATGGGAGTTCCTACTATTTTCAAACAGAAAAACCAGGCTTTGCCTTATCATCAGCGCCAACCAGAGCCAACCCTGGCCTACCCCACCACAAAACCAGGCCGTCAAGGTTCAATGCAGATGTACCTTGTTAGAATTTATTCAAATTAATAAACGCTTACACTATGTGTCCGGTTAAGATTTTTTAAACGTTGAATTAATATTGAATGAAATAAGTCCGGGCATTTTCGATAACACCTATCTTCATGATCACGAAATTGGTGATGATGATTTTTTATTGTGCTACCAGGAAAATCTGGTTTAATTAAAGAAAACAGATAATGATTATGAAATTCCGCGAAAAAGGGATTTTACTAAAAGCTTAGAATCTCCGGTTTATTTGTTTTCAATCAATTCAATTAATTGTTTTGGAATCGAAGAAACAGTTGTAAGAGAGCTAAAAGAAGAAAGATGATATTCCTTTGAAAATTTTTTGTATTTTTAAATTACCGAATTTAAATACGAAAACAATGAAACTAAAATGCCTGATTTTAGCCTTGTGCCTGGTAGGTCTGCATTTTGAATCGCAGGCGCAACTCACAAACGATTTAAATAAATTATTACCGGTTGATTTGGCTGATTCGCGAAGCAATATAGTCAGATCTGTTACTGGTATGGATTTTATGGTTAAACTATTTTTAACCGAGGGCGTTAAAAATATAGACGCTTGTTCAGATACGGACTTTGGCAAGCTATCAATCGAAATAGACTGGTATGACATTACAACTGAGCTTGGGAAAAGTCAGATTGATATGATAAAAATGCTGAAGGCTGACGAGCAACAAAAGCAATCCTTTTTAGGTAAGGGTCCTTATAATGATTTAGCCGGAGGTTCGGTTGTAATCCAAACTAAATCGGCTGAATGTGTAAATACGATATCCGGCGCAACCGGCCGCACCGAACATTATACAAATGCGAAATTCTTTATTTATACAGGTTCAGCATTGGTTAAGATAAATTTCAACGGGAAAGTTAAATCAGAAACTGTAACAAATTTTATTGCTAATGCTGCCGGACAAATTAAAAAATTTAATTTCGGAGTATATAAGAATATTACGGCCAACGAAAAAAGTTAACCCATTATCTAATAACGACATAAGCTATGCCAATCATTATAAATCCTGAAGGGATGATGGCTAAACAGAAAATGTCGTTGAATGAACTTTCAGAAAAAATGGTTCAGAAATGAAAAACGGTATCTTTAAAATGCTTACACCCTTTAGAGAAATACACACGATAAAGTCTCCTAATTCAGAAAATTTGCAATTTAGAGACTTTTAAAGGACTGAATAATTGAGTTTGATTGCATTTAAAGCCAAATTACCGTATTTTAGATAAAATAACGGATTTCTTATAATCTTGTTGAGGATATAAACGTTGAAGATTACACTTCATAAAATGGAAAAATCCCGGTTAAATGAAACATCAGGAATAAGTACAGCTCACCCTTTCAGTGTCCTTGATCATCTCCTTGAAGGTTGCCAGATCATTGGTTTTGACTGGAGGTATATCTATCTGAATCCTGCTGCAGAGATTCATAACCGCAGGCCTAACAAGGAATTAATTGGGAACAGTTACAGGGATATGTGGCCGGGAATTGAAAACACCGAAGTATTTAAAATTATTGAGCAGGTACTTGAAAGAAGAGTTTCGAATCATTTCGAAAACGAATTCATTTTCCCTGACGGAAGCACTGGCTGGTTCGATCTGAGCATTCAGCCGGTACCGGAAGGTGTACTTATTCTGTCCATTGACAATACCGAGCGAAAGAGAGTTGAAAATGCACTGCGCGAAAACGAGGAAAAATATCTATTGAATGAATTTCTTGACGTCACTGATAACAAGCAGGCAGAAGCGATCCTGTTGGAGAACCAGCTCAAGATTAATGAAGCGTATAAACTGGCCCATATAGGTATTTGGGAATGGGAATCCGACACGGACACAGTTATCTGGACAGAGGAGCTATACCGTATCGCTGGCCTCGACTCGTCGCTTCCGGCACCTACCTATCAGGAACAAGCCAAGCTTTATACTCCGGAGAGCTGGAAGATATTGAATACCCATGTTGAAAGAGCATTGGAAACAGGTGAATCCTACCAGGCTGATCTGGAATTGATCCGCCCCGACGGCGATATCCGCTATGTTAAAGCTTTGGGCGGTGCAAAAAGGGATGCCAAAGGACAAATCAAAGGTCTTTTTGGCACCTTACAGGATATCACAGAGCTTAAGCAGGTGCAGGAGGTGTTGCGCGAGCGTGAGTATCTTCTCTCCGCGTCGCAGCGGGCAAGCCATATCGGGACCTGGAGCTGGAAGGTGGGGGCTACGAAGGTCTTCTGGTCGGAAGAAACCTACAGGATCTACGGCCTGAATCCCGACATGGGTCCGCCGGACTTCGAATTCTTCTTCGAGATCATTCACCCTGATGATCGGCAAAAAATGCAGGAGTGGCCAACGGAGGTCATATCAGGCTTGCACCCTGCTCCTGTTGAGTTCCGCGTCCTTCGTCCTGACGGAATCTACCGTATAATTCGGACAGATGGGGATGTGATCGAGTGGGTGGATGGCGTTCCTTCCCGCATCGCCGGTACCGCCTACGACATCACTGAGAGCAAGCAAGCGGAAGCGGCAATTAATGCAAAACACGAACTTTTCCGCAAAACGTTTAATATCAGTCCACTTTCTTCAGTACTGACCAAATTGCCCAAACGAACTATTGTTGAAGTTAACCCGGCTTTCGAAAAACTGTTTGGTTATACAAGCACCGAAGTTATTGGCAAATCAGTTAATGAGCTTGATCTTTGGGCCGACTCTTCGGAACAAATGCGTGTTGCCCAAATTTTGCTTGAAAAAGGCAAGGTGCATGATTTTGAATTTGAGTTCAAAACCAAAGTCGGTAAATCAGGAAGCGGAATTTTTTATTCGGACGTCATTGATCAGCTTGATGGAAAATATGTCCTGACAAAAATAATGGACATTACCGAACGCAAACTGGCAGAAGAAGCCCTGAAAAAGAGTAGACAATTGCTCGCTGAAACTGAATTAATTGGAAAGGTTGGCGGCTGGGAGTTCAATATTGATACGATGGATATGACCTGGACTGACGAGGTTTATTCGATTCATGAAATTGAACTTCATTCCCATCAGAATGTCGAAAAGGGAATAAATTTTTATTCTCCCAAATCCAGGCCTGTAATTGAAAAGGCTGTGCAACGTGCAATAGAATTCGGTGAACCATTTGATGTGGAACTGGAAATCATCACGGCTAAAGGAAATCTGAGAAATGTTCATGCCATCGGGAAATCTGATCTGGAACACCACCGGGTTTATGGTTTCTTTCAGGAAATCACCGACCGAAAGAAAGCCGAAGAAGACCTTCGAGCAAGTGAAGAAAAGTTCAGGGCAGTGGCTGAATTATCACCAATGGCTATCTATGCTTCAAGTGGCAGTGATCAAAAGGCAATCTATATCAATGAGGCTTTTTATAAAATATTTGGCTTTTCGATTGAAGATGTTCCAACAGTAGGGCATTGGTGGATCAAAGCGATTCCGGATGAAAATTACCGGCAACAAGTAATTGATCAATTGTCATATAACATCGAACAAGCAGCAATAAACAACACGGATATTGAGGCCCTGGAATGCGTTTGTACCTGTAATGATGGTTCGGAGAAAATTATCGCCTGGGTAGGTAAAACGATTGCCGATGAATTCTGGGTTTTTGGCTACGATTTTACTGATCGCAAACTGGCTGAAGAAACCCTGAAAAAAAGTGAAAATGAATTCAGATTACTGGCCGAATCGATGCCTCAAATCGTTTGGATTACGCGGACTGATGGCTGGAATATCTATTTCAACCAGCAGTGGGTGGAATATACCGGCCTTACACTGGAAGAGAGCTCCGGGCATGGATGGAACCAGCCATTTCATCCGGAAGACCAGCAATTAGCCTGGAATGCCTGGGAAAATGCGATTGAAAACTGTGGTATCTATTCCCTTGAGTGCCGGCTGCGCCGATTTGATGGAGTTTACAGGTGGTGGCTCATACGCGGTGTCCCGATTCCAGACTCAAATGGAATTATAGTCAAATGGTTTGGTACCTGCACTGACATTCATGAGTTAAAGCAAACAGAAATCGCGCTGTTTGAAAGCAAATTAAAACTGGATTCAGCACTAAGCAGTATGACAGATGCTGTTTTTATTTCTGATACAGAAGGACGATTTATTGATTTCAACGATGCCTTTGCCACATTCCATAAATTCAAAAATAAAGATGAATGTGCAAAAACCTTTGAAGAATATCCTCAATTTCTTGAAGTTTACCTCTCCACGGGAGAATTGGCACCGATAGAACAATGGGCGGTTCCACGAGCCCTGAATGGAGAGATCGTTAAAAATGCCGAGTATGAACTGCGCCGCAAGGATACGGGAGAAACCTGGATCGGAAGTTACAGTTTCTCCCCCATCCGTGATAAAGATGGTGTGATAACGGGTTCGGTAGTAACTGCACGTGACATTACCGAACAAAAACAAGCAGATGAAAAGATCAGGAAAAAAGACATGGAGTTTAGAAAGCTTTCAGCAAATGTCCCTGACCTGCTTTTCCAATTTACCCGCAGACCCGATGGAACCTATTATGTACCAATAGCCTCCAAAGGAATTCAGAATATTTTTGGATGTTTACCTGAAGATGTAATCGATGACTTTACTCCCATCGGCAGCGTGATTTATCGCGAAGATGCGGATCGGGTTATTCGTGATATTGAGTATTCAGCTGAGCATTTGAATTATTTTACCTGTGAGTTTAGGGTGCAAATACCCGGCAGAGAAATTCAATGGATATACTCCAAGTCGACACCAGAACGGCTTCCCGATGGCAGTGTTACCTGGTACGGTTTCAATACAGATATCACCCATCAGAAACAAGCGGAAGAAGCATTGCGTGAAAGTGAAGAAAAATTCCGGATGCTGATGGAAAGTATTCCTCTGCCTGTTACCTATCTCAATAAGGAGGGTACGTTCGTTTTTAGAAATGCCCGGTTCCTTCAGGTATTTGGGTACACTCAGGATGAAGTTCCAACGATTAAAGAGTGGTGGATAAAGGCTTACCCTGAAAAATTTTACAGGGAGTGGGTGATCAGAAAATGGGCAGCGGCCGTCATCCATGCAACACAGAATAATTCCGATATAGAATCCGTAGAGTACCGGGTCACCTGCAAGGATGGTACTGAACGAGTTATTATCATCTCTGGAATTTTAATCAACGACAATTTACTGATCACTTTTATTGATATTACTGACCGAAAGAAAGCTGAGAATGAAATCAGGAAACTCAATGAAACACTTGAACAGCGGGTTGAGGAACGGACAACTCAACTTCTGGTCGCCAATCAGGAACTCGAGGCATTTTCGTATTCCGTTTCCCACGATTTAAGGGCTCCATTGCGCCACATCAACGGTTATGTCGATTTATTGAGTGGGCGGTACCAGGATAATTTACCCGAAAAAGCCCGTCATTATCTGACAACTATTACAGATGCTGCGAAACAGATGGGAAACCTCATCGATGACCTGCTGCAATTTTCAAGAACCGGCCGGCAGGAGATGCGTAAAGCAAAGCTGGATATGAATGTTTTGATTAAAGAGGTGCTCGAACAAATCAAACCTGATGTTGAAAAAAGGGAAATAACCTGGTCGGTGCAGAAAATGCCTGTAATATTAGGCGATTACTCCCTGCTTAAACAAGTCTGGATTAACCTGCTTGATAATGCTGTTAAATATACGAAGTTTAAAAAATCAACTGAAATAACGATAGCATTCAGCGAAGAAAAGGCTAATTTCGTGTTTTCAGTTCGCGATAACGGAGTGGGTTTTGACATGAAATACGCGCATAAACTATTTGGTGTCTTCCAGCGCCTGCACCCCCATAGTGAATTTGAAGGGACGGGAATCGGCCTGGCCAATGTACAGCGCATCATACACAAACATAACGGAACAGTATGGGCTGAGGCTGAACCAAACGAAGGTGCAACTTTCTTTTTCACTATACCTAAAAATAAGGAGAACGAACAATGATTGAGCTAAAAACCATCTTACTGGTAGAGGATAATCCGCAGGATGTGGAACTGATCATCGAGGCACTTAACGAACATAACCTGGCAAATAATGTTGTTGCGGTCAGAGACGGAGTAGAAGCGATGGAGTACCTGAATTATGAAGGGGAGTTCAAGAACCGTATTAAAGGAAATCCTGCAGTAATACTGCTTGATATAAAAATGCCCCGGATGGATGGTATTGAAGTTTTGGCTGCTATTCGGCGGGATGAAAAATTAAAAGCGCTTCCAATTGTAATGCTCACTTCATCGCGTGAAGAGCCGGACCTGAAAAAATGTTATGACCTGGGGGTGAATGCTTATGTGGTAAAGCCAGTGAATTTCAAAGATTTTCTGGCCGCAGTAAAACATATTGGTATCTTTTGGGCCATACTTAACGAACAACCCCGAAATCTTTAATCTATGAAAGGGAATAATGAAATTGCAGGCACCCACCTTAAAGTCCTTATACTGGAAGATTCCCCGCATGACTTTGAATTAATCCAGGAACAATTAATTGATGCAGGTTATATTTTGGATTTAACCCATGTCGAAAATGAAGGTGGTTTTACTTCTGCACTGCGCGAAGATTGGTACAACATTATCTTGTCAGATTTTAAATTACCAGGGTTTGACGCATTTGGAGCACTGCATATTCGCAATAAAATTTGTCCTGAAGTTCCGTTTATTTGCGTTTCAGGTTCCATTGGCGAAGAAACAGCCATTGAATTACTAAAGATGGGCGCTGTTGATTATGTTTTGAAGGACAGACCTGAACGACTACCTTTCGCAGTAAGACGGGCAATCAGGGAACATAAAGAGAACCAAGAGCTAAAACATGCCGAAGAAGAACTAAAAAAAAGTGAGCAACGACTGAGAGACATATTATTCAGCACAGCAGATTGGGTTTGGGAAGTTGACAAGGATGGAAAATATACCTACAGTTCGCAAAAGGGGCATGAACTTTTTGAAGCACCACTGGAAGATATCCTCGGGAAAACACCATTCGATTTCATGCCTAAAGATGAAGCAATCAGGGTCGGTCCCATTTTTGCTCAGATTGTTGCCCAAAAAGCACCTATAAAAGATCTGGAGAACTGGAACATAGGGAAAGACGGCCAAATGATTTGCTTACTTACCAATGGACTTCCCATTCTCGATGACACAGGAGAATTAATCGGATACAGAGGGATTGACAAAAACATTACTGACCGCAAGCTGGCAGAACAGGAATTAATAAATGCCAAAGAAAAAGCTGAAGCCAGTGATAAGTTGAAAACAGCCTTTATCAATAATATTTCACATGAAATCAGGACCCCGTTAAATGCCATATTGGGTTTTGGGCAGTTTCTCGCCGAGTCGGAACTTCCAAAAGATCAGCGGATGGAATATTTTAGTATTGTTCAGAAATCGAGTAACCGACTGATTAATACGGTTTCAGACTATATGGACATGGCCAGAATTGTATCGGGCACAATGGAAGTGTATAAAAATGAATTTCTCTTGCAACCACTATTCAACGAAACGATACAAAACACAGCGCTTTTGTGTGCAGAAAAAATGATTGATTTTGAAGCAGTTATCCCGCAAGAATCAGATAACTTAACCGTATTTTCCGACAGTGAATTTATTCGCAAAATATTAAATATTCTGTTGGATAACGCCCTCAAATTTACAAAGGAAGGCCGTATACGCTGCGGCTATTCAATTGAATCGGGTTTCCTCGAATTTTTTGTGCAAGATAGTGGTATCGGAATCGCACAAGATAAACTGGGGATAATTTTCAACATGTTTATGCAAGAGGATGCTTCCACAACACGCGGTTACGAAGGTAGCGGTTTGGGGCTTACCATCGCACAGGGTTTGGTTAAATTAATTGGGGGGACGATTGAGGCAACATCTGAAAAAAGCAAAGGCTCTGCTTTTAAATTTGCAATTCCACACAAAAAACCGACTTTAACAGGAAATCAGTCCATAACCGAAACAAAAAAGTCAACCGATACCAAAAAGCAGTTGGTGCTCATTGCCGAAGACGAGGAATTAAACTTTGTGTATATGGAAGTGATCATGAAAACGATCGGTTGCAATTACCTCCGCGCTTTAAATGGAGCCGAAGCAGTGGAAATATGCAAACAAAACAACTCAATATCCCTGGTGCTGATGGATATTAAAATGCCGGTAATGAACGGAATTGAAGCCACTCAACTTATTCACAAATTCAGACCCGAATTACCAATTATTGCCACCACAGCCTATGCACAAACCGGCGACGAACATCGGTTTCTGGCTGCCGGCTGTGACGGTTATCTGCCAAAACCCGCAAGAAAAGCAGATCTTCTGGCATTATTACAAAAGTACAATTAGAAATTACATAATCTGACAATGGGGAAAACTGAGGTGTTGTCACCTGAACAATGTGAGCAACTATTCGGCGTATTAAAAGCCCGTTTCGAGAAACACATCGACCGGCATATAGGTATTGAATGGAGTAACCTGAAAACAATGCCGGATTCGCCTGCCGGCAGAGAAAAACTTTGGTCACTTCGTGAAATGGAAAGAACCGGCGGTGAACCTGATGTTGTTGGTTATGATCAAAAGACGGGTGAATACATTTTCTACGATTGTTCAGCGGAAAGTCCTAAAGGGCGCAGAAGTGTTTGTTACGACAGGGAAGGTCTGGAATCACGAAAAGAATATAAACCGGAGAATAATGCTGTTGATATGGCTGCGACCATGGGCATTGAACTTTTAACGGAAACACAATACCGGGAGTTACAGAACCTTGGAAATTTCGACACCAAAACTTCGAGCTGGGTGAAAACACCTGCTCAGATCAGAAAACTTGGTGGCGCTCTCTTTTGCGATCGTCGCTTCGACCATGTCTTCCTGTATCACAATGGTGCCGAATCGTATTATGCCGTCAGGGGGTTCCGCTGTTCCCTGAGGGTTTGAATTGTGAATAATCACAAAATTTATTATTGTGAAACATTGGGGAAGCAAAATACTGAGAATTTTTTCTGGTTCAATTTAAAAATGAACCAGACAATGCGCATGCTATCAAATCAAAGATTCAAAAGACTTAGGCTTCCAGGTTTCAGTTTGCAAGACATTTAGCGTAAGCATTCAAACAATGTGGGAGTTTCTATTATCGGAAACAGGAATTAAAATCTGGTTGGGGGAAATCAATATAGACGACTTTGAATTACAAAAACAGTTTGTTACAAAAGCAGGTATTAAAGGAAAACTAACTGTATTTGTTCCTGATTGTCATTTGCGATTTAAATGGAAGTTGAGCAGTTGGGAAAAGCCATCAACAGTAGAACTTAGAGTTAGAAATTCAAAAGGAAGAGCATCTGTAATTTTTCATCATACAGGCTTTTTCAAAATTGAGCAACAAGAGGAATTAAGAATTTATTGGAAAAATATCATTTCAAAAATGATAGAGAATCTTGCAAATAAAAATGATTAATAACCATACTAAAAGACAACAAATTCGATTGACAGCAATTGAATTTGCTTATACAGCTGCATCTGGATTAATTCATTAAAGCATTTTATGGCGACTAGAATAAAGATTAAAATAGTTGACGATGCTTACTTAAGAGTAGAAATCGACATTTTGTGTGAACAGACGAACCAGAATGACTTGGCTAAATGGGCGATTCATTGCCAAAACACATATTGACATTGTCTGACAATGAAGAGTTTGACAAAACGACAATCGAAAACGGATTTAGAATAAACGAATTGTGGCAGACAGGTGATGCAACTGCACATGAAGTAAGACAAATAGACAAAACTTCACAAGAGAGAAAATGGCAACTCACTGAATTAAAACAAAACAAATAATATGACTTTGCTCGCTTGAAAAGAGAAAACAAGTTTCGAGATTTTGAGCATATAAGAACTGAAAAGAAATTACGAAAAGAAAGTTCAAACACCGACCCCCTAACACGCCTATGGGTATAGGCTGGCTGACGTGCATTTCGAAGGTTTTGCTCCCTTCACTTTGTCGCTGGTCGAGAGTGATGCTCCCGCAAATCGCCAATGCCCATAGTTCCAACCGCATGTGGGATTATAAAAAAAACCACCTTTGTAGTTTTACCAATTATTGGTAACTTTGAGAAAAATCATGAATAGGAATACATCAATTTCAATAGGAAACTATTTTGACGACTTTATAAAGAGTAGTATATTTACTGGACGATACAAAAATGCTAGCGAAGTAGTCCGTGCCGGATTACGACTTTTAGAAGAAGAGGAAAACAGAATTATTGCACTAAAAACAGCTAATCAAGAAGGGATGGAAAGTGGAATCACATTCGATTTCAATCCTGAATCTCTTTAGAGATTTTAAAAGCTAAGAGAGGTATGAATCGCTAAATATCGACTAACGAATAGATTAGTTGCATATTTGACTTCAATATGGAATTGCACGTTTGACAAATGTAGTAACCGTAAAAAAAACTATTATGAAATTAAGAAACAAAGCATCTCAAATGACAATGGTATTTATATTCATTGGCATGGGAACTGTAAAATTATTTGGTCAAGTTCCTCCGCCAGGTAAATATGACACAACAAATTATCCTGAAGACAGAAAATTCATAAATTCTATTTCAAATATTTTTGACCCTTCACTATCTTTAAACGACAATTCTATTAGCATTGGTGCAGATGGTTCAATAGCTTACGGCCTTGCAGAAGAATTTCAAAAATTTGCTAGAAACGGTATGACTTTTAAATCTGTTGTATCTGTTCCTGGGACTGAATTGGTCAGAATTTTCAATGGTCAGACTGCTATAAAAACAAAAATTGCTGATGTCGTTTTTTCTACACCTGACGGAGATTTACATTTTAAAGTGATTAGAGCAGAGACTTACATTAAAGATAACGGGAAATGGTATTTTGTTTTAGGCCAAGGAACGAACTTTATGACTCAAGAAGAATTTAATGAATATAAAGAAGGTCATACCACTAAAAACTAAAATATAGGAAGTGTACATCTGCCAACAGCACATTTGCAATAGGCGGCGTTTCGTGCTCTGCAGAAATATTTGTTGTAAAACATTGGTTCTCCGCATCAACATTTGCACTGAAAAGCCCGTCCATCAAAAATCCGCAAACGTTAGTCCGAATTGTAAAGTAACACACACATGCAGGTATGCTTTTTAGTCGCAGAAAATAAAACAATATGGAAAATGAAGATATTCTTAACATAAAAACCAGAGCTGAGTGGAGAAAGTGGCTTGAAAATAATTTCAATACAAAGCTAGAAGTTTGGCTGATTTATGCTAAAAAATCAACAGGCGAACAGCGCATTCCTTACAATGATGCAGTTGAACAAGCACTATGTTTCGGTTGGATAGACAGTACCAATAAAACTCTGGACAAAGACCACACAATTCAGCGATTTACTCCCCGACAATCCAAGAGCAGTTATTCACAACCCAATAAAGAGCGACTGAAATGGTTAGCCGAAAACAACCTAATTCAAAATTCATTTCTTAAAACAGTCCAAGAAATTATTTCACAACAGTATGTTTATCCTATCGACATTCTAGGAGAAATAAAAAAAGATCAAACAGCATGGAATAATTATAAAACATTTTCAGAGCCTTACAAACGGATACGAATTGCGTATATTGATAGTGCAAGAAAACGACCAGAAGAATTTACTAAACGACTGACTAACTTTATTCAAAAAACGCGAAACAACAAACTTATTTCAGGATATGGTGGAATTAACAAATATTATTAGCAAACACACTATGAGACAGTTCGGGAGACAAACTGACTGAAAAAACAACGAACCTCTAATAGCAACCTACCCGCAAGCAGGGTTCTATTGACCGCTATAAAAGAAATTAAAACGTTTAAAATATTACACATTAAGGAAATTAGTGTAAAAATCCCTTCGTGCGGGTAGCAGAGGAATGATATAAAAGAAAACCGTTACCAATATGGGTTTGGGAAATGAAAGAGAATTTTAGAACTAAAATAAGTGCTGATTTAAACGAAAGTCAGATTAATTGGAAAGTTGTCATTTTATTTATGCCAATTGCATTCATTACCTAGAAAATTCGGCAATTGTGGTTTTCTGTATGTATCTTTCGGTTTATGCCAGGTAAAGGTTTGAAAGGTATCGATGATCAGCGTCAGCTATATCTCCCGCAATCCGCCCCTGCGTGTAGTTACGAAACGTTAGCGAAAAGGCTAAAAAAAATGATAACTAAATGGACTATATCATAAAAGAGGAAAAACTCGAATTAAAATATGAACACGGGAAAGGTGCTTGGACGTATCATCTGCGAATTCCAAATTCCAAACATATTGTTGGAAAATGGGGAGATATAAAAGTATCTGGTTTAATCGACAACTACACAATAGAAGGAAGAAATCTTGCTCCAATTAAAGGAGAAGACAAAATGCTTTCTATAAATAGTGAAATAAGAAAAGCGATCAATAAAAAAGGTGGCGATTTTGTTACAGTCTCACTTTATCTATTATCCAAAAAAGAAGAAATAACTAAAAAGTCAATTTTAGAGACCTTCAAAGAATCACAAGTTTTAGAATCTTTTGAAAAACTAAACGAATTTGAAAAAGATGAAATTTTGGAAAGTATTATTTCTCAAAAAAACGAAGAGAAACAAATCAAGATAATTATACAGCTTATAGATAAATTAAGTAGGTAAAATGATTAAACAAAAGATTATATCCTTTTAGGAAATAACCGGTTACGAAGTTTTCAACCTCGCCAAGCGACGAAACGTTAGCGGAACGGCTAAAAACCGAAACTAAAAAATAGCAACAACTGACTAATAATGAGTAAAATTAGCGTAAGACAAATTAAAGAGCCTGATTTCTCTGAGGGTTTTAGTATTCGTAACCTCAATACTTTGCTTTCAGAAAAAGATTTGGTGCAACAACTGCATAGACACAACTTCTTTTTTATCTTGTTTTTAGAAAAAGGGAAAGGTGAACATAGTATTGATTTTACCTCTTACCCTGTTGACGATTATTGTGTTTTTTTTATGCGACCAGGACAAGTACATCAACTAACACTAAAACGAGGCAGTAAAGGTTATATAATACAGTTTAATCGTGAATTTTATACACCAATAGAAGAGCCGATTAATTTCGTTTTACGAAAAGTGAGTACTAAAAATCATTGCCCTCTCTCTGCCGAAAGGTATAGAAAATTGCTTTCTCAATTAGACTACATTTTTGAAGAATATACCGAAAAACAAGACCGTTACAAACAAGTCATCAAAGCATATTTAGAAACTCTTTTTATTGAATTGGTAAGGCAAAGCAAGAATCCAAAAGAAATTGCAACTAATGACAATCAATATTCCCAGGAGAAATATGAAGAACTATTGGAACTATTACAAAAACATAGTGTAACCCAAAAAAAAGTGACACACTATGCCGAAATGATGCACCTTACTATATTTCAGATAAACAAAATAACCAAAGAAATTA
>CANJNY010000137.1 GCA_947475715.1 Prolixibacteraceae bacterium
TCCGTCATAGACAAATTCGCTGTAGACCTCATCCGAAATCAGGTAGAGGTCGTATTTAAGGATCAGTTCTCTGAGTTTCTCCAACTCCTCCCTGGTGTAAACATAGCCGGTTGGATTATTGGGATTACAAATAAATATTCCTTTGGTATTGGGACCGATAACCTTCTCGAATTCTTCGATAGGAGGCAGCTGGAACCCATTTTCAATCGTTGAAGCGATAGGTTTAATTACCACATCGGTTGCTATGGCAAACGAAAGGTAGTTGGCATAAAATGGTTCAGGGACAATAACTTCATCACCCGGATTAAAACTAACCATAAAGGCAAATGAGATAGCCTCAGAACCGCCGGTTGTGATAAGAATCTCAGAAGCATCAACACCCAGGTGACGATCATTATAATATTGAGCCAGTTTATTGCGATACGATTCATTTCCAAAGGAGTGACCATAAGGAATCAACTCAAAATCAAAATTCCGGATTCGCTCTATGGCATGGGGAGGCGTCTTAATATCGGGCTGACCAATATTTAAGTGATAAACCTTTCTTCCCAAAGCTTTGGCTTTCTCGGAATATGGTACCAATTTACGAATTGCCGATTCCGGCAACTGATCTCCCCTGTTCGAAATTTTAGGCATTCTTTCTGTTCTTTGTTGACAAGGGGCAAAGATACAATTATAATTATTCCCTTTTTTGGTGGTTTTACTTTCTTTTTATTAAGAAAAAGGATCTGAAATTTTAAAATTATATTAATTAGCTCTGGTTTGGTTTCAATTAAATAGAACTCTAAAACTCCTTGAATATATGGGATTTAGTCATATTTATAAAAGTAGAATCTAATTATTTTTACCCCATAATTAAACTTTAGATTATGATTATAGGTGTACCGAAAGAGATAAAAAACAATGAGAACCGTGTGGCATTAACGCCTGCGGGTGCTACCGAACTGGTGAAAAGGGGGAATGAGGTATATGTGCAGGCTACAGCCGGAAATGGCAGTGGATTTGCCGATAGCGAATACGAAGCTGCCGGAGCTAAAATCCTCCCGGGGATTGAAGCTGTTTATGAAATAGCAGAGATGATCATGAAGGTTAAGGAGCCCATTGAGTCAGAATATGACCTGATCAAGGAGGGACAACTTGTTTATACCTATTTTCATTTTGCCTCCTCTGAGCCTTTAACAAAAGCGATGATCGGTCGCAAAGCGGTTTGTCTCGCCTATGAGACTGTCGAGCTGGATGACCGTTCACTTCCTTTGCTTATCCCCATGTCAGAGGTGGCAGGTAGGATGTCGATTCATGAAGGGGCTAAATACCTTGAACGGACCTTTGGAGGGCGCGGAATGCTGCTGGGTGGAGTTCCTGGTGTTCTTCCGGCAAAGGTACTGATCCTGGGTGGTGGAATCGTCGGAACAGAAGCTGCCAAGATGGCTGCAGGGCTGGGTGCCGACGTTACCATTATGGACATTAGCCTTCGTCGGTTAAGATATCTCGATGATATTATGCCGGCCAACGTAAAGACTCAGATGTCAAACGATTACAATATCCGTTCTCAGGTAAAAGTAAGTGACGTGATTGTTGGTGCAGTGCTCATCCCGGGCGCCAAAGCTCCCTTTCTGATTACCAAAGACATGTTGAAAACCATGAATCCGGGAACAGTTCTCATTGATGTGGCAGTTGATCAGGGTGGTTGCATCGAAACCACCGTTCCCACAACTCATGATCATCCTACTTACGTTATTGATGGCGTAATTCACTATACCGTGGCCAATATGCCCGGAGCCGTTCCGCGGACATCAACCATTGCCCTTACAAATGCAACATTGCCTTATGCGATTAATCTGGCAACCAAAGGGTGGAAAAAAGCATGTACCGAAGATGTCGCCCTTCGAAAAGGGTTGAATATTGTCGAAGGGAAAGTTGTCTACCTGGGTGTGGCAGAAACTTTCGGCCTGGCGTATCATGAAGTTAACAGCGTATTGAGGTAGTTGCCAATTCTTAATTATATAAAAAGACCTTCCGATAGTTCATATCCGGAAGGTCTTCTTGAATTACAAATTCTTGTGCCTAATTGTCAAATTGCCAAATTAATTCAATGACGACTTAAATGAGAGCAACCGCTCTTCAAGCATTTTTATCTTCTCTTCGGCATCGGACTGTTTTTTCCGTTCCAATTCAACGACCTGGGCCGGAGCGCTGCTCATAAACCGTTCATTTCCTGTTTTCTTCATTACTGAAACAAGAAAGCCCTGAGTATATTTTAATTCCTCTTCAATTTTTACGATTTCCTCTTCCAGATTGACTACCTCTCCGAGCGGAATATAAAAGGCAGAGGTGTTCACGCGGAAGGATATCGCACCTGAAATCTCATCCCCCGTAACGTCAAGCTCCGAAAGGTTAGCCATTTTAATAAGGACCGGATTGTATGCCGGAATATACCCCTTTTCCCCCGGAACAATAAATAACTGCAGCGGCTCTTTGTTGGCGATATCTTTCTCTTTGCGGATTGCACGAATTCCTGTGATCGCCTCTTTGATAAGTTCAAATTTCTCGCAGATCTCTTCCTGCCCTGTAACAGCTTTCGGCCATTCGGAAATCATAATCGAGTCTCCATGATTCCGCTCCTTCAACAGGTGCCAGATCTCTTCGGAGATAAACGGCATAAACGGGTGAAGCAATCTTAACACTTCATCAAAGATCTCACTTACCTCTTCAATGGTCTTTGCATCCACAGGCGCCTGATAGGCTGGCTTTACAATCTCCAGCAACCATCCTGAGAACTCATCGCGGATCGTGTTGTAAATGGTCATTAACGCGTCGTTGAGACGATATTTATCGAAATGGTCATCCATTGTTACGATTACCTCGCTTAACTTGGCTTTAAACCACTCAATAGCCAGTCGTGAATGTTCGGGTTGTGCAATCGATGAATCAACTTCCCAACCTTTGATTAACCTAAAGGAGTTCCAGATCTTCGAGCTGAAATTACGCCCCTGTTCGGTGAGTGATTCATCAAAAAGGATATCGTTGCCGGCAGGGGAGCAGAACAACATTCCAACCCTTACCCCATCGGCGCCATATTTTGCAATCAGATCGAGCGGATCGGGAGAGTTGCCTAATGATTTGGACATCTTGCGACGCTGTTTATCACGAACAATTCCGGTAAAATAAACATTTTTGAACGGAAGATTTCCCCGGTATTCATAACCGGCGATTACCATCCTTGCTACCCAGAAGAAAATTATCTCCGGTGCAGTTACCAGGTCATTGGTCGGGTAATAATAGTTAATCTCTTTATTTTCAGGATTATTTATGCCATCGAAAACCGCAATCGGCCATAGCCACGAAGAGGCCCAGGTATCGAGAACGTCTTCATCCTGGCGTAAATCGCTAATGGTAAGTTGATTATTTCCACTTTTTATCCGGGCTTGCTCTACAGCCAGCTCATCACTCTCAGCAACTACAAAAGAACCATCCGAAAGGTAATAAACCGGAATCCGATGCCCCCACCAGAGCTGACGCGAGATACACCAGTCTTTGATATTCTCCATCCAGTGACGGTAGAGATTTTTAAATTTTGCAGGGTAGAATTTGATTTCATCATCTTCAACGGCTGCGGCGGCAGGTTTGGTGATATCTGTCATTTTGAGAAACCACTGAGCCGATAATTTGGGTTCAATCGCAACGTCAGTCCGTTCAGAATAACCAACCTTATTATTGTAATCCTCAATTTTCACCAGATTTCCTGCAGCTTCAAGCATTGGAATAATCTGTTTTCGCGCCTCAAACCGGTCGACACCCACGAGCAATTGTGCTTTTTCACTTAAAGTACCATCGTCATTAAAAGTATCGATAACCTCCAGCTGATGACGCAATCCGATCTCATAGTCATTGATATCATGTGCCGGGGTAATCTTCAGACATCCTGTACCGAATTCCATATCAACATATTCATCCTGAATGATTGGAACCGCACGGTTAATCAGTGGAACCAGCACCTTTTTCCCTGCCAAATGGCGGAACCGGTCGTCATTCGGATTGACGCAAACTGCTGTATCTCCTAAAATTGTTTCAGGCCGCGTGGTTGCAACCGTAACATATTCATCGGTTGTCCCTTCGATGAGATACCTGACGTAAAATAATTTGGATTTTTCCTCTTTGTGATTGACCTCCTCATCCGAAACAGCCGTTTTTGCCGCAGGATCCCAGTTGACCATCCGTACGCCGCGATAAATTAACCCTTTATTATACAGGTCGATAAATACTTTGATAACCGATTCGGAACGGACCTTGTCCATCGTGAAACAGGTACGTTCCCAGTCGCACGAAGCGCCAAGTTTTTTAAGCTGTTCGAGGATGATTCCGCCGTGTTTATGAGTCCATTCCCAGGCATGGGCCAGAAATTCGTCACGCGAAAGGTCATCTTTTGAGATTCCCTCCTTACGCAATTTGTCTACAACCTTCGCTTCGGTGGCAATCGAGGCATGATCGGTTCCGGGTACCCAGCAGGCATTTTTCCCCTGCATCCGGGCGCGGCGCACCAGGATATCCTGAATGGAGTTATTCAACATGTGGCCCATGTGCAAAACACCCGTTACGTTAGGTGGCGGAATCACAATAGTATACGGTTCACGCTCATCGGGTTCAGAATGGAAGAAGTTTTGCTCCATCCAGTATTTATACCATTTGTCCTCAACTATCGAAGGATCGTATTTGCTTGGGATTTCAATCATTACTATTGCTGTTTTTCATTCAAATTATTAGTCAATTAAACACCTATGTTCGGGAGTCCTTTTAACAAGGGAACAAAAATAGGAAAAACGGGTGAAATCAAAAGGATTGTGGAGTAAGATTCGCCACCTTTGAAAAACGATAAATAAAAGCCTGCAAGTTTAATGTTTAAAAAATAATATGGCTTATGCCCGAGCCGAGGGAATTACTGCTTCCAAATTACATAACCGTAGGGCTGGAGGTGAAGAGTGTCGCCTTCAATAGTGGTCCTGGACTCATACCAACACTTTTTTAATGAAGGCAAACCAGTTTTTACTTTTTGTCCGGAAAGATTCAGCATTACAATAACCTTTTCGCCATTTTTCTCCCTTGAAAAAGCAAAAATATCCTGTGAACCGGATTGTAATTGAACGAAATTACCCTCTATAATAGCTTTGTTCTCTCTGCGGAAATGGATAAGACGGCGATATAAATTCCATAAAGATCCAGGATTATTTTGCTGAACCGATAAGGCGAGTTTTGCCGATGCTCCGGTTTTAAAATATGATTTATCCCACCATGGTCCCGAATCTTTATAAAATACAGCTGTACCTGAATCTTCCGGATTTGGAGTCCATGGAAAGGCTTCTCTTACGGGTATATGGTTTGCATCATAGCCCCAATCACCCATCTGCCCGGTAACTCCCAATTCCTGCCCGTAATAGATCGAGGGAATTCCGGGTAATAAAATATTTAAAATCGCGCCACATTCCATTTTCCGAATGTCATCTTTTACAACTGTTGCAAATCTTGGAGTATCGTGGTTTTCAATAAAACTGATATAGTACTTCCCCTTAGGAATCCTCGATAATGTTTGGACAACCTGCTTACCAATATTTCTTGCATTAAGGTCATTTTTCAAGGTTGAATCAGCCGACTTGCCGATAAAGTATGAAGGAGTTCCGGCAACCGCAAACTGTATTGGAAATCCAAAACTCGCATCAATGCCACCCTTGACAATCATATCCTCACCATATTCGGCCCAGTTCGATTGTTCTCCCACTACAAACAGTTTGGGATTTATCGTTTTACAGTATTTGAAGACCGGTTCCCAGAAGTTAACGAACATGCTGGTAAATGTCCCTTTATCATCGAGGTCATCCATCATATGGTCAATACGGAATCCATCCACTCCATCACCGAATTTCCCATCATTGTTGGGATCGACCCAGTGGGCGTAGAAAGTTTTCGTCCAATCCTTAACCTTTTTATTATTCAGGTTAAGATATACTATATTTGATTTTGTATCGGGCCATCCCCTGAAAAAAACCAGATCAGAGCCCGATGGTACATAAAACTGATCAGGATGCTGGTTTAGCGAATCGCTGTAATAAATAAATTCAGAATAGGTCGAACGCGGATTTTTATAGGAATCATCAAACCATTTATTCCCATTTTGGGCATATTGGGTTTCCATATCCATAATAAATTTCATCCCTTTCCGGTGGACCGCTTTTATCATAGCCAGATAATCATCCATCGTGCCATATTTTGGATCGATTTTGTCATAATTTTTAGCAAAATAATTATGATAAAAATCTGATTCATAAAGTGGTGTGCATAATATTGTAGTCACCCCCAACTCTTTAAGATAGTCAAGTTTTTGAGTGAGCCCATTAAGGTCTCCATTGCGATCGCCATTTGAATCGTAAAAGCTTCGTTGAAATACGTGGTAAATGATTTCACTGTTCCAGGCCCTATCTTCACTGGTTTTTTTGCTATAAACCGATGAACAGGACTGGAAAAACAGAATTGAAACAGCGAAAAGAAAAATGGAATAATTTTTCATTTTATCAGCTTTTATTTTTTCAGAAGGAACTCTAAGGGAATGTTCAATCTTCGGTTCCAGGATATTTCGCTGTGATTATCGCCAGGAAAAAACTTCGTTACCCAGTTATTATCCGTAAAACCTTTCTCCTTCATCACCTGATCAACCTTCTTTTGTAATGGGGGATACATCGCATCCAATGTCTGATCGCCATGATCGAAATAGAACTTATGCGTTTTCGGATCGGGCAAATGGGTAGCCATATACTTTACAAAAGCATCGGGAATCGGATTGTTCTCCATCGAAAAAATTCCGGGCCAATGTGTGCTCAAACACGCAGCACCGCCAAATACGGAAGGGTATTCACAAATTGCATACATTGATATCAGTCCGCCCATGCTGCTGCCGGCAATGAACGTATGTTTGCGATCATTGTAAACAGCGTATTTTTTGTCGATGAAGGGCTTAAGCTCAGTTACGATAAACTTCAGATAGTTATCCGAAACCGGCTTGAAAATTTCTGTCGTCCTTCCAGTGGCTTGCAGTGATTTAGTAACAAACTCTTGTTGTTCAGTGGTTAGCGACTCAAACGGTTTTTGTGGGAAATATTCCGGATGCCTTGTCATCCCTGTATTCGAAATTCCGACAACAATTACATCCGCTATCTTACCCTCGTTCATAAGTTTGGTCAGTACATCATCCACCTCCCATGAACTTTTCGTCCAGGTATTTGTAGGGTCATAGAGCATCTGCCCATCATGCATATACAGCACATTATATTTTTTTGTCGGGATATAATTCTCAGGCAACCAGACTTCAACGTCTCTTGGTGCTACAAATTTTGACTGGAAATTTTCATATTTGTCAATTTTTCCTGCCGATGCTTTCTGATCCGGCTTTTTACCTAATAGAAATTCAACTGGAATGTTCAGTCGTTTATTCCATGCCGTTTCGTTGTGTTCGGCTTTATCATAGACCTTTGAGAGGTAATTGGATATGCCAAAACCTTTGCCTTTGGCGATCAGGTCAATGAAGGATTGGGTCAATTCGTACTCTTTGTCACTCTCGCCGGTTCCATAATCCATGTAAATCTTATGACCAAACGGTGAAGTCAGGTTACGTTTTAGGTATTCAAAGGTTGCGGCCGGAATTTCGTAATTGGGTTCAATCGAACTTAACCAGGCTGTTGACAGGCAGGCTATACCTCCAAAAACCTCGGGATATTCATTGATGGCATAAAATGAAATCGTTGCGCCCATACTTGAACCGATCATAAAGGTATGGTCCTTGTCCGGATAAGTTGAGAATTTTTGGTCGATGTATGGTTTCAGTTCATTAACCAAAAACTTTAGATAATTATCTCCATCAGCTTGTTTACTATTGGTATATTTTTCGGTGAATTTGGTTTGGGTTTTAGCCTCCAATAGTGAAAATATTTTATTCGGAAAGTATTCGGATATTCTGTTTGATCCGGTATTCCATATTGCGACAATGATGCATGGATTGATTTTCCGGTCTTTTATTAATCCGGAAAATATTTCATCTACACCCCATTCTCTTTTGTTCCAGGTTTGCGTACTGTCGAACAGCATTTGTCCGTCGTGCATGTAGACTACGCTGTATTTAGTAGTGGTATTATACCCATCGGGCAGCCAGATATCGACATTACGGGCTTCAACAAACTGGGATTTGAAATTCTCAATCCGTTCAATTCTGCCGGAGGCGACTTGGGGAAGGGTTTGGGCATTGGCGATAAGGCTGCAAAAAACGATTATAAAGCTTAATATTCGTGTTCTCATATTATCTGATTGATTTTTTTTGGTAAGTTCTTACAAAGATATTGAACTTTTGAGGAATTAGTCGACGACGAAAAACCGTTATTAAGCATTAGAAAGGATATAATCAAAATATTTTTGGTGCCTATTTGGTGTTTTGGTGGCGAAAAGTTTTTTTAACCTCAGAAGAATTAAAATAAATCAGACATCTTATCATTGTTTATTTCTCACCTGATTAGCTAATAGATTCCAAAGTGGGAAGATTTCGACCATTTCACTACCTTTGCCGCCAAATCATTTTAATGCCTTATGAGCTCAGCCGAAAAACCCGGATTAGTCCCCTATTATAAGTTGCGAACAGAGATAGACTCATTTTGTGAATCACTTGAAAAAGTCCATAAAAAACATTTGAATTGTAAGAAAGGGTGCGATCTCTGTTGCATGGCGATCTCTGTTTTTCCCGTTGAGTTTTATGCGATCAAGGCAGAGCTGGATCTTGAATCATTATCCGGTTTACCAGTTCCTAAAGATGAAGTTCAGTGCAGGTTTCTCGTTGATCACAGTTGTACGATTTATAATTCCCGCCCTGTTATTTGCCGTACCCATGGCTTACCGTTGCTTTATATGAGTATGGAGAGTGATGAATATGAGTTGTCGCTCTGTGAGCTCAATTTTACGGAATACGACTTTGAAGATTTTGATGAGGAGAATACCTACCCCATGGACCGGATTAACAGTAAGCTTTACCAGATTAATAAAAACTTTGTGGCCGGCTTTGAGGGTGGAAAATACCATGAACAGGATCGCATTCCGTTGAAGGAATTAATTGAAAGATGATAGTGCGGGTGGCGATCGGCTTCAGGCAACTGGCTTCTGGCAACTGGCATCTGCCACTTCACTTTTAAATACGATAGGACTTAATTAGTTTCACTGTTGCCCAGGGAATAATTAAAGATTCTTCGCTACGCTCAGAATGACAGCAATTTATTGTAATGGAGAGGGTAAGGGGGTTGGAAGTGGTGAAGCCACTTCCAACCCCCTTACCCTTATTATCTAAATAATTGTCATTCTGAGCGAAACGAAGTGTAGCGAAGAATCTTTTAATACGGATTTCCATTTTCCCGGACAATACTGTATTAATTTATTACCAGAAAATACCATTCCTCATTTAATTTATGTAAATTTAAAATATCATTAAATTTTACTTAATTTAAATTTGTTATGAACCTGAAAAACAACGTCTCCATCGTCATTAACGACGAAGCCATGAAGAATATCCAGGCTGGCCTTGATATGATTCATTCCAATTTACCCAACCTGATTACACTTACGCCTGAAGAGCGGCGTGCATTGCCCAAAATGGGAGATAAAACCCAGGCTTTTGTATCCAAGTCCATTGATTATGCCCGGCAAAACCCTGATGTCCTTCCTAAATATCTGGATATTAATGAATTTTCTAAAGATGTAGAAGCTTTTAACCGGCTTTTTCAGATTGCAGCGCCAGCTCAAAAACTTGTTGAGGAAGTTGATGATACCATGTTAATGGTTGGAAGTGAAGCGTACACAGCATCTCTGGCTTTTTACAGCGCTCTGAAAACCGCAATCGCTGCGGGCGAGGTCGGTTTAAAAAGCGTTTATGACGATTTATCTGCACGTTTCCCGGGAAGACCAACGTCGAAACTTCCCAACGCATAAACAGAATTTTCATCAATGGTTTTAAAAATTATACACTAAGAGCCTGTATTTAATTGATTTAAATAGTTAAGTCAATCATTTAGTCAGGCTCTTTTATATGCTCCATAGCTCGATTATTCATGGATTTCGGATTAATTCAATTTTTTATAGACATTAATTTTTCTATCAATGGTTTGATAGGTGCTATCCAAATGACGATATCGTATTCTGTCCAAAAAAACCTGTTAATAAATGCATAAAGGTGCAGAGCACCGTTTATAATTGTAGAAATAGCTTTATAAAATTATTCAAGTTAGGTACAGCGTACCGTAATATCTTTATATATGGCAAATACATATACCCAATGCTATGTTCACCTGGTATTTGCAGTTAAGAATCGGGAATCATTAATCAAGATTGCATGGAAGAATGAATTAGGGATGTACATTACTGGAATCATCCAAAATCATAAGCACAAGCTGTTATCTATTAACGCTATGCCAGATCACATTCATATTTTTATCGGCTATAATGTTAATCAATTGATTCCTAATTTAGTAGAAGAAATTAAGACTTCAAGTAATGTATGGGTAAAGAATAACAATCTGTCTAAGTTCAAGTTTGAATGGCAAAGAGGTTATGGAGCATTTACACATTCCCATTCCCAAATAAATACAGTAATCCAATATATTATGAACCAGGAGATTCATCATCAAAAGAGGACATTTCGCGAAGAATATATGGAATTACTTCAAAAAAATGAAGTTGAATTTAAAGATGAATATGTCTTTATTTTCTTTGATGATGTATCTCAATGGGAATGAAATGATATTCCGGTACGCTGTACCTTTTGGGCATATAGCATTGCATATCCTACAAATATCATCAGTGCTCTGCACCTCTATCTCTTTGGTAACTAATCTTCTGCAAATTGAGCTTTATAAGATGGAAATTCAATTTCATACCTTTTCTCACAACTTTTTCATCTAATCCCGGATTTAATTTTAATGGTTACTTCCAAAGTTCCCGTTAATACAAAATAACCTCGGCTTTCAGGTTGATTTTATTCGGCGCCGGAGAAATTTCAGGCAAAACCGGGTCTATTTTGTTCGGTTTTGTTGTTTCGGGTGAGAAGACCGGAGCTATTTTATTCGGCGCCGGAGCTATTTCAGGGAAAGCCGGTTTTATTTTGTTTGGTTTTGTTGTTCCGGGTGAGAAGACCGGAGTTAATTTATTCGGTGCCGGAGCTATTTTAGAGAAAGCCGGATCTATTTTGTTCGGTTTTGTTGTTCCGGGTGAGGTGACCGGAGTTATTTGAATCGAAGCCGAAGCTAATTAAGACAAAGCAGGAGATTTTTGGGAGTAATCCGGAGTAAAACTCAAACACTCCGATAGGTTTAGGATATTTGCCGGTAAAATTTTACTGAAATTATTGGTTTTGATCTAATTTAACGATTAGCAGAAATCTGCCATCGGCTGATCGGGAAAAGCCTAGGAAGGGGCTTTTTTGCGGTCGTTCAAATATGCAATAATTTAATTCTTATATTTACCAGAGATAAGTTAAACAGTTAATTTATATTGATTGCAATCTCTGCCTGCAACTCATTTCCAAAATATATTTGATGAAACGAACATGTTGCTTCACAACACCCAAGAATATGATAATAATTTTCAGCAATATGGAGTTCCATACTGCCTTTAGAAAACAAATTATTATAGTATGAATAGTAACTATAAAAAGCTTGAACTTGGCTGGCCTGGTAAAGACCTTGAAATAAAGCCCGAACCCCGGGTATTGATTGAAGACCCCGAAAAATCATATGGCGAAGCAAACACTGGGAACATGCTTATCCATTCAGATAATCTACTGGCCCTTAAAGCGCTGGAACAGAATTTTTCCGGAAAAATAAAGTGCATCTACATTGACCCGCCCTACAATACCGGTAATGCTTTTGAACATTATGACGATGGCTTGGAACACAGCATGTGGCTAAATTTAATGAAACCTCGTTTGGAGTTGCTACACAGACTATTAGCCAATGAGGGAAGTATGTGGATTTCAATTGACGACGATGAATGCCACTATTTGAAGGTTTTTTGCGATGAACTTTTCGGAAGGAAGAATTTTGTCAGTAATGTAATTTGGGAGAAAAAATATTCACCACAAAATGATGCAAAATGGCTTTCAGATAGCCATGACCATATTCTGGTTTATGCAAAAAACAAAGAAGTTTGGCGACCTTGCTTATTACCTCGAACGGAGGAAATGGATAGCAGGTATAAAAATCCAGATAATGATGAAAGAGGACCATGGAAACCCGCAGATTTCTCAGTTAAGACATATTCAAAAAGTTCTGATTACCCTGTTGTACTTCCATCTGGTCGTATTGTAAATCCACCTCAAAGTAGATGTTGGGTTACATCTAAAGAACGATTTGATGAACTTGTGGCAGATAATCGAATTTGGTTTGGCGAATCAGGAAATAATGTACCGTCAGTGAAAAAATTTCTAACTGAAGTCAAACAAGGTTCTGTATCAAAAACAATCTGGAACAGAACAGAGGTTGGGGATAATCAGGAAGCAAAAAAAGAAATAAAAGCGTTTGATAATGATAATGTTTTCACAACCCCAAAACCTGAAAGATTAATCCAACGAGTGCTTCAATTAGCTTCCAACGAAGGAGATTTTGTACTTGATTCGTTTTTGGGATCAGGAACAACCGCCGCCGTAGCTCATAAGATGGGGCGCAAATGGATTGGGATTGAATTGGGTGAGCATTGCAATACCCATTGTTTGCCCCGCCTAAAAATGGTTTGTGATGGAACCGATCAGGGCGGCATTTCGATAGCACGGGAATGGAAAGGTGGCGGAGGTTTTAAGTTTTACGGCCTGGCTCCCAGCTTACTCAATAAAGACAAATACGGCCAATGGGTGATTAATCCCAATTACAATGTGCAATTGCTTGCAGCAGCTATGGCTCGCCACGAAGGTTTTACCTTTTGCCCCAGTGAAACAGTAGTGTGGAAACAAGGCTTTGCAACCGAACATCATTATATTTTCACGACAACCAATATCATCACGCCCGATGTGGTTGAACAAATATTGAGTGAGATGAAACCTGAAGAAAGCTTGCTGATCTGCTGTGTTGCTTTTAAAGCGGAATGTGATGAAATCAGTACACGTATTGAAATCAGGAAGATACCTGATGTGATTTTGGGTAAATGCGAATTCGGGAAAGAAGATTATTGCACCGAAACAAACATCATCAACATGCCGGTTGATCCTGACCAGCCTGCATTTGTTCCTTCGTATGTAAGTCCTGAAATAAAGCCAAGTCCGGCAAAGATTAAAAAGGAAGATCCAACGCAATCGAAATTGTTGTTTTAATAGTTGAGAATATGACAAACGAATCAGATATCAAATTATTTGAGAACAAAAAGGTACGAAGCCATTGGGATGAGAAAGAAGAGCAATGGTATTTTTCAGTAATTGATGTAGTTGAAATATTAACCGAAAGTAGTAATCCGAGAGATTATTGGTTTAAAATGAAATTGAGGATAAAATCAGAAGACGGTCTTGAACTGTCGACAAACTGTCGACAGTTCAAATTAAAGGCTGCTGATGGTAAGATGAGGGTAACTGATGTTGCCGATACTGAAACACTTTTGCGAATCATTCAATCAAAAACAGGCAAGAGTGTTGTGACAGGCGATAATTTCCTCCCGCTTTCAAAAGAGAAAAATAAAATTGATAAAAAATGAAAATCACACAGCCCAAAGTTTAAACGCATTGAATTCTATGCTTTTAAAAACGATGTTGATCACGTGGTAATTTACGAATTAAACAATTTCATGTAAATCAATAAAACGAACGAGTAATGAGCAAATCTCAAAAAATTAGTGTTGAA
>CANJNY010000138.1 GCA_947475715.1 Prolixibacteraceae bacterium
AGATATTGGTATCTTTTAAACCATCAAGGGTAACTTTAATTTGAAAGGGCTGTGCATGAGTGGTTGCAGTTAAAGCGATTAATCCAAACAAAAGCATGAGAATATTTCGGGCTAAACTTTTCATTGTACTATTTTTTTTCCAAAATTAAGAACTACTCCCTAAATCGCAATTTTTTCTTACTTTTATTCACAACCAAATTACCAAAAAATGAAGCTTTCATTTCTTATTTTAGCTTTAGCTGTCACGATAATGACCGGTTGCCGGTCAAATTTCTTTTCAATCGCCGATTTTCAATCGGTTCTTAAAATTGATACCCATGTTCATATCGACAGTGATCGTGGAGTATTCGAAAAGCAGGCAATTCAGGATAATTTCAAACTGGTGACAATCAATGTCGATGTTTCTGATTCGGCCTCAGTCAATCATCAACTCTCCCATGCGTTATCATCTACAAAATTTTTTCCTGGAACGGTGTATTATATTGCTACGTTCCATTTTGATACAGCCAATTGGACCAGGCCTGAATGGAGCCTGAAGGTAATTGGCAATCTTAAGAATGCCATTGCCGCAGGAGCGGTGTCTGTTAAACTCTGGAAAAATATTGGAATGACCCTTACAGACCGAAATGGTGAATTTATTATGGTTGATAATCCCCAGATTAAACCGGTAATTGATTTTATTCAGGGAGCGAACCTGGCAATCACCGGTCATCTTGGCGAGCCCCGTAATTGCTGGCTTCCAATCAATGAAATGACCATCAGGGGAGATAGCAGTTATTATACCGAACATCCGCAATACCACATGTTCAACCATCCGCAATATCCTACCTATGAACAACAAATTGGTGCACGGGACCATTTTCTTGAGCTCCATCCCGATCTTCGGTTTGTGGGTTGTCATCTGGGAAGTCTCGAATGGAATGTGGATGAGCTGGCCAAACGACTCGATAAGTATCCCAATTTTGCAGTTGACATGGCTGCCCGCATCTCGCACCTCCAATATCAGAGTGTCAAAGGTCGGGAGAAAGTGCGCGACTTTTGTATCAAATATCAGGACCGGCTGCTTTATGGCACCGACATGTCAGATGATGGAATGCAAACAGGGGAGGAGCTTGTGCGCTCAATCCATAAGGTATGGTCCGAAGACTGGAGATATTTTACCTCAGAGGATGAGTTAACCTCCACCCATTTCAAAGGAAATTTTCAGGGGCTTCATCTTCCCAAATCAGTTGTAGAAAAAATTTACAGCAAAAATGCAATCAGGTGGTATCACCTTGCGGGAAGTAAATAATAGAGAAGGTAAAATAATATTTCCAGGAACCTAAACTGAATTATGGAATCAGATTAACAACTCCATAACTTGTTTCAATTCTTACTGTTGAACCCGGATTCGCGGTGTTTCCGATCGTTCCGCTTACCTTATAATTGGCATTTTCCCGTATTTTATTAAGTTTTCCTTCAGGATGATTAATGCTGCTGTATCTTGCGGTGCCGGTTAACTGGTAAGCTGCATCTTTTTCAATTCCAAGTTTTATTCCGGCATACTTATTTTCGATCGTAATACTTTCAAAACCGGCTGTTATCTGCTTGACCGAAAAGCCGCCGTACCCGTTGACAAGGGTCAGTTTTTTACTCAGTTTATCGATGGTACATCCGGTGTACATCGCGCTGCAGGTTAAGGACACAATATTCCCGATTGATATATTGTCGTATTTGGAATCGATATCGAGCTGATTACATTCCGGGATATTTACTCCCGAATAGCGCGCTTCAATTTTAAGGTTATTCCCTTTCTCAAGTTTAAGTTTTGAATAGTGCAGTACCAGTGAAAGGTCCTTAACTTCCTCTAAATTGATTTTACTATATGCCACATCTAGTGAAAGGTCAGGTGAGATAAGTTTTTGACCGTTTAATTCACCATACTTGATTTCAAAGCTCCCCTTGCCGGTGAGATCCTTCATATTCACTGTCCCGTATTTCTGGACAACGGCTAATTCGCGATCGGCAGGAATTTCAATGTGGTAGTCGATACTGAATTCGGTATTCCAGTTATTCATGTTATCGAAATTTGTAGCAGCCTCTACAGTGTTTCCATTTTGATTTACAGTAACATTAATGCTGTTCAGAATGCGTCGTGCCTTATCAGAATTCCCTTCAACCCAGATATCCGCCGAGACAATAACCGAATCGGTGCGGCTATTTTCAATAGAGATATTGCCGTATTTGTTGCTTAACTGTAGCTTTTGTACACTGGCTATCGGAAAGTTTTTATAGACTTTCTTCGATAATCTCACAGCTTTGACATTCATTGAGAAGAGGATTGCCAATAAAATTAGAAATTTATATTTCAGTGTTTTCATGTTTTTTATTTTTTAATTTTTTTACGTTTTCCAAATCAGTTTTTATGGTGTTCACGATATCGAGCTTGGACTGGTAATATTCGATCATCGCATTGATGATCCGTTCATCGTTCGGGTTGGCCTTATATTCCTGTTGCAGATTTACAAATAAGCTGTCCATTTCGGAAAGCTCATGCTTAATCTGAATAATCTCCTTTTTGGAACCTATTCCTTCACTTGCCAACCTTTCAAGGTCGCGGATACCGGTATTTATTTTCCCGGTGTAGTAAAAGGTCGCTTCACCCAGATCACTTTTGATCACCATGGCCTCTTTCGGCTGAACCTCTGATTTCCGTAAATGGACCACCAGATCAGCAGAAATAAGAATAATGATCAAAACTGCAGCCGCTTTTAAAAAGAAGGTGAACTGCAGACCTTTTTCCCTCCTTTTAATCTGACTAAGTTTGGTTTCGAACCGATCAAAGTGACCATCTTTGGGTTCTTCCTCAAAGTCAGAACGTTGTTCCGACACTATTTTATCCCATATATCCATAAATTCCCTCCTTCATCTTTTTATTTCGTTGTTCAGTGAGGATCTGTTTGAGTTTCTGACGCGCCCGTGAAAATTGAGTTCTTGAGGTAACATTTTTAATTCTTAAAATTTCACTCACCTCTTCATGATCATAACCCTCCAGCAGAATCAGTGATAAAATGGTCCGGTAACCATCCGGAAGCTGGCTAATGGCTGATTTTACCTCCTCAATGGTGATTGAATCGCTCTCTGGCTCTGGTTCGTTTGTAATCGGAAGTTCGTTATGGAGTTCCTCAAAAACCACCTTCTTTTTTCTTAAAATATCCAATGAACGGTTAATCACAATCTTTTTCAGCCACGAACCAAAACTCACCTCACCGCTGAAGCTTCCAAGTTTACGAAATGCAATAAGAAATGAATCCTGCATAATATCCTCGGCTTCTTCGGGCACCCCCACAATACGCAGACTTGAGTTGTACATCGACTTGTAATAGAGCCGGTAGATCTCAAATTGTGCATCTTTGTCATCTTTCAGACAACGATCGAGCAGATCCTGATGAATATTATAATGCGTATTTCCCAACTTATCTTGTTTTCTGTCTAAAAGACGAAGTTATAATTTCTTTGTTGCATTTATTTTTTACTTTTAACAAAAATCAGATAAACCGATGAAGAGTTACGATCCTCAAATGCATACTGCCGAACATATTCTGAATCAGACCATGATCAGGATGTTCCATTGTGAACGATCTTTCTCAAGCCATATTGAAAAGAAGAAATCAAAATGTGATTACCATTTCAACCGTCCTCTCGACTGTGATGAAGAAGTGGAACTGACACATCATATTAACCGGGTGATTGGGAGGAATCTTGAAGTAAAGGAGCACTTCCTTTCACTCGAGGAGGCATCAGCAAGATTTAATCTGAGTCGTTTACCTGAAGATGCCGGAGATGAAGTGCGTATCGTCACTATTGGCGACTATGACACTTGTCCGTGCATCGGTCCACATGTAACCAGCAGTTCCGAAATAGGACTTTTCCAACTGATCTCCACCTCTCATGAAAATGGAATCCTGCGTGTTCGATTCAAATTATCCCGATTAACCAGTTGAAAACTAAATTTTTACCTTTTCACCTTTGAATTTTGAATTTTAAACTTTTCATTTTCTTTAAATGTCCTCACTCGAAATTTATAAAGCATCTGCCGGTTCCGGAAAAACATTTCAGATTGTGCGCGAATACCTGAAAATGGTTTTCAAAAGACCGGAGGCGTACAAAAATATTCTCGCAGTTACTTTTACAAACAAAGCGACAGGTGAGATGAAGGACCGTATTTTAAAAGACCTGGCAGCACTGGCGTCGGGAAACTCTTCAGGGCATCTGGATTTCCTGAAAATTGAATTTCATCAGTCTGAAGATCAGATTCGCTCAACGGCTGCTAAAATACTGAAGTTAATCCTTCACGACTATTCACGGTTTTCAGTCAGTACCATTGACAGCTTTTTTCAACGTGTGATCCGGGCTTTTTCAAGGGAGATGCGTCTTAACGCTTCCTATCGCACCGAATTGGATGCCCAAATGGTCCTTGAGGAGGCCGTTGACCGGCTGTTTTTGGATATTGACACCAATGCCTCACTTAGAAACTGGATGCTTGAATATGCCGATGAAAACTTAAAAGAGGGGAGGAACTGGAATTTCAGGGAGGATCTTACAAGCCGCGGAAAAGAGCTCTTTAATGAGGAGTTTAAATTGTTCAGCGAACCGTTGTTGCAAAAACTGGCTGACAAGAGTTTCCTGGGCCGTTATAATCAGGAATTAAAGAAGGTATTTGAAGAATACGAGAAAAGGATGATCGGGATTGGCAAGCAAGGGCTTATTTTAATTGCGGCCCAGGGATTAACCACCGATCAGTTTAAATACGGGAAAACCTCTTTTGCTAACCACTTTAATAAACTGGCTAATGGAAACCTCGAGTTGCCGGGATCACGTGTTGTTGAGGCACGCAATAACCCGGAATCCTGGTTTAAGAAAACAGACAGTCCCGATTTAAAAAATCGTATCGAGGCGGTTTATGAAGCGGGGTTGAACCGATTACTGGTTGAATCGGTCGAAGTAATAAAAACAGAGGGAATACTGGCTAATACCGCAAAGGCTATTCTCTCGAATCTTTTCTCGTTTGGACTGCTTACTGACATTGCATTGAAAGTTCAGGAGGTCTCCAGGGAGCGGAATCTGGTTTTATTAAATGATTCCACACAAATTTTACGCAAGGTAATTTCAGGCAGTGACTCTCCCTTTGTGTATGAAAAGATGGGCTCAGTTTACCGAAATTTTATGCTCGATGAGTTTCAGGATACCTCCAGACTTCAATGGTTTAATTTCAGGCCATTGATTGAAAATTCATTATCTGAAGGGAACCGGAATATTATTGTTGGAGATGTTAAACAATCAATCTACCGCTGGCGAAATGGAGACTGGAATCTCTTGTCGACACAGATTGAGGGGGATCTGGCAGCCTTTGGCACATCTGTTATCCCTTTGGATACTAACTGGAGAAGTTCAAAGAAAGTGATCGATTTCAATAATATCCTGTTTAAAGAGACTTCAAGGTTGCTCAATGCCGATTTTGAGTCCTCCCTTACCGGGTCTGGACATACCTTTGAGGAATTCCCCGAAATGAAGGGGATTATAGAAAAAGCTTACAGTGATCATTTTCAGAAATCCTCAGGAAAAATTCAGGCTGATGGCTATGTGAAAGTCCGGTTTTTTGAGTCAGAAGATACAAGAAAAAAGGGTGCATATCGTGAGGATGCTATTGAGGCCCTGATTAATCAATTGGAAATCGTTCAGGAAAATGGCGTTCGTCCTTCTGGTATTGCAATTCTGGTTCGTGGAAAATTTGAAGGTTCCCTGGTGGCCCAGGCCTTGCTCGACCGAAAAATCAGCAATCCGCAGAGCCCCTATTGCTACGATGTGATCTCGAATGATTCGCTCATTATCGGTCAGTCACCGGTCGTGCGATTTATCCTGAATTTTTTCACACTCTTTGCCCGCGGAGATAACGATATTGTTAAGGCAGACCTGATTTATGGCTATTTTAATTATTTGAATCCGTTAATCTCATCCGTTGAGTCGCAGGTGCAAAATGATCAGTATCATGCCTGGTTCGCTGTTAATCAGGAAATTCCTGAACAATTTAAACCATGGTTCAGAACTCCGGGAAATAGTCTCTTCGATCCATCACACCTTAGCTTGCCTTTGTTTGAACTGGCAAGCCGTATTGCTGCCGATTTTGGACTCAATAAGATCAAAGGAGAACTGGTCTATCTGGAAGCTTTTCTCGATCTGGTACTTCAATATGGGCGGGATGAGGCAGGCGGAATAGCCGGTTTTATGGATTGGTGGGAGGCTACGGGCAGCACCAAGGCAATAACGCTTTCTGATGGGCAGAATGCTATTTCAATTCTCACAATTCATAAATCAAAAGGGCTCGAATTTCATACTGTGATGATCCCATTCTGCGATTGGGAAATCGTGCCTCAGGGGACCAGGGCTCCTTACCTGTGGTGTCATCCCGAACAACCACCTTTTGATCAGATGGATCTTGTATTGGTTAAATACGGTGTCGGATTGCAACAAACTTTGTTTTCAGGGGCTTACTTCAGGGAAATGCTCTACTGTTCAGTCGATAACCTCAACCTGCTTTATGTGGCATTGACCAGAGCTGTTAACTCCCTGATTGTTTTTTGTCCGTACACCCCGAAATTAAATAATCCATTCAAAACCATAGCATCGCTAATTCAGGGTGTAATGGAGAATGTTCCTATGCTTGACTCCCTGGATCAGGAAAAATATATCGACCTTAGGGAATACTGGAATCCCGATTTAAAAACGTTTGAAACAGGGGAGCTCAAAAAAGTGTTCTATTCTGCACAATCAAAGGTCTCCGAAAATAAAGAACTGGATCATTTGATTCTTGCAGGCCGGGATAATCGTTTAAAGCTTCGTATTCACAGTGACTCTTATTTTGAACTATCTGATTCACAAAAATCGGAGCGCATTGGTCATGGAAAATTGATGCATGAACTGTTTGAAAAGATCGCAACGGTGGCTGATGTACCTCTGGCACTCAAAAGGGTACTCTCCGAAGGAAAAATCGATACAACCACGGCCAAAGAATATGAACAGCTCATTTACCGGGTACTTGAAAAAGAACCATTTTGTTCCTGGTTTAGCGGAGATTGGGAAGTTCTGAACGAACGGGATATCCTGCGAGGTGCAGAGAAACGGCACCGACCCGACCGCGTCATGATCAAAGGCAATGAATTGGTTGTTCTTGACTATAAAACGGGCGCAAAATCAGATAGTCATCATGCTCAGGTTCGTGGGTACCTTAAAGACTTTATTACAATGGGTTATTCCAGTTGCCGGGGATATCTTTGGTATTTATCCGAAAATGAAGTAGTAGAAATCTAAAAAAACGATAAACCGTGAGAAAAATACAAAATCCCTATGCTAAATCAGGAAGAGCAGAATATCAATGTTTTGGTTGTTCTCCCAATAATCCAATCGGACTTCAGCTCGAATTTTGGAATCAGGATGAAGGGGTTGTTGCCAAATGGATGCCCCGTAAATTACTTGAAGGATTTGCCGATGTGTTGCATGGCGGAATTCAGGCAACTCTGATGGATGAAATTGCCGCCTGGGCCGTTCAAACACAATGTAAAACTGTGGGAGTTACCACTTCGATGGAGATATCCTACCGTCGTCCGGTTTTAATCAGCGCAGGCGAGATCACCCTTCGGGCAACCATCAGAGAGTCCGGAACACGAATGGCGATTGTAGAGACGCAGATTCTGGGTAACGACGGAAAACTTTGTGCTTCAGCTGTGATTAAATATATGCTGTTTAATGCAGAGAAGGCAGCCGCCGATTATTTTTATCCGGGTGCTGATGCCTTTTGATAAATTTTTATTTCCCCACACTCAGGATAAACGTAACTAAAAAAGGGACAAGAATTGTTAGAACGATTCCACTGAAAAGTGATATCAACCCATATTCCTTTGGTGAATATTTACTGATTATTGGCAGTGTAGTATCCATTGAAGTCGCTCCACCTGAAGCTATTCCTGCCAGATTTCCAAAGTATTTCACCAGCAAAGGAACAAAAAGAAGGGTAAATATCTCCCTGAGGATATTCGAAACCAACGCAACTACTCCCAAGGCTTCACTGTGTAATTCAGAGATGAAAATACTTGAAAGACTGTAATACCCTAAACCTGCGCTCACAGCCAATATTTCACGCAAGTGAAGCGCTGGAAGAAGTAATGAACTTAATGTGGCACCGGCAAAACTTCCCAGGATAATTCCCAGCGGTACTAAGAATATTCTGAAATTAATGGTACGGATCATATGCCACGATTTCCGATCGGCTCCAATTCCGATACCCGCGAGAAAAATGAGAAAATAGAGTGCATAATTGCTCCATTGCGGCGAAATGAGGTTTTCAGGTAGCCTGCCTGAGAACCCCACAATCACCCCTGCGGCAAAAAAAGCAATTACCAAAACAGTCCCCCTCATTTTATCTTAAAATAGACTTTGTAAATTACCCAACATACTGCCACACTTCCGAATATGGCCCCAACTGTAATAACAAGAGCCTGAAAGCCAATGGTATATATGTTTTTTATTATTTTCTCATTTGACCCAACGGCAATTCCGAGAAGCAGAAGCAAAATATAAATTGCAATATTGAGTAACTTATCGTTGATCTTCAAGGTCAACGGATATTTTCCAAATCCAATTCCAAATAGTACTCCGCAGAACATTACCAATAAAATGGTTACCATAGCAATCTTGTCAAATCCTATTCAATATTAACCTTATAAACAATTTTCCGAACATTCGAATTGTATTGTTCGTCTGTAACAGCAGTATGCAGATCGGTTGGGAAATAGATGGCAAACATTCCGGGCTCAAATCTTGTAAAGGAGGCTTCGGCCTGATAATTGCCGAAATCTTTCTCTTCATTGAAAGGTTTCAAAAGAGTTTGTGATTGCAGAGGTGCATATCCCATTAATTCGGATCCGCTCACCCAGTATTGCAGGTCTATATTTTTCCTGTGTCCTTCCAAAGTTACCCGGTCGGTATTGCTTTGCACTGAATCAAATACAAGCATCCGGATTTTATCCTCCAGGATGGAATAACTGCCTGGGGCGATACCTGACAAATCATTATTTATAAGGTGTTCAAACGCTTCAGCTATTCCGGAGCCAAGTGGATAATAGCGTGAGGCATTTTCAATTCGGTCGATAATCATGTGGTCGATGGTTTTGTTAATCCGTGAGTTTAAAAGAGCTATTATATCAAAAAAATCCTCCCCGAGTCAACGAAGAGGATTTCTGAAAAAATATATTCTGCTTAGTTTGCCGTTAAACGGGCAATGTATTTATCAATTGTTCTTCCTTGTTCGCTGTCGGGATATTTCTCTTTAATAGCCTTGTAGGCCTCCAATGCTTTCTCTTTTGTACCTAATGCCTCATAGAGATTACCTGCTTTCAGATAATAGATCGGTGAGGTAAAAGCATTCGGATTAAGCTCCGCAGCTTTGATATACAATTTCACCGCTTTATCTCTGTTTCCAAGTTCACTATAGGCATCTCCGGTAGCGCCTATTGACACAGGGCCCAGCAGCAGGTCGTCTGACTTGAAATCTTCAAGTAAGTCGATCGCTTCCTTGTATTTGCCGATATGTAAGTTAGATACACCAGCATAATACAAGGCTAATTTACCGGCTTTAGTACTTCCGTAGTCGTTAATGATATCCAAAAACCCCGGAAAATTGCCATCGCCGTTTAATGCAAGCTTAAATGAGTCTTTCTCGAAATATTGTTCCGCCGCAAATATTTGCTCCTTCGCCTTCGCTTCTCTGGGAAGTGAATAAAAACGATGTGTGGCAAGAAACAGCAGCGCAATAACTACGGCAGCTCCAAAAATCATCGTAATAATCTTTGAGTTAGTTTCAAAAAATCTCTCGGCAGTTGTCAATGCATTTTCAACTTCAGCTAAATTCTCAGTCGGGTTAGGTGTCTTTTCCTTAGTCATAATATTTTATCTCTGTTATTTTCCTTTTTTTCAATTCGAATGCAAAAATAAGCGTTTTTCCTAAACCACAGTCATTTTTAATTATAAAAATTCTTTTCTCTATGCATATCACTAATTCAAGGGTTTATTCTACTTAATCGGACTGTTTTTAAACCAGATTTAAAGACCTTTTTCGTCGTACAAAATAAAAAGGTTAAATTTGTAACTGCTAAAATCAAAATGCGCCGATGTTTATCCGAAATCTCGCTGTTGTTAATTATAAGAACCTTATTCAGGCCGATTTACAATTCTCGTCGAAGTTGAATTGTTTTATTGGAAACAATGGAGTCGGGAAGACTAATCTTCTCGACTGTCTTTATTACCTCTCGTTTTGCAAGAGTTGTTTTAATCTTCCTGACAGTCAAAATGTCCGTCATCGCGAAGATTTCTTTGTGATTCAGGGAAAGTATGAAAACAGTGGCGAATCTGAAGATATCTATTGCGGGTTTAAATCGGGTCATAAAAAAATATTCCGCAGAAATAAAAAGGAGTATGAACGGCTATCAGACCATATCGGTTTGGTGCCACTTGTAATGATCTCGCCGGCAGATTCAGTACTTATTCAGGGGGGCAGTGAAGAGCGACGCCGGTTTATGGATAGCGTGATTTCGCAATACGACCGTCAATACCTCGATTGGCTTCTTAAATACAACAGAGCGCTGCTTCAGCGAAATAACTTACTCAAATTTTTTGCCGCCAATCATCAGTTCGATGCCGATAGCCTCGATGTCTGGAATGAACAATTGATCTTTACAGGGGAGAAAATCTACCAAAAGAGGGTTGAATTTCTAAGTGAACTACTCCCTGTTTTTCAAAAATATTACGACTTCATCTGTCAGGGAAACGAAAAAGTTAATCTTGAATATCAGTCACAGCTTAAAGATCTTGATTTTAGAAGATTATTGCAGGAATCAGTATCCAAAGATTCTGCCCTGCAATATACAACTGTCGGAATTCATAAAGATGATCTTGACTTGAAAATCGGCGATAATCCGATTAAGAAACTGGGATCCCAGGGGCAGAATAAAACCTATCTGATTTCACTTAAATTTGCACAATTCGATTTTATTCAGTCGGTCAACAAGCTTAAACCAATTCTGTTGCTGGATGATATTTTTGATAAACTCGATAGTTCACGTGTGGGGCAAATCGTCAAGTTGGTATCGGATAATAATTTTGGACAGATTTTTATAACCGATACTAACCGGGAGCATCTGGATGGCATAATCAGGGAAGCAGGAGGATCGGATTATAAAATATTCATGGTTTCTGCCGGGCAAATTGCCATTGTATAATTATACACAACTTAAATATGAGACGAAGCGAATTTCAATCTTTAGGAAGTGCCATAAAAGACTATTTAAAAGAGGAGAAGATTGATGGTAAATTGGCCGAACTCGAAGCTGTTAATATGTGGGAGTCAATAATAGGAAAACAAATCTCGAGAGCAACTTCTTCAATTTATATTAAAGAGGGTGTGCTTCATATCCATCTTAAGTCCTCTATTGTAAGAAATGAGTTATTTATGATGCGCAATGAAATTATTCAGGCAATAAATCAGCGTATTGGACGCAGAGTTGTGAAGGCTATTATTTTAAAATAACCGATACCGGTGTTTTGTTTTAGCCTGTTAGCCTTTTAGACTATAGGCTGTTCGGGTTTAAGGATTTTCGAATAAATTTTATATTACTGTTAAACTGTTTAAAATGCCAATTGATTTTTCAAAAATACCATCTCCGTGTTACCTTCTTGAAGAAAAGCTGCTGCGAAAAAATCTTGAGCTAATCCGTTCAGTTGAAAAGGAGGCAGGGATAACGATTATTCTTGCATTTAAGGGATTTTCGATGTGGAAAGCTTTTCCCATTGTGAGAGAATATATTCAAGGAGCGGCGGCAAGTGGGGCTTACGAGGCCAAATTGGCTGCCGATGAGATGAAAACATTGGCTCATACCTATTCCGCAGCATTTCAAAAATCGGATTTTAATGCGGTGATGGAGAATTCCTCTCACATAACCTTCAATTCACTGACTCAATTAAACCGGTTTTTACCCGATGTGTCCAATTTTTCCCGTAAAATTTCGGTAGGTCTGAGAGTAAATCCCGAATTTTCGGAGGTCGAGACCGCCTTATATAACCCGTGCGCTCCAGGTACACGATTAGGTATCCTGGCTGAACAGCTCGAAGATGAATTGCCGGAAGGGGTTGAAGGTCTCCATTTTCATACCCTTTGTGAATCGAATCCAACAGATCTGGTAAAAACACTTGCCGCTTTTGAAGAAAGGTTTGGGAAATACCTCGGCAAAGCTAAATGGGTAAATATGGGTGGTGGTCATTTAATGACCCGGTCGGGATACGATACTGAATTGTTAATTAATACTTTAAAAGCTTTCCGACAAAGATGGAATAACATTGAGGTAATTCTGGAACCTGGTAGCGCCTTTGCATGGGAAACCGGCACCTTGCTGGCCGATGTTGTGGATGTGTTAGAAAATAAAGGGATTAAAACAGCTGTATTGAATATCTCTTTTACCGCTCATATGCCTGATTGTCTTGAGATGCCCTATAAACCCAGGATTCGCGGGGCTTATCACGAACCGGTGGCAGGGAAGCCAACCTACCGAATGGGGGGGAACTCATGTCTGGCAGGTGATTTTATGGGTTTCTGGTCGTTCGATCAGGAGCTGAACCCTGGCGATCAGATTATCTTCGAGGATATGATCCATTATACAATGGTAAAAAGTTCGATGTTTAACGGCGTTCATCACCCTTCAATTGGAATCTGGAACGAAAAAGATGGATTTAAGTTACTCAGAACATTTGACTATAGCGACTATAAAAGTCGGATGGCTTAATTTAAAATAAAAGGAACAGATAACCCATTTTATTGGTAATTCCTGCTCCTTTTATCTCCTTATAATTCATTGTTAATGCAACGTGTTATCTTTTTTTCTTTATAAGTGTACAGGTGCCGTAGGTATTGGCATAAGTCTGCTTATTTACCGTAAGATCGGCACTCGCTTTTGCATTGGCATCAGTCTGACTGATCGTTGAACTATATTTGCCGGCTGCTACAGTGTAGGTCACCGTTGATCCGGTATATCCTGTTCCACAATTATTTTTGGTTGCTGTTGCAGACATTTTAATGTTGTAAAAAACCGTTACCGGTATCTGTGTACACGTACCGTTCGCATTGGCATAGGTTTGCTTATTCGCCGAAAGATCTGCCGCTGCCTTTGCATCTGCATCTGCCTGACTAACTGTTGAGGAGTATTTATTTGCCGCAACAGAATAGGTTACCGTTGAACCGGTATAACCTGTTCCGCAATCATTTTTTGTAGTCGTTGCTGTTACCAGTTTATTATAATAGGTTGTTAAAGGGGGTACTGCAATTGCCGATTCGTAGGCTCCAATATCGGGCAGGCTGATAATTGGGTTACCCAGGAAGTCGGAAGTTAGGCCAATATTTGTTCCGTTATTTATAGCAGGACTTAAGGATTGCAACTGAAAGTTTGCAGTACTTACAAATAGGGGGTCGCCATTAATGGAATGCGCATCCTGTCCGCTTCCGCTCTTATAACTACT